>NZ_JASATW010000005.1:0-294869 GCF_030405905.1 Sphaerothrix gracilis Ecp01
CTGGGTGAGGAAGGTGCGTGTGGTCTCATCGGGCCATTTGTCCGCTAAGGCCTGCAAGGCAGTGCTGCGGGGATATTCGTTTTCATCGTTGAGGGCGCGCTGGGTGAGGAAGGTGCGCATGGTCTCATCGGGCCATTTGTCCGCTAAGGCCTGCAAGGCAGTGCGGCGGGGATATTCGTTTTCATCGTCGGTAGAGCGCTGGATAAGAAAGTCATGGGTGGTCTCGGTTGGCCATGTCTGGACCAACGCCCGTAGAGCAGCGCTGCGAGAAGTCCCATTTTCATCGTCGATAGAGCGCTGGACAAGGAAGTCATGGGTAATTTCGTCTGGCCACTTCATAGCTAGTGCTAGAAATGACGCCTGACGCGCATACCAATTCGCATTTAAGGCAAGACTTATTACACGCTGACGGTCACCAAAGATATTTGCTACAAAATGTGGCCAGCTTCCCGTCGATGATGGAGCACCAGAATCCTCTCCCAAGTGATATAGCCGCTCAAAATGAGTTTCGAATTCGTCCTCCCAGACAGCTCCCGGCCAAGGTCTGCTAAGGCTTCGAGACAATGTCACAATTTCATCAATCATTTCATTGAACATGTTGCGCTGAAATACCCGAACTACGGTGCGAAGCAGAAGATTTCCAACCACTTGCAAATCACTAATGTTTCTTGCTTCCATTAAGCATTCAATGGCGAGAGGTAATTCGTTCGGTGGAGACGAGGAATGGATGAGTGTGTCAATATCCGTTCGATTCGTAAGGTGCTGAAGGATGAGACCCACGAAATATTCGTCTATTTGACTGCAAACCAGACGTAAAACCTCGCGCCAATCATCATCTCGACAATGCTTTTCAAATAGATTGATTAACGCATCTTCATTGAGTGTTTTGGCAACATTAAACTGATGAACAATTTCTGCAGCACAGAAATACTCCAAAAACGTGCGATGGACAAAAGCGTAACTATTTGCACCCAGGAAACAAAGGATAAAATTTCGTTCACGCAGCTGCTTTACCAATGCCCGCGCTACTGCCCGCGCTTGGTCAAACCGTAATTCTGTGCGGAGATACTCTTCAATCAAGCCAGTCAATGTGTCGCCGTCAATGTAATTAGCGCGCAATTCGTCCGATACCCGCGTCTGCATAGCGTATGCCACCACCCGCAAGATATCAGTCTTCTCCCGTAGCCCGATCTCTGTACTCAAGCCGGGAAAATCGACTAATGTACGTTCTACATCCCACTGATGCAGCAGCAACCGCGAGCACTGCTGATACAGGTCAACCCGATCGCGCGGCAGCTCTTGATGTCGATTCAGCACCGCCATCATCGTCAACAGCAGTGGATTCCCTGCCAACTGCCGAATCGATTTAGAGTTTTGGATTGCCTTCTCCAGCCGCTCTTGCTTACTCTCAGCGTCCGTTTTCTGCGACTTATCAAACGTCACCTCATGCCACCGATCCAAAAAGGTGCCAATCTGGTCGTCGTCCAGATCTTGCAGCATAAAGTGGCGAAACTCGGCGTTGCGCAGCCGATGGGGCTGATAGCCCACCACCCGCGACGTCACCACCAGGCGCACATTCTTGTACTCATTGCTAAAGCGATGAATATCGTTGACCACCTGCTCCCGCTCAGCCGGGTCAAACACTTCGTCCAATCCATCCAGCAGCACCACCACCCGGTTCGGTTGCTCCAGCAGGTGCTTCAAGGTTTGCTGATTCAGCCGATGCCAAGTTGAGGCTTCGTGCAGATACTTTAAAAAGCCTTTGTGGCTGGGGCAGTGCCAGCGGGTATATTCTCGCAGCTCAATCAGCAGCGGCAGCGGCTGGGTATAGCGCTGGTTGGCGTCATTAATCCGCGCCCACTGCAGCGCCAGATACCGCAACAGCGAAGACTTACCCGATCCTGGATCCCCCAAGATGACCAGCCGTTGGATGGCGGCGGCATCAGTGACTGCCAGCACGGGTTTGGGGGGTTGGTTCACATAGGCTCGCCGCCGTTCATCGTGTAGCCTTTCCGACTCGGCCAGCTGGGCCGCATCCAGTTCTCCAGCTTCCACCAAGCGCAGCAGCTGATCCTTCGGCACCTCCAGCAGCTGCGGGTCATACTCATGGCACTCCCGCACCGACTGCGCCACAAACACGCTCCATAGCCGCACCTCGTAATAGGCTCCTGTCGTGTCAAGGCTGGCCAAATCTACCGTGCCATAGCGCTCGACTAGCGCTTCGCGATAGGTTTCCAGATTAAACTCTGGAGGCAGTCCCGCCAGTTCTTGCAATGCCTCAGTATTCTGGGCCTGAGCCAGGGAGGCGAACGTCTCCTGGAGTTCTGTCGAAGATTGGCGGATTGCCACCACTTTGGCCGCAAAGCGCTTCGCCACGTATGGCCAAGAGAACCCCTCTGGCATGGCGAGGGCACCGTCGAGCTGTTGCCACGCCGTGATAAAGATTTTGGGATCAAGATGGTAGTCAGGCTGCAAAAACAGGGCGGCGATGGCGTCGCGCACCGACTCCTGATTCACAAACCGCCGCACATCATAGATCCAGGCCTGTAGCCGCTCTCCCTCAATATCGGCCCGAATCAGTTCGTCTTCAATGAGTTGCAGCAGTTCTTTAAGCGCCTGTCCAGTGGCCTTAGTGAGCGGTTCCTTGTAAATAACGGAAAAAACGCTCTTAAAGCATTGCCCGACGTAGCTTTTGGCCGCATCTTTGGCGACTTCCTTAGCAATGTCTTCCAGAATTGGCCGAAAGACCGACAGTGCTGCAACACCCCAGATGGCTAGCCATTCCACCATTTTTTATTCACAAGAGAGTCTCCCCGATTATAGCCAGACCCGCTCAGCCCAATAGCAACTTTCCGCATATCTTCAGATGTGCCGTTGCCTGCCTGTATAGAATGCAACTGACGAGCAATCGTCAATGCCACCGCTTGGGGCGCTACTTTACATAATCTTTGCAGCGAGCTGGCTGATTCTCTTCGATTCTACGTTCCTCATTAATCACTTTGACCTTTAGAAGCGGGCAGTGCCCGCCCTACGTGGTGTGGCGAGGGCTTTATTGAGGCGGGCAGTGCTCGCCCTACTCTGGGCGCTGAATGATGGTTTCTAGGATACGGCGCTTGTTTTGCGGGTCGATGCCGATTAGGCGCACATAGTCGTCAGGGTAACTGGCGAGACATGTGGGAGTAGTTTGAGGTGGAGCTGAATGTGGTGGGAGAGGGGAATAACAGCCGGGGGGATTAATAGGAAAGCGTAACGGGTCTTCTCGTGCCTGCCGCGATCGCTGCTATCTGCATGTGATATTTGCATAGTGACAGCGGCTTTGAAACATGAGTCAGCAAAGTTTGTGTTGGAATACACCAAGCCATCAGATGGATTTTTGTAGCTTGGCTTAAAAGCAGCGCGCAGGTCACCAGATTCTCAGTCAGCCGCTGCTAGCCACACCTACTTTCGAGGCGCACAAACCGTGTCTACTCAAGTCAGTTCTCCCAACAGCAGTTCTCAAAGCTTCGCGGACAAAGATTCTCAGAAACGTCAGCTCACTTATTTACAGTTAGTGCTTTGCTCAGCAGCGATTGGTTTAGTGGGGGGCATAGTAGCTACCTGCTACTACTTCGTTTTAGAAACCATGATGCATGGGGTTTGGCATACGCTGCCGAACTTAGCCATCCCTTATTTTCCTGACTGGCTGCCAGCTAATAACTATGTATGGATCGCCACCACAACAGGCGGCTTTTGTGTGGGACTAATTCTTTACTTTATGGGTCTACCTGGCGAAATGGCCCAAGTCGTTGATAAGATTCACAGCCCAGGGCGAATTGACATTCGTAAAACCCCCGCTATGGTAATTGCTTCGCTAGTGGCAATTACCTCAGGCGGCAGTGCTGGGCCAGAAGCGCCTTTAGTTCAGGTCAACGGCAGCTTTGGTAGCTGGCTAGGCGATTCCTTGAAGTTAGAAACCGCTTCAGTGCGCGTCCTCACATTTTGCGGCATGAGCGCGGCGCTAGGCGCTTTTTTCGGTGCTCCGATTGGCGCGGCGATCTTTGCGTTGGAAATTCCCCACCGTCGAGGGTTGGAGTATTACGAAGCCGTTGCGCCTGCCGTGATTTCAGCAATTTTATCTTTTGCCGTATTTCGCATCAGTACGGGCATCACCATTGGTGGCTTTTATCATTTTGAATCGGTACCGCCGCTGACGCCGATCAATCTTTTGGAAGGGTTAGCGCTGGGTGTTGTCGGGGCAGGCGTGGCGGTTATGTTTATCTACGTCTTTCGGCTAGTAGGCCGGATTCTAGAGCCGCTAGAACATTTCCGCATTTTGCTAGCAACTCTGGGCGGTCTATCTATTGGCCTGATTGCCTTTGCCTATCCGCAGACGCTCTTTTTCAGCGAGGAGCAGATTCATACGGTGATTGAGACGGGAGCGCTGTTAGGAGTATCGGCGCTGCTGCTGATTGCAGTCGCTAAGATGTTCGCCATCAGCTTTACGCTACATTCTGGCTTTTTAGGCGGCTTTATCTTTCCGCTGTTCTTTATTGGGGCCAATGTGGGATTAGCGATCGCCCTGGCAGTGCCTCAAATCCATCCGACGCTGGGCATGGTCTGTCTGATGGCAGCAGTCAATGTCGCGGTGACTAAAACTCCCATCAGCACAAGCATCATCCTCAGCGTTTTGTCGGGAACCGCCATGCTGCCGGTAATCGTCATCGCCAGCTTTACGAGCTTCCTGTTGACCAGCCAAATTGCCATGATCGGCACTCAGCGATCGCGCACCCTAGAGAATATGGCTGCTCCTGCACTACCTCAAAATCAACTGGTAATGGGTCTGCAGAATATCGCCAACGCGCCCTCTACCTGAAACGAGCGGCTTGAACGGGAATGCCTGCTATTGACTTAGCCCAAATAAAAAAACCGGAGAACCTTCAAACTCGCTCGACAAGCTAAAAAGGTTGTCTACTTGAAGATTCTCCCGGCATGACCTTAGGTACTTCGGATAAGAACAGTCTCTCTGGTTTGTATCAGATCGTCGATGGAGAAAATTCAGTAAAAAGTTCAGGAAAGTTCAGGTGCACTGTCGGGTATGTCCGCGACAAGCCTAACTTGCGGCAGTTCAGCGGAGATAAGGCTACTTTATAAGCAGGCGTGCTGATCTCCCTCTTCTCTATGCTGCGGCTTCTAGAACCGACGATTGCCACCAAAATTCAAAAGATGAAAGAGCGGGTGCAGTGGCAGCATCCGCTCATGGTGACAAGCGGCATTGATCAAACCCGCTTTGTCCTAGAGGACGGTCACGACCAGGAGAGCTTTTCCTTTTTAGTAATTGGCGATAGTGGCTCTGGCAGTCATGGCCATCACGATCCGCAGCGGCGGATTGCGGCACAAATGCTCCCTCATCACGCTGACTGCCAATTTTTACTCCACACGGGTGACGTGGTCTATCAGTGTGGTTCCCACGAGCAGTATCCTGCTAACTTCATTCAGCCCTACCGGGAGTTTTTAGTGGGCGGCGATCGCCCGGATCAGATTGCTTACGACCAGATGGTCTTTGCCCTGCCCTTCTTGCCTGTTCTGGGCAATCACGACTACTACGACTTACCCCGTTTGCACAGCCTGCTCGCGCCGCTGACTCAGCCCCTGCAGCGTTTGCTGCGGCAGCCCCTACGGCGTAACATTGGCCGCTACGGATCGGGGCAGGGAGATGCCTTTGCCCGCGCCTTTTTAGATTATTCTCAAGATTTGACTTTAGATGAGCTAGCCTGCCACCTCAATCGCCACTATGATGCTCAAACCGAAAGGGGGCGCTGCCTGCGCTATCAACCAGGTCAGTTCACCCGCCTGCCCAACCGCTATTACAGCTTTCGCTATGGCGGCATTGACTTCTTCGCCCTAGATTCCAACACCCTCAATGCTCCTTCCCCCTTACCCAGTGATCAGTATGGGGAAAGCTATCGGCAGATGCTTCAGGCCCACCGCCGTGCCATCGCCGCCGCAGAAGCGGAAGTGTTTGACGAGGCGGCACGGCTACAGGCCACTCTTCCAGAAGCCGCCGAACAGCTCGACGCTCTTAGAGGCAAGCTGGAGCAACTGGTGGAGGTGCAGCGAGATATTGACAAGCAACTGGCGGCTCAGGGCGCGGAAACTGTAGATATGGATCAGCTCATCTGGCTGCAAGAGCGCCTAATTGCCTCATGGCAAAATCCGCAGGTGCGGGGTCGCATTCTGTTTTTTCATCATCCGCCCTATGTCAGCGAGGCAACGAAGTGGTGGCAAGGACAAACGCTGGCTGTACGACAGCACCTGCGCTGGGCCTTAAATGGTGCAGCTACAGCAGTGGGTCAAAATCGCGGCGATCGCCCCCTAGTGGATTTAGTGCTGAGCGGTCATGCCCACTGCTTTGAATATTTGCGTACCCTGGATACGGGCCATGCTGACTCCAATCTGAGCTGGGTTGTCTGCGGCGGAAGCGGTCTGAGCCTGAGACGACAGCGGCCCGCTGGGGCTGAGCTAGATGAAGTTTTTCCTAAAAAAGCTTACCCCTATCGAGAAAAGCGTTTGGTTGCCAAATCGCAGCTATTTGTGGGTCTTAGCGGCCAGCAGCAGCAGCGACGACCTTACTCTTTCTTACGGATTGATGTTCAGACTGGCGCTAAGCCTCAGTTTGTGCTGCGTCCCTATGTTTCAGAGCGACATCATCAGACTTGGCGAGACTATAGCCTTGATGCTATTGTCCTTTAGCTAGCGCGGGCATAGGCCAAATCGCGAATTAAAACGCTGCGGGTACTAATATAGGAGCCAACAGCGTTGCACTCTTCAGGACTGAGGCAAACGTCATCTTTGATTTGTCCCAGTAAATACTGCGTCAAGCTGTCACCCCCTAGTCGAGTTAGGACATCGGCGGGCGTTTTTTCAATTCGAGACCAGAGCAAACGCAAGAGGGAAGCATTCATGTTTGTCGGTTTCGGTATAGGAACACTGGAATATAAGCGACTTGATCTACTTATTTATATTTTCTTTAGATTCATAGCTTTACCCTAACGCTCCTCCAAAAAAGCTACAAGGGGGCTGCGGTAAAAGTTATCGCAATCGTCAAACTTATAACGTTTGGCAATCAGACTATGTACTTGCATTAAGAATTACAAAAACAAATATCTTTCTCGGTCAAAATAACGTGTTGTTCCTACGGTTCAGGGCTTTCTAGTAACGATCGCTCGGTGGCCTTCAGCGACTGTACCAGGCTGAGGGGCAGGGGCGACTGGCTGATCTCGCTAGCATAGGCCGCACTGAGAAAAGGCCGATAGCGCTGATCTTGGCGTAGGTAAGTCTGGAAAAAAATTGTACTCATGGCCTCTAAGTAATTCTGTGCAATATCAGGACGGGGCCCCAGAATGCTGACCGGAATGGGTAAAACTTCGCTGTCGTTTTCCGAGCGGGCAACGGTAGAAAAGTGAGTACCGTTTTGCAGCAGCAGCAGGTGGCGCTCTGCAGAGGTCAGCCAGGTAAAAGGGATAATCTGCTCAGCTAGAGCCGGCGCTACGGTGTCCGAGCTGCCCGCAACCAGCAGAGTAGGCACCTCAACTTGGCTCAGCCCCGCTGGCCCGAAAATGATGCTGCCGATGGGATTGACGGCGATCGCCGCTTTGATACGCGGATCGCTAAATGTGGCAACCGTTTCTGGCAGCCGAGCTGAGGCTGTGTCCCCAGCGGCGATCGCCGGTTGAAACAGTGCTAAAGCCTGACACTGCAGTAAGAGCGAAACATTAAAGCTGCTGAGCTGAGGCGGACAGTTTTCTACTAGTGAAGCCTGATTAAAAGTCGCTCCGGCCAGCGCTAGGGCCGTAAAGCCGCCAAAAGACTGGCCGATGATACCGACTTGATCTAGATTGATGCGGCGTTGCAGATAAGAATCAGCCCTAGCGAAGCGGGTAAGCGCATCTAGAGCCAGGCTGACTTCCTGAGGCCGATTGATGAACTCATCATCCGGGACTACCTGGGTCGTACGCCCCTCGGCTAAGGCCAAAAGTTGCTCAGCGCTGCTGCCACCATGCTCAACTGCCAGCACCACAAACCCGTAAGAGCTAAGATAGCGAGCCAGGTAAGCAAACGTGGTGCGATCGCTGCCGAGTCCGTGAGAGATCACCACGACGGGAAATCGTCCCGGAAATTCCCGCGAAGCAATCTCGCTAACAACTGGGATATAGAGATCAGCCGGTGGATTGAACCGGCGTACAGTCAGCGAAACTCGGCGCAGGGCAAATGGCCCCCGCCGCTGAATTTCTCTGGGCAGAGAAGCTATGTCAGGGAGGGTCTGCTGCTGGGCAGCCTGCAGCGCCGTACTCTGTATCGTTGCGATCGCCTGGTTGGCCTCATTCACGGCGCGATCGATGCCCTCCGCCACCGCTAAGCCGCGCAGCAGGTCAATGCGCACGCCCTGGGTCGGAAAGTAGCGCAGCACGTTGAGCAGCGTCAGCCCTTCTTCTGAATCAGCCGCCGCCAGCACCAGTGCCGCCCGCAGCGGCAGGAAGCCGGAGAGACGCGCCGGCGTATTGATGACCTCGCCAAGCTGCTGCAGCAAAAACGTGCCTTGGGGCGTATGCAGAAATTGGGAAACCGTGATGACGTTGATATCAACTGGCTCAGTCAATACCGTGCGCAACTGCGCCAGCTGTTCTGGGGTTAAAAACCGAGCGTAATACTCTAGATCACTGGGCAGTTCTCCCTCATTGGCTAAAGTCTCCAAATCTTCTATCTCAATTGCTCGCTCAAAGAGGCCGAAGGTGAGATAAATTCGCTCAGCCGAGACAGCCGGAGTTGCGATCGCTAAGCTTTGGAGAATACCAGCGCCCAATCCCCAAAAGCTCGGTGCTAGCCAGCGTTTGATCCCCCCAAAATAGTGGCCCCTAGAATGCTCGGCGCTGGCAAATTCCCGGTCAATACCCACATTCATAAAACAGAGAAAACAGTAATCTGAGGGAACTATAGCCTCTATTGATCAAAAATCTCCGCCGCCTACCCGGTGATTGACTAAAATTTCAGCAATTTCCCTGAGACCGTGAAGTCTAGGAGCCTGCATCCGGAATTGCCCTGACTTGTTGCTGTAAGTCCGCTTCTGAAAGAACGGGAATGCCTAACTGCTGCGCTTTTTCTAGCTTAGATCCGGCTTCTGCCCCGGCCACAACATAGTCGGTTTTCTTGCTGACAGCGCTGGTGACTTTGCCACCTGCGGCCTCAATCAGTGCCTTGGCTTCACTGCGCTTAAGCGTAGGCAAGGTCCCCGTCAATACTAAGGTTTTGCCGGACAGCGGTTGCGGTTGCCCTAGGGCCGTCGTGTCAGCTTGCGCCGCTAGCTGAATCCCGGCTGCTCGCAGCGACTCAATCAGGTTTTGATTAGCGGGTACGCGAAACCACTGATAGACCGACTGAGCAATTTCAGGGCCAATGCCATACACCGCCGCGATCGCTTCAGTTTCTGCTGTAGCTAGCTGCGCGACTGTGACAAACTGCTCGCTCAAAAGCTGGGCGTTGACGCTGCCTACGTGGCGAATGCCTAAGCCATAGAGCACTCTCGACCAGGGCTTTTGCTTTGACTGGGCGATCGCCTCTACTAGTTTTTGCGCTAGCTGCTGACCCATGCGATCTAGCGGCAGCAAGTCGTCTACGGTGAGCTTATAAAGATCGGCGATCGACGCCACGAGTCCTAGCTCCACCCACTGCTGCAGCCATTTTTCGCCCAGGCCGCTAATATCCATCGCGTCCCGGCTGGCCCAGTGAATCAGGGCACCCCGGACGATCGCCGGACAGGAACGATTGACGCAGCGGGTGACGGCCTCTCCCTTCGGTTTGTCCACTGGCTCACCGCATTCTGGGCAGTGGGTTGGCAGCGAGAAAGAACGAGCCTCGGCAGGCCGCAATTCAGGCAAAATTCGTACCACTTCCGGGATGATTTCGCCCGCCTTGCGGACGATAGCGGTGTCCCCAATATGAATGTCTAGCTCCGCTAGGCGATCGGCATTGTGCAGCGAGGCGCGGGAGACAGTGGTGCCTGCTAGCTGCACTGGGCTGAGCTCGGCCACTGGCGTAATCGCGCCGGTGCGCCCCACATTAACCGTGATATTTTGCACCACTGTCGGAGCTTCTTCCGCCGGATATTTCAGCGCCACGGCCCAGCGAGGAAACTTTTGGGTAAAGCCCAGGCGATCTTGCAAGTCTAGCGAGTTGAGCTTGACGACAACGCCGTCGGTGAGATAGCTGAGCTGCTGCCGCTCGGTAGCCCAGTAGGTGTAGTAAGCCTCAATTTCCTCAGTGCTCTGGCAGAGTTTGCGATGGGGATTGACTTTGAAGCCAAGCTTTTGCAGCAGTTCGAGGGCATCCCACTGGCTAGCGGGCAGGGGATGAGGCACTGCAGGCGGTGAGGGAGCGGGAGCGGACTGGGTGGGAGCGAGGGTTTCAAGCTGGAGGGGTTGGTTCCAGTGGGGGATGAGCAGAGTATAGGCGAAAAAGTCGAGCTGGCGGCGGGCCACGACGCGGGAGTCGAGCTGGCGTAAGGTGCCTGCAGCGGCATTGCGAGGGTTGGCAAACAGGGTTTCTCCGGCAGCTTCCCGGTCTTGATTGATCTGCTCAAAAACATCTAAGGGTAAAAAAGCTTCGCCCCGTACTTCAATCTGGGCGGGGGGATTGTGCAGTTTTAGGCGCAGGGGAATGCTGCGGATGGTTCTGACATTTTGGGTGATGTCTTCACCAGTAACGCCGTCACCGCGCGTAACGCCACGGGTGAGGATGCCGTTTTCGTAGGTCAGGGCTAGGGCATTGCCGTCAATTTTCAGCTCAGCCACTGCGGCCACCTGCTCAATATCCGGTTCCAAGCGCCGCCAGCGGTCTTCCCAAGCCTCAAATTCGCCAATGCCAAAGGCGTTTTCTAAGCTGTAAAGGGGGATATTGTGGCGAACGGAAGTAAACTGGCTGGCGGGTTTTTCACCTACGCGCTGGGTGGGGCTGTCAGGGGTAATTAGAGCAGGATGCTGGGCTTCTAAGTCTTGCAGTTCCCGGTAGAGCCGATCGTAGACCGGATCTGCCATTTGGGGCGCATCTAGCACGTAATAGGCATAGCTAGCTTGCTGCAGGAGCGATCGCAGTTCACGGGTTCGCTGCTGAATTGCGGCTGAGGGAAGATCCATAGAGCGACTCGGCAAACAAACAAACTTGCAAACACAGCTAGCTCAACGCCAGCCGGACACCGAGAGATTGTAAGGCATTCTCTCTGGCATTTGCCATTGTCAGAGAGGCAATTATCAACCAGAAAAAAACAGAGAAAACAAAAAAGGCGATCGCCTAGCTGAGCGATCGCCCTTTGTCTTCAGTCATCTACAAATTCAGTCATCTACAGGAACAACTAGCCTTAGACCGTTTGCGATCGGCGCAGGCCAAACAGTCCTAGCAGGCTCAAAGCTGCCAAACTACCTACCATACCGGGTTCAGGCACAGACGTTACCGCCAGTCCTATCAGCTGCTTGTCGTCATCACCAAAGTCTCCAATCGCCGTTGCCCCACCCGAGGCGAGATCAACGGAGTAGAGGGTAGAGCCAGAAGCCGCATAGGCAATATTCGCGCCTTCGGTGGGAGAGAATATGTCAAAACCCCCCAGGGCATTGAAATCAATTCCCAAACTGCCAATGGTGCTGAGGCCGCCAGCGTTTGCCGGATTTTGCAGATTCAGCGTGTCGAGAACATAGTCAATGGCATAGAGCTGAGTCGCTCGCCCTGCAGGAGCACCAAAAAAGGAGTTGATGTAGCCTGCCGCCGTCACGTTGGGATCAACTCCAAAATTAGGATCGCCCGCAACATAGGCCAAGGTGCCGTCAGGTTGGACACCGGGGGTATTGGGGTCAAAGTCTGCAATCTCACCCGTATCGACGTTGATCCGAAAGTTTTGGTCGTTGGTTCCCTCTAGCCGCAGGCGATCGGCAGCCGGATTAAAGTCAAACCCAGACTGCTGGCCGCCGCTATAAGACAGCGGCGACAGCGTGCTTTGGAACGTAGCGGCTCCGGTTTTGATGTCAATAGTGTAGATATCGTCTGTATCAGTAATGCCGTAGAGCAGTCGATTGGCAGGGCGAAAGTCAATACCCAACAGGGAACCGTTGATCCCGGTTACGTTGAGGGTTTTGATAGTGCTGGGATTTTCCAGATCAAAATACAGGATGGAATTGCTGTCGTCTAGCCCAAACAGCCGCGTGGTAGCTGCTTCAGCAGCCTGATGACCCAGCAAGCTGAGAGCTGCTGCCGTCATCAAGCCAGCGACGAAACCGAACTGTCTTACTTTCATAGAACCTCACAAAGGAGTAGCGGTATTCATAAGCAGACAGACAGCAAAAAAGACAATAGAGGTAGAGTCATCACTTCATAGAACAAGTAAGTCTGTCCAAGCTCTCCGTGTTTTTGCAGTTGTCTGCTAGTAATACGGAGGGGGCCGTCACGCAGATACTTCACCAAAACATGATTTATGAAAGCTTCATATATGAGCCGTAAAGCAGTAAGACTGTAAAGCTGCAATGAAGCCGTCAGTACAGTAGCTGAGTTACCGCCAACGCCAACGTCGGACAAGCAAAGCCAGATTCCGCTTTTACCAGTTTCTTTTGCCAGCTTGAAAACACTTAAGCATGCTGAATTTACCAGAGTCTACCCAAGCAGACTTTCTTTGGCAGTAGCATTGCGGTTTTGCTCATCTAGTTTGACTTTGGAAATCCGCGCAAATACCAAGACGCTTTATTAACTATTAGCTAACGCTCAAGCTAAATTAGACCCAGATTGGGAACCATGAGGTTGGCAAGGCTCAGCAGCTTTGCTGAGTTCTAGATAGCACTATCAGCCATTTCTCTGATTGAGATTTAGACATAGCAGGGTTATTCTGATTAAATAAAAACCTTAGATATTCAGCATTTGATCCTGACTTATCAAGCTTTTCGGTGCTAAACACTCAATAGGCAGACCTAATTATTTGCAGATGGGTAAAGCCTGCCGGGTATAGCTGTGCTCAAGTGACAGCGAACCCATGCGGGTGTTGAGTTTCGTTTCTCAACCGTAACTTATACTTGACACTCACTCATGTTTAACGGCGCCTACCTACTTAAAGAAAACTTATCTCTTTCATGCCGTAGTCAATATTCGTAGAAGCATGGCGCTCAGAATTTTTTATCCTAAAAACTACAATTCGGCCCATAGAACCTTCAACAAGATCAATAAGTTTCGTTCTAAGTCGCTGCAAAAAGGAACAGAGCAAGCCAACAAATTTCAGCTATTAAGATATTTTGCAATTAGTGGATTCATTGCATTTGTTTTAACCGCGATCGCCCTCAACCATTTTTACCATCATCAGTCGGTTAAAAATCTCATTCACCTGACCGAAGAACAAAATGTTGCCCTGACCAAATCATTTTCCAATACGCTTTGGCCAGAATTTTCCATTTTTTTACAGTCCACTGGTCCGCTGAGCGATCAGGAACTCAAGCATCACCCCAAGATGGCTGAGATGCAGCAAGCTGTCTTTGCCCAGATGAAGGGACTGTCTGTTGCCAAAGTAAAAGTTTTTGATTTAGAGGGGAGAACCGTTTTTTCCACTAACGCTGCTCAGATTGGAGCCGACAAGAGTCAATCTAGCGGGTTTATGGCGGCGAGAGCTGGCGAAGTTGTGAGTCAGCTAGGGCATCGAGACTCATTTCAATCGATTCAGGGTCAGTTGAAAGAACCAGATTTGCTTTCCAGCTATGTGCCGATTGTTTCAGGGGCAGAGGCCGAGGTTCAGGGTGTGCTCGAGCTGTATAGCGACGTTACGCCTTTGATGAGTCAAATCTATCAAACTCAGCGAACTATTCTGTTGGGCAGCTTTGTTATTCTGATTGGACTCTACAGTGCTCTGTTTTTAGTGATTAAGCGAGCCGATCAGATGATTAAGCAGCAGCACGAGGCTTTGCAAAAGTCGCAGATTGACTACAAAAGGCAGGCCAGTATTTTAGAGACAACCCTCAGCAACCTGCGGCAGACACAAACTCAGCTAGTTCACAGCGAGAAAATGTCGAGTCTAGGTCAGATGGTGGCAGGCGTAGCCCACGAAATCAACAACCCGGCTGGCTTCATATACGGCAACCTTCAATATCTTACCCAGCAGTTTAATGAACTGACGGAGCTGCTTAGGCTTTATCAAAAACACTATCCGGCACCTGTAGCCGAAATCGCTGCCCAGGTTGAGGACATAGACATAGAGTTCGTGATTGCTGATTTGCCCCGTTCATTAGAGTCTATGCAGATAGGGGCCGAGCGAATTCGACAGATTGTGCTTTCACTGCGAAACTTTTCCCGCCTCGATCGCGCGGGCATTGATAAGTTTGACCTACATCAGGGGCTAGAAGATACGCTACTGCTGCTGCAAAACCGGCTCAAGGGTAAAACAAACTATGCCGCCATTAAAATTGTCAAGCACTACGGAACGCTGCCGCTGATTGCAGCCCACGCCGGACAGCTCAATCAGGTGTTTATGAATCTGCTGAATAACGCAATTGATGCTATTCGAGAAAAACAGCTTGAACAGATAAAGACTGGCGATCGCAGCAGTCCAGCAGAGATTGAAATTTCAACCCAGGCAGCGGGCGATCGCATTTGCCTCAAGATTCGAGACACGGGTTGCGGTCTGTCTGAAAAAACGCGCGCTAAGATTTTCGATCCCTTCTTCACCACCAAGCCCGTCGGCAAGGGGACGGGGCTAGGTTTGTCAATCAGCTATCAGGTGATTACCCAAAACCATCGAGGCCAGATAAAATGTGAGTCGGCCTCAGGCGCAGGAACCACGTTCATCCTGACGCTGCCTGTGCAGCAGCCTGAAGCTAGCCCCTAAGTTAAGCAGCCTTGCGTTTATGCAGCGCTACAGACAGGTTTTGTGGCTTTTTTGGAGTACGGCGATCGCAGCCGAACTAGAGTATCGGCTCAATTTTTTAATTGCTGCTCTCAGCAGCTTGGGTAGTTTGGCAGGCAGTCTGTTTGGCCTGTTTCTCTTCTACCAGACGGGCTACGAGTTTCAGAACTGGAACTGGGAAGAGGCCCTGATTGTCTTAGGCATTTTCACGATGCTGCAGGGCTTTGCTGCCACGTTTTTGGCCCCCAATCTCAACAAAATTGTCAGGCATGTGCAGGAAGGCACCCTTGATTTTGTCTTGCTCAAGCCGGTGAGCTCTCAGTTTTGGCTTTCAACCCGAGCTCTCTCACCCTGGGGCGTCACCGATTTGTTTTTTGGTCTAGGCACGATCGTCTATGCGGGCAGTCGGCTCGGCTTAGAGGCTTCTGCTTACTTGTGGGGGCTGCCGCCTTTGCTGTTGGGAGCGGTGAGTCTCTACAGCCTGTGGTTCATGCTGGGAGCTACCAGCATCTGGTTTGTCAAAATTTATAATGTAACTGAGGTTTTGCGCGGCCTAATTGAGGCGGGACGGTTTCCGATGGCAGCCTATCCGGCTGCCTACCGCGTCTTTTTCACCTTCATCGTGCCCGTGGCCTTTTTGACCACGGTGCCAGCAGAAACCCTGCTGCAGCGAGTAGACTGGGGCTGGCTTTTGGGGTCAGCACTTTTAGCAGCCGCTCTGTTTCAGGTTTCTCGCTGGTTTTGGCGCTTTGCCCTGCAGTTTTATACCAGTGCCTCTAGCTAATGGAACAGCAGATTTTAGTTTGTCAGAATCGGAGCTGTCGCCGCTATGGATCAGCTCAGGTTCTGAGAGCGTTTCAACAGGCGGGCGTTGAGGCAGAACGGAGTGGCTGCTTAGGTCAGTGCGGCAATGGGCCGATGGTCTTGGTTTTGCCTGAAGAAATTTGGTATGACCGCGTGATTCCCCGCCAAGTAGACAAAATTGTAGAGCAGCATTTGCAGCAGGGGCTACCAGTGCGATCGCTGCTGTATAGGAAATTTCATCATGGAGGCTGAGGGTAAGAGTCTGTCGGTATCAGTGATGAGTCAGATAAAGGCGACGCGGCGACGCGGGGATTCGCCGCCGACATTTGGGCTGGGCCAACGGCTACTCCTTTTGTAAAAGCTGGGAGAAAGCAAGGTCTTCAGAAGCCAGCACAAAGATAGTGGGAGGGAGCTTGGCGGTCATGTGCTGCAGCTTTTCGTAGTATTGGCTGAAGTTTTCATCCGGTCTGGCTAGGCCTAGAAAAATGAGGTCGGCTTTGCGAGAGGAAGTCAACAGAATCTGATCAAAGGGTCTATTGTCGGCAATGATCACCTGGGAGGTCGCGCCAATGCGCAGGCTATCTGCCAAGCTCTCTAGGTTGATTTTGGCCGCATCTGCCGCCGCTTGGTTGGGGACGACCAGTTTTAGGCTCACCTCCGCGCCCATCCACTGCAGACTAGTACGCATCAGGTAGGCCAGAATTAGCATCAGGCCGCCGTTGTCCTGCAGGCCGCCCCACCAGACGTCAATTCGGCGACGCCGCAGGAGGGGATAGGTGCCAAAGCTGCTCTGTTCTGGATCGGCTCGCAGAATCACAATGTTGCGTTTGGCCTGATGGCATTTGGCAATAAACTGGCAGTAGCGATCGCGGCTCTCTGGATTTTCCGTATCGCCAATCAAGATTGTGTTAGGCACGAGCTGACCGATACCATACGCCTCAACCAGATTCTCTGCGCCCTCAAATGGACCCGGTGCTGTCACTAGCCGCACCATAGCCTGAATACCGTGTCGCTCTAAATAGTCTTGAATAGTGGCCTCCATTGTTTCCTGCTGGGCCACGCTGCGGGAACCGCTGGGAATGACGCTGGCTACAGTGATTAAACCTCGGTTGTGGGTGAGCGCAGCGGCTAGCTCAATCAGGTGCCAACGGCGGGTAGGAGCGCCGGAAAAAACCAGGATGTGGGGCCGCCAGTTTTTAGCATCAGGCGTTTTCTGAATGTTGTAGAGGCCAGTGCGCACTAAGGTCATCCACAGTCCCTGACGCACATCCCCCCAGGTGGCGCTCAGCTCTCGCCGCTCCAGCCAGATATAAATGCCTAAAACAATCAGAGCCGCGACAATAGTGGCGATCGCGTTAATCAAAAACATGATCGCCAAGCAGCCTACTGCCCCTGCCAGCGATAGCGACCAGTGCACCTTGAAACTAGGGCGAAAAGAGGGACTTTGCAAAAAGCCCTCCACCCCCGCCGTCACGTTTAACACCATATAGGTGGTGAGAAAAAACATGGTTAGCACTGGGGCAATTAGGTTGAGATCTCCCAGCGAAACCGCCGCCAGCGCAATTCCCAGGGTAAACAGGGTGCCCAAGCGCGGCTCGTCACTAGGGCCGCTGCCATTGCCCAACCACCGCAGTTTTTTCGGCAAAATGCCGTCGCGGGCTAGGGCCTGCAGCACGCGCGGGGCACCAAGGATGCTGCCAATAGCGCTAGAGAGAGTCGCCCCCCAAACCCCCAATAAAATCGCGTCGCCCCAAAAGGCCATACGGCGCATGACCAGAGGTTCGGCAATCAGTGTGGCCGGATCGGCCCACCAGTTGAGCAGAAACGGAATGCCCATGTAGATGACATAGCCGGTACCGATAGCAGCCAGAGTGCCTACGGGAATCGCCCGGATCGGATCGCGCAAATCCCCCGACATGTTGACCCCGGACATGATGCCTGTCACTGCCGGAAAAAATACCGCCAGCACCGCCCAAAAGTTGACAGAACCAGGTACCTCAGTGACAGGAAGGGACGTAGGTGCAACGGGTTCGCCAAAGATCAGCGATACCAGAGATACCAAAATTGCCGCCATAATCACGTACTGGGCTTTGATGGCAATCTCCGCCGACTGCAAGGCCAGCGCCGTGACCAAAACAGTGGTAATTACGGCAATCAGGGTCAGATTGAGGCTGGGAAAGACCTGCACCAGACTCTCAGCAAAGCCAATGGTATAGAGCGCTACTGAGAGGGCCTGGGCAAAGTAGAGTGGAATTCCTACTGCGCCTCCGGTTTCAATGCCTAGAGAACGACTGATCATGTAGTAGGCACCGCCTGCCTTGACTACTTGATCAGTGGCGATCGCGCTAATCGAAAGCCCGGTGAGAAAGGTAATGCTCGTCGAGATGGTGACAATGACCAGAGTGCCAACTAAACCCACATGCCCCACCACCCAGCCAAAGCGCAGATACATAATCACGCCGAGGATAGTCAAAATAGAGGGGGTGAAAACACCGCCAAACATCGTCAATCCAGCAGCACTGGCCTCTGGCTTGGAAATAACAACGTTGGATTCTGAGCGACGAGAAGGCATCTGCTAGGCCCTAGTATTTTATTAGGCGAAGGAAAACGTCTGCCCACCATCATGCCTAAAGACTGGCGCATCGACTAGTTTTCTAGACTGTGTAAACATATATAAAGCAGCTTTTCATTTTGTCCCCTGTGGTTTCTTCAACACTGCCCGCGACGACTCAAAAAGCCTGGGCCAGAGCGATCGCCCAGCCTGCCACCGAGTTTGCCCTGACGCCGCTGACTGTTCTGTCCGGTGAGCTGCCGCCAGACTTACGCGGCTCGCTGTATCGCAATGGTCCCGGACGTTTAGAGCGAGACGGCTTGCGGGTGCAGCACTGGTTTGATGGCGATGGCGCTATTTTGGCAGTTCATTTTGCCGACCAGCAGGCAACTGCTACCTATCGCTACGTGCAGTCGGCAGGCTACCGAGATGAGGAAGCGGCAGGGGCTTACCTCTACGGCGGCTATGGCACGCCTGCTCCCGGTCGGTTCTGGGAGCGCTGGCGCAAGCAGCTCAAAAATGCCGCCAATACGTCGGTGCTAGCCCTAGGCGATCGCCTCCTCGCTCTGTGGGAAGGCGGCCAGCCCCACCAGCTCGACTTGCATACCTTGGAGACATTGGGCACCGAAAACTTTGCAGTACTGACTCCTAGCTGCACCTATTCAGCCCATCCTAAAATCGACGCCGCTACCGGAGACATTTACAACTTCGGCGTTGTACCTGGGGCCAACGCCACCCTAAATCTCTACCGCAGCGATCGCACAGGCCGCATTCTCAAGCAAAATGCCATTCCCCTCAACGGCGTACCGCTGCTGCACGACTTTGCCCTAGCAGGCCAGTATTTGGTCTTTATCGTGCCGCCCGTGCGGTTAAACACCTTGCCCGCCGTCTTGGGACTCTCTAGCTTTAGTGACTGCCTGATGTGGCAGCCCAAACGGGGTACGCAGATTGTCACGGTGGATCGCCAAAGCCTAGAGGTGGTGAGCTATGGTGAAACCGAGGCTTGGTTTCAGTGGCATCTGGGTAAAAGCTATCAGGACTTTGACGGCAATTTGGTGATTGAGTTTGTCCGCTACCCCGATTTGACCACCAACCAACACCTGGGCGAGATCGCCAGCGGTCAAATCAGGAGTGTGGTGAACGGTCAGCTCTGGCAAATTCGCCTAAATCCGCAAACGGGAACAGTGCTGGAGCAAACGCCGCTAGTTGAACGAGGCTGTGAGTTTCCGGTATTTCCCAACTGGCCTAGCGACCTGGATCTGGCCCCCACTTATCTCAGCATCCGCCGCTCTGAGACGACTGCGCACACGGAGCTGTTTAACGCCATCGGCTGCTTTGATCCGCAAAACCAGGTGCTGACAATAGCAGATGCCGGAGAAAATTGTTATCCCGCTGAGCCAGTCTATGTGCCGCAGCCGTCAGATCCGGCTCAGGGCTGGATTCTAACGGTTGTCTACGATGGCGATCGCGATGTCAGTGAAGTTTGGATTTATGCCAGCGATCGCCTGATAGAGGAACCTATCTGTCGGCTAGCGCTGCCAAGCGTAATTCCCCATAGCTTTCACGGTACTTGGCGGCAGGGCTGAGCTGCTGCGGGCGATGCTGCTGTGACAGCGGATATTCTATGGCTCTACAAGATTTGGAAAAAAGCGTCGTCTAGCTCGTAGCCCAGCATCTGGGTCATGAATTTCAGCCGGGTACGGCTGGTGATGCCCTGAGCCTGTAGCCAGTGATTGATGTCAAACACCTTGCGCATGACGAAAATTTCTAGGGCTTCCGGATTGTAGCGAATGCCTTCGCGGGGGCTGAACTGATGCGGCACCAGCATGGCGGCATAGCGGCCCAGTTCGCCCGCTTCCCAATCTAAAATAAGCGGTAGCCAGGGATAGAGCGTGTCTAAACGGATAAACCAGAGCCGTACTTCCGGGATCTCAGATAGCTCACGCGGGTCGGTGGGGTCGCGGGGATAGTCAATTTCAAAGCGCAGATTAATATCCTGATTGACCGGGTCAAGGTCGGCCAGCAGTGGCTCTAGAACTGTTTGGGCAGGAGTTAAATCCAGGGTGTTGAGGCTGGCTTGACTGAGAGCGATCGCAGTGGGCATAACGGCTAAGTAAGTGGACACAAACAATACTGTAGGGCGCTGTTAGGCATAGCCGCAATGTACCCTTTTGCAGGGCTTTGATGCATGAGTAGAGACGGGCCGCAAGGCTGAAGCTACGGCTAAACCCCGTTCGTCAGTTACTGAGGTATCCAAGCAGGTTCCTAGACATGCCATGATAAATGAGTTGAATTTCCACAGCTATGTCTGACTCGCCCATTCGGATCTGTATTACCCTAGGCACTCGACCGGAAGCTATCAAGTTAGCGCCGGTAATTCAGCAGTTCCAGCAAAGCTCCCAGTTCAAAACCCAGGTTGTCCTGACCGGGCAGCACCGTGAGATGGTGCAGCAGGTGATGGATTTGTTCAATCTGCAGGCCGATGGCGATCTAGACATTATGCAAACCCGCCAAAGCCTGACCGATATTACCTGTCGCAGCTTGCAGGGGTTAGAGCAGCTATTTCAGCAGTTCAAGCCGCAGATGGTGCTGGTTCAGGGAGACACCACCACCGCCTTTTCCGCTACGCTAGCGGCGTTTTATCAAAAAATTGCCGTGGGTCATGTGGAGGCAGGGCTACGCACCGATGACCTGCTCAATCCCTACCCCGAAGAAGCCAACCGGCGTCTCATTTCCCAGCTAGCCCAGCTCCACTTTGCCCCGACAGCCAAAGCGGTAGAAAATTTGCGGCGCTCTGGGGTTGTGGGGCAAGTTCATCAAACAGGCAACACGGTGATTGACGCCCTGTTACAGGTGGCGGCCCGCCAGCCTGAGTGCTCAATTCCACAGCTAGACTGGACCCAGCACCGAGTGCTGCTGGCCACTGTTCACCGCCGGGAAAATTGGGGAGCACCGCTGCAGCAGATCGGCCAAAGCTTTTTGGCTATTTTGGAGCAGTTTCCAGACACGGCCCTGCTGTTGCCGCTGCATCGCAACCCAACTGTGCGAGAACCGCTAACGGCGATGCTGGGCCAGCATCCCAGAGCCTTTTTGACCGAACCCTTAGACTACGGGCAACTGGTGGGAGCTATACAGCGCTGCTATCTTTTACTGACTGACTCTGGCGGCCTCCAGGAAGAGGCGCCTGGGCTGGGCAAGCCGGTTTTAGTGCTGCGAGAGACGACGGAGCGTCCAGAAGCGCTCGCTGCCGGTACAGCTAGGCTCGTGGGTACAGAGGCCGATCAGATTAAGCAGGCAACGGCAGAGCTGTTAAACGAGGCAACGGCCTACGAGACAATGGCAAAAGCGGTCAATCCCTTTGGTGATGGTCGAGCCGCTCAGCGGATTGTCCAAATTGTCGGCGACTATTTCAGCTAAGCCAGCTAATTTTCTGAGGCATCATCCTGCATCTCATCCAGCAGATTTTTTTTAGAGCTTTTGAGCTGCTTCCACAGTCCTTTAATTTCGTCATAGGCTTCTTCTGGACTGAGCTTACCGCCTGTTTCTAGGCCGCAAATAATCGCTACTCGCTGCGCAAATTCTTGCAGATTGGCATTGAAGGCCAAATTCCCCGGAGAAAATTCACCTCGGTATCTGCTGCGGGGATAGAAAAAATTTTCTTTGTCGGAAGAATTTGAATTAACCATAGATGCCTCGTCATGGGAAACCGTTTAAAAGCTGATGCCCTACTATTTTTCCCCTATTCTCTAGCGGTTCTATTGCAAAAGACTCAGAAGCACTAGCTTATTTAAGCCCTCTGCTAACCAGCATCAGTCTTTGACCTCCTCAGCTCCGCCTCAAAAGTCAAGCAAAAAATCATAGCTTTCACGGCGTAGGTCACTGTGTCAGCGTAACGCATTCTAGCTCTTACGTTCTCTGCTAGCTAAAGCCCTAGCTGCTGCTCTACCCAAGCGATCGCCGTTTTGACTGAATCTGTTGCCATCAGAGTCTGGAGTGAGAGTTTTTCAAAGAAGCTGACCACTTCAGGGGGCACCCGCATGAAAATCACCGGCTTACCGGCTTTCAACGCTAGGGCCACTTCGGCAACCGTGCCCAAACCGATACCACAGGCAATGACAACCTCGCTAGAGAGCACATTGACGTTATTTCTGGCGTTGCCCAAATCCGTCAGAATCGGAACATCAACTGCGGCCGAGAGCGTACTCACATCTGTGCTGGGTAAAATGCCTACCGTCAGCCCCCCGGCGGCGCGAGCGCCCTGACTGGCCGCCTCCATCACCCCCACGTTGCGCCCCCCTGTCAGCAAAACCCAGCCGCGATGAGCCACTGCTTCTCCCAGAGCGTAAGCCGTTTGGGCCACGAGAGGGCTAGCGCTGTCGCCCGGCCCCATGATGCCGATTAGGTGTTTAGGCATAGTGTTTGACTGAAATTGATAAAAAACTTGATGCTAGGGATCTCCACATTTGTTATTTTCGTCGATTAAATTGTTGTAATGATAGGGCTTGCCTTAAGTTTGCTCACGTAGCGGAATTGATACGCCAGCCTGCTTACTCCACCAGTCCTATACGATTGCAAAAATTGTGCAGCTTTTGTTTCTAGCTAAGATTTTTGATCGCCAACTTCGCCTCAAACACCGTGCCTGGCAATATGGCAGCTCCTGGCTGCTCGGCAGCCTGATTGCTGTCGTCTGGAGTCTGGGGACGCCGGGGATAGCCCTCAATCGGCTGACCATTCGGATTGGGCCGATTGCTCAAACAATTGAGGTAGCAGATCTAGAGCAGTTTGCGCGTACAGGAGAGGTGCCTCCCAGGCTGCGGCTCTACAGCACCTTTTTGACTCCTCAGGTGCGGCAGGTTTTACAGAACCAACTGTCATTAGATCCAGACATTAGCGATCGCATTGTTGACGATATTTTGCAGTCGGCCAATGGTGAATTGCTGCTGGATACTCTCTCAACTATTGCGCCGGATCTCTCGGTCGATCAGCTGCGGGCTGCAATCCGACTAGCGGCGATGAGTACTGACGGGCTGAGCGTTTTGGGCATTTTACGGGCGCTGCCCCAAGACAGCCTCGAAATTGATGCCAGCGCGGCGATCGCGCTCATTTCCCAACTTAATCTTTCGCGGCTAGAGAGTCAGGCCCTCAGCAGCGTTCTCGACTACGAGCTAACTGATAGCGCCACTGACGCACTGCCAGCCAATTTTGATCCCGCCGCGCCTGGGCCAGAGTCCGTTGAGCAGTGGGAACTGCAGCTACGCGATCGCGATCGCGATCGGATCGTGCCCATCGATATCTACTGGAGTGACGACAGCCAGGGGCCACTGGTCGTTCTATCGCATGGCTTTGGAGCCGACCGCCGCTTTTTAGCCTACGCGGCCCAGCATTTAGCTTCACACGGGCTGACGGTAGTCGCGATCGAGCATCCCGGCAGCAATGTAGCCGCCCTTTCTGCCACCGAGCTAGACCCCAGAGCCGGGCGGGAACCCAGCCGCATTCTGCCAGCCACTGAATTTATTGATCGGCCCCAAGATGTCAGTTTTGTCTTGGACGAGTTGGCTAAGCTCAATCGCCACTCTTTTGCTCTGCGCGGTAAGCTCAAAACCGACCAGGTAACGCTGATTGGACACTCCCTGGGAGGCTATACCGGGCTAGCGCTGGCGGGCGCTAATCTCGATACGCGGGAGTTGGGAAGTTCCTGTAGCACCCTGATTCCGGTGGGACTGTCTCCGGCTGACTGGCTACAGTGTGCCGCCACTGACTTGCCGCGCCGCAGCCTTGATCTCAGCGATGCCCGCATTCAGCAGGTCGTCGCCATGAATCCCCTGATTGGCGATCTGTTTGGCAGCCGCGGCCTGACTCAGGTGACGGTGCCAACCTTGATGCTGACTAGCACCAACGACGGAGTGACGCCGACTATCAAGCAGCAAATTCGCCCTTTTTCGCAGTTAGCCGGCCCTAAGTATCTAGTGGCTGTCATTGGCGGCACCCACCTCAGCGTTGGCGATCCCCAAAACATCAATCCGGCCCTGCAGCAAATCCCGTTTATGCCAGAACTGCAGGGAGAAGAAACCCAGCATGTACGCCAGTTCGTGCAGGGACTTTTGCTCAGCTTTGTGAAGCAGCAGACCCCGGAAGCTGACCTCTACGCCCCCTTTCTGAGCGCCGCCTACGCTCAGTCTATGTCAACTGCCGAGCTACCTGTTCGCTTCAGCACCGAGCTGCCCCAAAGCCTGACTAACTGGCTCCGATTAACGGGTAGCTGGTCTAGCAAGAGCCGTAGCCCGACAGGTCTGCTGGCGTCGCTGATGCATCTGGAGGTGATTCAGGTGAACAATCGCCTAGGCCGACTGCCGCATCATGTCTTTGCCTACCTACGCCTTAGCTATCCGCCGCTGATTGTGCTGGATTGGCCTTGGCAGCCGCTGCGCCAAAGCTGACGCTGCCACAGCCAGGCTACTCGTGGGTCATGCCATCGGGCAGAATCGCCCCGGTGAGATCGGCGTTGCGCAGATTGGTGTAGGTCATGCTGGCGTTAATCATGACGGCTTCGGTGAGGATAGCGCCGCTCAGATTAGACCAGTTCAGCTTTGCCCGGTAAAGGGTAGCCCCGCGCAGATTGGCTCCCCGTAAGGAACTCCAGCTTAGATTGGCTCCTCGCAGGTTAGCCCGGCTGAGATTGACGTTGACTAAGTTAGTCCCTTTCAGGCGGGCGCGGCTGAGATCAACATCTCGCAGATCGGCCCCTTCTAAAGTGGCTCCGCTCAGTACCGCATCGGTCATGCTGGCATTTTCTAAAACGGCCCCATTGAGCAGAGCGCTAGTCAGATTAGCGTTATCTAGCACCGCGCCCGTGAGATCGCTGCCAAGCATTTTGGCTCGACTCAAACTGCTCTCGCTTAAATTGGTTTCCCGCAGCATTGCGCTGTCTAAATTGGCTTCGCTCAGATTAGCGTCTCGTAAATTAGCCTGATAGAGCTGGGTTCTAATTAGGTTGGCGCTCCGTATCCCGGCTTCTGCAAGATTGGCCTGTTGCAGGTTGGCATCTGTCAGATCGGCGCCAATCAAATTGCTCAACTGCAGTATGGCCTGAGTAAGGTCAGCCTTGACTAAAACAGCTTCGCGCAGATTAGCGCCAGCCAGATTAGCCCCCACTAAATTGGCCTGACGTAAGTTGGCCCGACGTAAATTGATCTCAGGCAGCTCGCAGTTAGCCAAGTTAACGTCGACTAAGTTAGCGCTCCGGAAATCTCTTTCTCCTGCTGCGTAACGTGCTAGCAGCTCTTCTGCATTCATGAATTTTGTCTCAGTTTTCAATTTTCCCTGCTAGCTTCAGCCCTGTTGAATAACTTATAGCCTGCTGTCCCTGATCTGCAGAAAGCGGTGAAGAGAGCATTCAGTCCGGCTTAGTCAACTGCAATAGCCCCGAAAACGACTGTTTATCTCTCATCAGTTAGCGTACCCAGTCTCCTTCCTCCGGAGGGCAAATCTGCTGAGAAGAGCCTGCATTCTCCCATAGAGATCATGTTAGCGACAAGGGCTATATTGCTTGTCCCATTTACGCTGCTAGCTATTTGCCATCGCTACGGATAGGCATCCTTTTAGGTCATTTTTTTACGCTAAGCAGCACTGCTTTACTGCGCTGTAGCCGTGGGGCTGTGGCCGTCTAACCGGGTTCATAGCTGTCCTATTGCCAACCCTCTAACAGATAAATTCAGCTAAATTTGGGCGACCTCTTTAAAATGAATGGCATATTTATAAGAACAGATAAAGCACTCCAAACAGGTAGCCATCACTAAGGTAAAGGACAAGGATATGCCGGATAATCGCCGAAGCCAGGTTGTCACTCAGGGCGTTCAGCGCAGCCCTAACCGCGCCATGCTGCGGGCTGTTGGTTTTCAAGACGAAGACTTTAAAAAGCCGATTGTGGGCTTAGCGAACGGCTACAGCACGATTACTCCCTGCAATATGGGTATTAACACCCTGGCCCAACGGGCTGAAACCGCTTTGAGAGAAGCGGGGGTGATGCCGCAGATGTTTGGCACCATCACTATCAGCGATGGCATTTCGATGGGAACAGAAGGGATGAAATATTCCCTGGTGTCGCGAGAAGTCATTGCCGATTCGATTGAGACGGCCTGTATGGGTCAGAGTATGGATGGCGTGCTGGCGATTGGCGGCTGTGATAAGAACATGCCGGGAGCGATGATGGCGATCGCCCGCATGAATATCCCAGCGGTATTTGTCTATGGCGGCACGATCAAGCCGGGGCACTACAACGGCCAGGATTTAACGGTAGTCAGTGCCTTTGAAGCTGTCGGGCAGTACAGCGCCGGTAAGATTGATGAAGCAGAACTGATAGCAGTAGAGCGCCATGCCTGTCCGGGGGCGGGTTCCTGCGGCGGTATGTACACCGCCAATACGATGTCGTCGGCCTTTGAAGCGATGGGCATGAGTCTCCCCTATTCCTCAACTATGGCGGCTGAGGATGAGGAAAAGGCAGAAAGTACTGAAAAATCGGCATTTGTTTTGGCTGAAGCCGTTCGGCAGCAAATTTTGCCCCAGGCTATTTTGACTCGCAAAGCCTTTGAAAACGCGATCGCCGTAATCATGGCAGTGGGGGGGTCCACCAACTCGGTGCTGCACCTTTTGGCCCTAGCCCATACCATCGGCGTTGACCTCACCCTCGACGACTTTGAAACTATCCGCGCCAAGGTGCCTGTTTTCTGCGACCTCAAACCCTCCGGGCGCTATGTGGCAACTGACCTACACAAGGCGGGGGGCATTCCCCAGGTGATGAAAATGCTGCTGAACCAAGGGCTACTACACGGCGATGCCCTCACGGTTAGCGGTCAGACCGTGGCGGAGGTGCTGGCAGAGGTGCCCGATCAGCCCCGCCCTGACCAAGATGTGATTCGTCCTTTTGAACAGCCGATCTATGCTCAGGGCCATTTGGGCATTCTGCGGGGCAATTTAGCAACTGAAGGAGCAGTTGCTAAGCTCACCGGCATCAAGAAGCGCAGTATCACCGGCCCAGCCCGCGTATTTGACTCTGAAGAAGATTGCCTAGACGCTATTCTGGCAGGCAAGATTCAGGCCGGGGACGTGATCGTGGTGCGCTACGAGGGGCCAAAAGGCGGACCGGGAATGCGGGAAATGCTGGCCCCAACCTCAGCGATTATCGGTGCAGGTCTAGGGGATGCCGTGGGCTTAATCACCGATGGCCGCTTCTCTGGCGGCACCTATGGCATGGTGGTAGGCCATGTGGCTCCTGAAGCTGCGGTGGGCGGCGCGATCGCCCTAGTCGAGGAGAACGACGCTATCACCATTGATGCCGATGGTCGTAAACTGCACCTTGATATTTCTGATCAGGAACTGGCGCAGCGCCGCAAAAACTGGCAGCCGCGCTCGCCCCGCTATACCCAAGGGGTACTGGCCAAATATGCCAAGCTAGTATCCTCTAGCAGTCGCGGGGCCGTAACGGATCTAAATCTGTTTGAATCCTAAGCGTCGGTAGGGACAGACCAGATTTGCCCCGGCAGACAGGTCACGTCCCTACCCTTGCTCAAACCCGGCATAGCTGCGTCCGCGCCACTGGGTCGGGGTTTGGATAGACGAGATATAAATGCGATAGACCGCCAGCAAATCGGCTAGGGGAGACAGCCAAAAAGCCCATTTCCCCTGGGCTTGGCTTAGGTCGTAAGACGGCGCGATCGCCAGCATTAGCCCTAGCCGTATCACAATCAGGCTGAGATTTAGCCCTAGAGCGATCGCCAGCGTCACGGACTGCCCCCCGAGTCCCCAGACAATGCCTAAAACGGGGGCTAGCAGCCAGGGCAGGCCCTGCACAGCCGAGAGAAACCACAAATCGCCCCACTTCTGGGCCGCAGAGGCGGCGTCCTTTAAGTCCAGCGATCGCCCCCATTCCTGCCAGGTTTCTTGGGCGCCTTCATACATCCGCACCTGCAGCAAATTAGCGCCGTCGAGAAAGCCGACCTTAGCACCCCGCGCTGCCGCCTGCCGGGCCAGGGTGACATCGTCACAGAAAGACTGGCGGGCGCTGCTATAGCCATCCATTGCAGCTAAAAGCGATCGCCGACAGAGAAAACACTGGCCATTGGCCATCACTCGTTCGGGCGGCGCGAAGCGGCTACCGGCTGGGCCAAAGCGATAGATCAGTGTCATCAGCAGCGCGGGCTGCAGCCACAGCTCACCGGCCTGCTTTAACACAAATTGCGGTGCTAGCGAGACTAAGTCATAGCCCTGCGCCTCTGCCGCTAGGACGAGTGCGGCCACTAGCCCTGGCTGTGGGCGAGTATCGGCATCAATGCCTAAAATCCAGCGGCTAGCTGCCGCGCTGTGACAAAATCCTGTGTGTAAGGCCCAAGGGCGACCTACCCAGTCAGGCGGCAGCGGCTCATCGTTGAGCAGTCGCACTCTCGGATCCTGGGCGGCAATCTGTTTGACGAGATCGGGGGTACCGTCTTGAGAACTGCTATCGACGACTAAAATCTCTCGCACTTCATAGGTCTGCCGCCTTAGTCCGGCTAGGCAAGGGCCAACCCGATGGACTTCATTGAGGGTGGGGACGATGATGCTGACAGCGCCTAGCAGATCGAGCGTGGGCCGCTGAGGCTGGAGGGGCAGTTGGCGAGTGGGGCCTTGCAGCAGACGTCCCAATAGCAGCGCTGCTGCCGGTAGCTGGTAGGCCAGTATCAGCAGCGCCAACGCACTGGCCTCGACGACGAATCCTTCTAAACTACTGAGCAAAACAGCAAACTCATCAAGATTACTTGTGAGGTACAGCGCCAACTGGCGGGGGCACCTCTTCGGGGGCCAACGCCTTGTCAACATTACCCTGCCACTGAACTGGCTCCGGTGTCACCATGTACCAGCACAGCACCGCCGGAACGGCGCCCGCAGCCAGCCCCAATAATACCGGAATAGTAATCCCCGAGCCTAAGCTCATCAGCATGGCAAAAGCAAAATTAGCCAGATAGACAATTAGAGGCGTTGTTAGCTGCGATCGCGTTAGGCGCTGTACTGACTGCTGTCCGCGCCAGAGAAAAGCTGCCACGCTCATAAACAGAGCGCCCGTACCCAGCCAGCCAGCAAAATTCTGATAGGGCATTCCGAAAAAAGCCCCCGGACGATGCCAAAACCAAAAAGGCATCGCAGTCTGACTCATGGCCGGATCCAACACAAAGTCCCAAGAGGTCAGCAGCCCAGCCCCTAGCAAAATGCTGCCTACTTGCCAAACACCAGTGGGAATCCACAGGCCGTCTCGCAGCCGCTGCTGACAGGAGAGTCCCGAACGGGCTAGCAGGTAAGCCGAAAAGCCCAAATAAAACCAGGACAGCGGAATTGTGAAGGGCACCAGTCCGGCAATCTTATAGCCCAGTCCGTTGAGATAGCTGTAGTGGCCAAACGGGAAGCCAGTGCTGGTGCCCAGCAGCTCGCTGCTGAGGGAAAGGGTAATTGCGGGAACAAGAAAAGCCAGTAAAGTCCGCGTTCCCAGCAGG
This sequence comes from Sphaerothrix gracilis Ecp01, assembly GCF_030405905.1. Lineage (NCBI taxonomy): Bacteria > Bacillati > Cyanobacteriota > Cyanophyceae > Nodosilineales > Nodosilineaceae > Sphaerothrix > Sphaerothrix gracilis. The sequence continues at coordinate 29,768 of NZ_JASATW010000005.1, forward strand.
CGATAGCCGTAGAGAGCCACCGCGATCGTCCCCAATACGATGTAAACAACCCCGCCACCGGCCATGCTCCAGCGAAACATCAGCGGCCCCGCCGGAATGTTGGCTAAAAACTCAGGGTGGGGCATCACCCACAGCAAACCTGCTAATCCGAAGGCCATAGAGACAACATGTCCCCACAGGCAAAACCGCTCAATCGCTCTCAATCGATTCATTACAAGTCCCCACATCACACTGCCCTGAGGCTAGCTTTTGTCTGCAATACTTTTTGTTAGAGAAAAGGCATTTCTGAAAATCCTCCCTTAGATTATAAGTTTTGTAAACAGGCTGTGGGGGGATTTAGCCATTTTGCCGGGTAGGGCGGAGGCAACTAAAGCAACGGTCTGGCGAATCAGAGACAGAATTTTTAGCAGGAACGCCCCCATCGTTCTATAGACTCTTGATCAGACTCTGTGTCGTTCAGTGAGGAAATTCGGTGACTGCGGGAATAGTGCTTTTGATTATTGTGATTGTCGTTGTGGCCATAGCGGCGATCGCGGTTGAGCTGCAGTATCGGCAGCGACCGGGAAATGCGCTGGCATTTGCGGCGGGTCAGTGGAATTTAGAAACCTATTCTCCGCACCACTACGTCATTGTGGGCGAGCCGCAGCTGATCAATCAAACGCGATCGCTGGAAATTATGGTGCCAGAGGTGACGGTGGAAGCGACTTTGCTCTCAGGGGAGTCTTTGAGCGAGGTGACGCTGCAAACTCGGCTAGTCCCTCGTCACCCGGATGCGCCAGCCCGCGCTGATGACTACTGGTTCGGCTACATCGTGAAGGTGGGTAAAACCACTCAGATGGAAATCACTGTTGATATTCAGGGGCCTAATCTCAGCCGGCTCAAAGCGCTGTGGCTCAAAGTCCACTATCTCACCTACGGCCCTCAGGGGCGCATTCCCAAAACCGGGCATGTGGTTGTGCCGCTGCAGTTTCCCGCCCCTGATGCCACTCCTCACTGGCGCGGTACTCCCGTAGCCGAGCGTCTACCTGTGCCGACCCATCTGCTGACCCACCTAGATGATCCGGTGGCGGTCGTCAAAAGATACGTCGTGCCCCATGCCAAGCCAGGGGACATTGTTACTTTGGGAGAAACCCCCGTCGCCATTATGCAGGGGCGCTGGCGACATCCCTCTACGGTACGGCCTGGCTGGGTGGCCCGGCGGCTGTGCTACTATTTCATGCCCACCTCTAGTTTGGCGACTGCCTGCGGTATGCAGACGCTGGTGGACATTGTCGGCGCTGGGCGCGTCGTCTATGCGTTTGTGGTGGGGGCGATCGCCAAAAAGTTTTTGGGCAAGCCCGGCCTGTTCTATCAGCTCGCCGGGGAACAGGCCCGCCTGATCGATGACGTTACAGGCACCTTGCCCCCCTATGACCAGTTCATCGTGCTGGGGCCACAGCAGCCACAGCAGGTAGTAGACGCTATCCTTAAAGAAACGGGTTTAGAAGCCGCCATTGTAGACGTCAACGACTTGAAAGCGGTTAAGATATTGGCAGCGACCTCTGGTGTTAATTCAAACATCCTGAGTCAGGCCCTGATTGATAATCCGGCGGGCAATGCCGATGAGCAGACGCCGCTGGTGCTGATTCGTCCTAGCGTTTAGGGCTTGTAGCCTTCGGCCTCGCCTAGCTCACTCACCCTCACTCATCCTATGCCTTCACACTCTCACAATGTCGTGATTCGTCCCATTCAGTATCGGGATTTGGATGCGCTGGCAGAATGCGGTGAAGGCACCCTGGAGTCAGGCGATCCGGTTGACTCAGCCACGACCAGCCAGTTTCTTAGCCAGGTGCGGCAGTGGTACGGCCCGCTCAAGTTTTTAAGCCTGTTTCCCAATCCACTGCAAAAGCTGCTTTCCGTCTACGTCGCTGAACGTGAGGGTAAAATCTGCGGCATGATCCAGGTGGCTCCGTTTAACCACACCCGCAGCACTTGGGAAATTCAGCGCGTTGCAATCAATCTGGCGGCGGGTTCTAGTTTTACCGTTGTTGGCTCCCAGCTACTGCGCTACTGCTTTGAAAAACTTTGGGAAGCGCGTACCTGGCTAGTAGAAGTCAACGTTAATAACAAATCTGCTTTAGGGCTGTACCGTCAAAATGGCTTTCAGCCGCTAGCCCAGGTTACCTACTGGTCGATTTCTGCTGACGTACTGGCAGAACTGGCCGCTCGCGAACCCGATTTGCCCAACTTGCTGCCCATCAGCAATGCTGATGCCCAACTGCTTTACCAGCTCGATACGGCTGCAATGCCACCTCTGGTCAGACAGGTTTTTGACCACCAGATTCAGGACTTTAAGACCAACCCGCTGCAGTCGATGACTCAAGGAGTCAGCCAGTGGATGAATAAAGCCGAGGTGGTTAGCGCCTACGTGTTTGAGCCGCAGCGCAAGGCCGCTATCGGCCGTTTTGAACTACGGGCCTGCCGCGACGGTTCGCGGCCCCACTCGGCTCAGCTCATTGTGCATCCGGCCTATACCTGGCTTTATCCAGAACTGCTGACGCAGCTAGCTCAGGTATTACGGGCTTATCCCAGCAATGAATTGCATCTCTATTCACGGGACTATCAGCCAGAGCGAGAAGAATTTTTTGCCCAGATTGGTGCTGTCCAAATTGAGCACGGACTGATGATGTCTCGCTCGGTCTGGCACAAGCTGCGCGAATCTAAGACTCTCTCCCTGGAGGGACTCCAGCTTCCCGACGTGCTGCAAGGACTCCAGCCTTCCGGCAAACCTATACCCGGACGAATTACCTGGGCCGCCGATCCGGCTCTGCCCGAAACTAACCGCCACGAGTATCAGGCGGGCCAACAGGAGCGACCGAGCGTGCCTAGCGAGCCAGAGCGCTCTGCAGCCGAGGAAACCGCTGGCGATCGCCCCCTTTCCCAGCCTGAAGGCCGCTAGCTGTTATCGTTAGTTTTGGTAAGCCGGAGAGAATTCTGGCTGAGCGCGACATTTTTTATGATTTCAGCTTTGGGGCTAGATATTGGACGGAAACGCATTGGCGTGGCTGGCTGCGATCGCACCGGATTGATTGCCACCGGCTTAACCACTTTAGAATGTCGCTCTTTGAACGAAGTGACTGAGCGGCTGCAGCGGTTAGTCCAGGAACGCTCAGTAGAAGTTTTAGTGGTCGGTTTACCGTATTCAATGGATGGTAAGCTGGGCTTTCAAGCTAAACAAGTGCAAAAAGTGGCCCACCGCTTAGGCCAAGCGCTACAGCTCCCGGTAGAGTTCGTCGATGAGCGACTCAGCTCTGTGCAAGCAGAGCAGCTCATCTTGGCGGAACGCCGCTCTCCGTCTCGTAACAAAGCGCTGATCGATCGTAAGGCGGCAGCCATCATTTTGCAGCAGTGGCTTGATCACCGTCGCGCAGCGGCAACGTAGCCAGTTTTCTAGCCTGGGGCCAGCAAGGAGTTTTTTTCATGGCGGATGAAGCGAATGAAATGCAAGAGGCAGAGGTAATCTTGACCGATGCGGCAGGGCGATCGCTGCCCTGCTTCATTGAGCAGACCATTCCGGTCGAAGATCAAGAATATTTGCTGTTGATTCCAGCCGATGCTCCCATTGAAATTTTTATGTGGCAGGCGGACCCAGACAGCGACGACGAAGATGAGGTGCTGGTTGATATTGACGAAGCCGATATTGACGCCCTGTTTCCCACTGCCCGCGCCGTCCTGGCTGAGCAGGACCTGATTTTGCAGCGAACGGCATTGACCCTAACGGCAGCCGGTGAACTGCCGGAACCGAATGACGAAGACTGCTTTACGCTAGAAGTTGACGAAGAGCCGGAACCGCAGACCGAAGAATTTCAAATTTTGACGACTTTCTTTCACGAAGATCAGGAATACACCCTCTGCACGCCGCTGGAGCCGCTGCTGTTTTTTGCAAAAGAAAATGCCAAGGGTGAGATTGAGCTGGTTTCTCCCGAAGAATTTCAGCAGGTTCGTCTCCAAATTGAAGATAAGCTGTTCGACGTTTTAGACTAAAATGTCGGCGTCTCAACTCCAGGGTGACACCAGCAAATTTTCTAGAGGGATCATTTAGGTACCGCTATGAAATCACGGGTCTGGAAAGGGCTGTTCTATTTGCTTTTACTGCCCGCCGCGATCGCGTTTAGTGGCTGGCAGGGCTGGTCTTGGTGGAGCTGGGCGACCGACCCAGTAGAAACGCCTTCTGCCGCAGCCGAGCCGATTGAGGGCCAAGAGGCCATCCAAATTGAAATTCCCATTGGCACACCCAGCCAGCAAATTGGCCGCGATTTAGAAGCCGCGGGCCTGATTCGCTCCTCTACTGCCTGGAATCTGTGGACACGCTGGCAGCTTTTGCGTCAGCCAGAGGGGGGCTACCAGGCCGGTACCTATGTGCTCTCACCCACCCAGCCGCTGGAGGATATTGCGGGTATTCTCTGGGCCGGAGAAGTCGTCACTCGCAGCTTTACGATTCCTGAAGGCTGGAACCGAGAACAGATTGCTGCAGCCTTGGCGCAGGAGGGCTTTTTCCCTGCCGCAGAGTTCTTGCAGCTCACCGAAACCATTCCTGCCGAGCGCTATCCCTGGCTGCCCAAAGACATTCCTCATCTAGAGGGGTTCTTGTTTCCTGATACCTATCAGATTCCCGCCGAACAAATTACCCCGGAGGCGATCATGACTCTGATGCTCGATCGCTTTGAAAGCACAGCGCTGCCTGTCTATCAGCAGCAGCCCAACGCTATGGAACTGCTCGACTGGGTAACTTTAGCTAGCATCATCGAGAAAGAGGCAGTGGTGTCCGACGAGCGCTCTACCATTGCAGGCGTCTTTAGTAATCGGCTGGAAGCAGGCATTCCCTTAGGAGCTGATCCCACCGTTGAATACGGTCTTGGCATTCGCCAAACCCCTGAAAACCCGCTGACCTACGCTCAGGTGGAAACGCCCAATCCCTATAACACCTATCTCAACGCCGGACTGCCGCCTACCCCCATCGCCAATCCGGGACTTGCCAGTTTAGAAGCCAGCCTCAATCCAGCAGATACTGAGTTCCTTTATTTTGTGGCTCGCTATGACGGCACCCATATTTTCAGCCGCACGCTGCAAGAGCATGAGGCCGCTCAGATTAGAATTCGAGACGAAATTGATGCGCAATCGGCCAACTAGCAAAAATTTAGATCGCCCTTTCCCCTTACTCTTAGACGACTTTATTACTCGATAGAAGGCAATGTTTTGGATCCAGTGGCTACAGCCAGACTTAGTGCTTGACGGATCGGTTTTTCGACTGACTCCGGATCTGATTGAAAAACACAATCTGCAAGGGCTGGTTCTCGATGTAGATGAAACCCTAGTCCCCTTCAGCCAGGCTCAGGCTACGGCTGAGCTGCAGCAGTGGATTGAGCAGCTGAAGCCGCTGGTGAGCCTATGGCTAGTGAGCAACAACATGAACAGCTACCGGATTCGTCGTATTGCCGAGGTTCTGGAGGTGCCCTATATTACCGGAGCGGGCAAGCCCTCCCGGCGGAAACTGAGAAAAGCGACCGAAGCCATGAATCTGCCGACGGAGCGAATTGCCATGGTAGGCGATCGCCTGTTTACCGATGTTTTGGCTGGCAACCGTCTGGGCATGTTTACGGTGCTCGTCGAGCCGATGATGAACCCGGCCCAGGAAATACGCAAGCATCCTCTGCGCACATTTGAAGTTTGGATTTCCCAGCTACTGGGAGTTTCGCTCAAAACTCCCTAGGCTTAGCGCGGCAGTCGCGCTGCTGATACGTTTCTTTACTTTTATCTATCTAGCTAAATATGAAAAAAATATTATGAAATATTGGCTAGTGATTCTGGGGATAGGAAGATATAAGTATTCAACGGGATCAACCCGAATAAAGATCCTGAAATTTAAAAGCGAATTTATAGACCGGCAGGGCGTTGGCTTTCCCAAAAGTCAGCGCCCTCTTTTAATGCCAACCCTCTTATGCAGTTTTCCACATTAGTTGTCAAAATTGGCACCTCTAGCCTGACCCAATCCACTAGCGGCCACCTGGCTCTTTCAACAATTGCCAGTTTGGTAGAAACCCTCAGCTCCCTGCGCCAGCAAGGACACCGGGTTATTTTAGTTTCATCCGGCGCGGTAGGTGTGGGCTGTGCTCGCTTAGGACTCACGGAACGGCCCCGCTCAATCTCGATGAAGCAGGCCGTGGCGGCAGTGGGGCAGGGGCGGCTAATGCGAGTTTACGATGATTTGTTTACGACGCTGGGGCAGCCGATCGCCCAGGTTTTACTCACCCGCACCGATTTGGTGCAGCGATCGCGCTATGTCAATAGCTATCGTACTTTTCGCCAGCTTCTCCAGCTCGGCGTTATTCCCATTGTCAATGAGAACGACACGGTAGCGGTGGATGAACTTAAGTTCGGCGATAACGACACCCTCTCCGCTCAGGTTGCCAGCCTAGTGGGGGCTGACTGGCTGATTTTGCTCACGGATGTCGATCGGCTCTATTCTGCCGATCCGCGCTCCAATCCCGATGCGCGGCCTATCAGCCTGGTGGACAAAGTAGCCCAGCTAGCTGAGCTACAGGTGAAGGTGGGCGATCGCGGCACTAACTGGGGTACAGGCGGCATGGTGACGAAAATTGAGGCCGCTCGCATTGCTACCACTGCCGGTATTCGCACCGTCATCACCGATGGTAAAACGCCGCGCAACCTAGAAAAAATTCTGCAGGGTGCCGACATTGGCACCCACTTCGCCCCCCAGCCTCAGCTCCCCAATGCTCGCAAGCGCTGGATTGCCCACGGCCTAGTGCCTGCAGGCAAGCTTTACCTGGATGAGGGAGCTGTCAGAGCAATTGCGCAGTCGGGGCGATCGCTTCTAGCAGCCGGTATTACTGAAATTGAAGGGGAGTTTCAAAGCCAAGATGCGGTGCAGCTCTGCGATCGCGCAGGCAAGGAGATTGCGCGCGGGTTGGTGAACTATAGCTACCGCGATTTGCAGAAAATTCGCGGCCAGCGATCGGATAAGATTGCCGCGATTCTAGGCTATGACGGAGCGGAGACGGTGGTGCACCGGGATAATTTGGTGCTGAGTCCGGAATAGAGGGGATAGAGAGAGGTGACACTCTAAGCCTGATTATGGCTGCCCCTAAGGCCCAATTATCGAAACGCTCAGCCTAATCCCGACAAAAAAAGTCGGGTATGTTTGACGATGATTTTTTGAGCGTGATACTATCCAGCAAGTCGGTTAAAAACCACGTTGTTGTCTTGACCTAGCGCAGTTAGAACTATGACCCAGGCGATCGAAAAGCAGCTCACTGCTAAAACCACTTTCACCAACCTCAAATGCCGCGAGTGTGGTGAAACCTATGACCTCGGAGCCAAGCACGTTTGTGAAGATGTTTGCTTTGGCCCCTTAGAAGTGGCTTATGACTACGACGAAATTCGTCGCCGCGTCAGCCGCGATCGCATCGCTGCGGGGCCCAAGTCTATCTGGCGCTACAAAGACTTTTTGCCCGTTGCCGACAATCCCATTGATGTCGGCACCGGCATGACGCCGCTGCTCAAGACCAACCGTCTTGCCCGTCGCCTCGGTTTAAAAAATCTCTACATCAAGAACGACGCGGTCAATATGCCGACGCTGAGCTTTAAAGATCGGGTGGTTTCTGTCGCCCTCAGCAAAGCTAAGGAGCTAGGCTTTTCCACCGTTTCCTGCGCCAGCACCGGCAATCTAGCCAACTCGACCGCGGCGATCGCGGCTCATGCAGGACTAGACTGCTGCGTCTTCATCCCTTCTGATCTCGAAGCGGGTAAAGTGCTAGGAACGCTAATCTACAGCCCGACGGTGATGGCCGTTCACGGCAATTACGATCAGGTCAACCGGCTTTGCTGCGAAGTGGCTAACACCCACGGCTGGGGCTTTGTCAATATCAACCTGCGTCCCTATTATTCGGAAGGATCGAAGACGTTAGGGTTTGAAGTAGCTGAGCAGCTCGGCTGGCAGCTACCCGATCACATCGTTGCGCCTTTGGCCTCCGGTTCTCTCTACTCCAAGATTCACAAGGGCTTTCAAGAATTCATTAAAACTGGCCTGGTGGAGGACAAAGCGGTACGCTTCAGCGGTGCTCAGGCGGAAGGCTGCTCTCCAATTGCCCAGGCTTTCAAAGAGGGCCGCGACTTTGTCAGTCCGGTTAAGCCCAACACCATTGCTAAGTCTATTGCCATCGGCAACCCGGCAGACGGTATCTATGCCCTCGATATTGCCCGCAAGACCAACGGCAACATCGAATCTGTCACCGACGCCGAGATTATTGACGGCATCAAGCTGCTGGCTGAAACCGAGGGCATCTTTACCGAAACCGCAGGGGGAACCACCATTGCGGTGCTGAAAAAGCTGGTAGAAGCAGGCAAGATCGATCCCGATGAAACCACGGTGGCCTACATCACCGGCAACGGCCTCAAGACCCAAGAGGCCGTTCAGGGCTACATTGGCGAGCCGCTGACAATTGAGCCAAAGCTGGAGAGCTTCGAGCGTGCCCTAGAGCGCGCCCGCACCTTAGAGCGGCTAGACTGGCAGCAAACCTCCGTGTAACCCCCGTGAAGGATGAGCACAAGCGATATCCTCTGCTCATCCCCGCCATGTCCTAGTTATTTCCGCTGGGCATGCTTAGCCCACTCTGCGAGATCCCGTCAATTTTCGATTTTCTACCCTTCGTCTGAAATCATGGCTGTCAAAGTTCTTATTCCTACCCCCCTACAAAAGTTCACCCACAATCAGGCCACCCTCGAATGTAAGGGTGACAATATTGCCGAAATGCTGAACGACCTAGAAGCCAACTGTCCTGGCATTAAGGCCCGTCTCTGCGATGACAAAGGTGAACTCCGTCGCTTCGTCAATTTCTACGTCAACAGCGAAGATATTCGCTTTCTCGATGGCAAAGAAACCTCCCTCAGCGAGGGTGATGAGGTGAGCATCGTTCCGGCAGTTGCGGGTGGCTAATTGCTCCGGTAACTACTGCATCTAGGTCACAGCGCTGAAGCCATTCAGCGCTTTTTTTGGCTTATTTTTGCTGTGGATATTCTAAGATTTGTAGCGGCAGATTGAGCCAGCGAGCGGCCCAGCGCGACAGCCGAAATTTACGCTGAATGGCAGCGGGCATTGTTTCCCAACTGGCCGTCACAAAACCCAAGCGCTGGTAAAAATGTCCTAGGCGATCGCCCAAGCATTCCAAATACAAGGGCTGATTCGCCTGCTGAATCAAATGCTGGGTCAAATGCGTTCCTAAGCCCAGCCGTCGATGGGCCGGATCCACCACCAGACTGCCTAGCTCCTGCGCCTGCTCAAACTGCCTGAGCTGCCCGCAGGCTACCACCTGTCTTTGCTGCTCAATTAGCCAAAACTGCTGCCAGCGAAGCTGAGTTGGATCCAGCAGCGATCGCAGCACTAACCACCGAATTGCCCCCATATCCGCCGCGATCGCCCGCCGGAGGTGATATTCCCTGGGCAATTCTGGTTGCTTCACTATTTTCATCTACCCGCTCAATTGGGTTTGAATAAACGGCATACTGAATTAGCATAGGCTGGCTTCTTTTAGCTGGCTGCATCTTCTCTATAGAATGGCTGAGGCTTCTTTTTTCATCGGCTGTGCCGTTTGGGCTTATAAAGATTGGATTGGCGACTTTTATCCGGCAGGTAGCCGCCCAGGCGACTTGCTACAGCTCTACAGCCAGCGTCTGACAGCGGTTGAAGGCAATACCACGTTTTACTCAGTGCCCAGTGAGGCTATGGTGCAGCGCTGGGCTGCAGAGACACCGGCCAGCTTCCGGTTTTGCCTAAAGCTGCCGCGATTAATCACTCACCAGGGGCAGCTGAGTCCGAGGCTGCCGGAAGCGATCGCTTTCCTAAAGCGGGTAGCACCATTGGGCGATCGCCTTGGCCCCTGCCTGGCCCAGTTGCCGCCGAGCTATAGTCCTGCGGCTTTAGCAGACTTGAACAGCTTTATTGAACGATGGCCACACCAGCAAGTGCCCTTGGCGGTGGAAGTGCGTCATCGTGACTGGTTTCAGTCTAGTTATCAAACCCAGCTCAATCAGCTTTTAGCTAACCATAGAAGCGGGCGGGCACTGCTTGATAGCCGCCCGATCTACGACTGCATAGCCGACGGCAACCGCGATCCTCAGCTACACTCTGAGCGCCGCAAGCCACAGGTACCGCTACAGCCCGCCGTCACTGCCGATTTCAGCCTTATCCGCTACATCGGCCATCCCGATTTGGCCTATAACCAGTCGTACTTACAAAAATGGATTCCCCAACTACAGCAGTGGCTGAGTCAAGGAACCCAAATTTACTTCTTTGTCCATTGTCCAATCGAAGCCAAATCGCCTGCGATCGCTCGCCATTTCTATCAGCTTTTACAGCAGCAGGGAATCGTTAGGCAACCTTTACCTTGGCAGAAAATCAGTCCATCCCCAACACAGCTCAGCCTGTTTTAATCAGTCTGTTTTCAAGGGAATAGACTAATCGTTGTCCCAATCCTCTCGCCCCATCAGATCGCTAATCCGATCTCTGAGTAGAAAACCCCTCGCCTCCAGCTCAGCCTCAATCCCGGCCCATTCGCGAGCTGGAATATATTTGCAAAGCGTATAGATGGGCTGCTGGCGGCTTACAGTTCCTTTTTGAACTAGCTGACGCGCTTCATCTTGAATGAAGTCAATGGAATAAGAGTAAGAAAGTGATTGAAGCATAATTCACCCTGTCAAAAGACATCAGTGGAAGTAACGTGGCATGTCAAGGCTAACCAATCTAGCCCCAAACCCGATGGAAGACTTAGCGAAAGACTGAACTTCGAGAAGCGTTTCTGTAACAGATCATACTGTTTTTTTAGGCTGTTGACCGCTGTAAAGCTCCAGTTATTGTCTCTCCAAATCAATCTCTGGAGGATTAATAAATATTGTTAGTTGTTAAGCTGCCCAGACTGGCTAATTTTATGTCAATAACAGCTAAGACTTATGGAAAGGATCAGCTTCTCTTAATCTCTCAACAGCCTTAATTGAATCTCTCAATAACTTTAGTTGGGTTATATTCTTGCTTCTGAGCTGAGAAATTACTGCGAAGCCTCAGTGGTTTTGCGGGCAATTTGGCGGTGATTAAGTAAATTAAATCGCCTTTACAAAGTTATCAAATCCTATTTTCTATGAATTGCTAAACGGTCAGCGATCGCCGTTGGCGCTGCTGGCAAAGTTCAACTGCAAGTTCAATTGCCGCTGTCATACTGGTTGCTGCCGCCAGACCACATCCAGCAATATCAAAAGCGGTACCGTGATCGGGAGAGGTGCGGACAAAAGGCAAGCCGATTGTCGTGTTGACGGCCCGGTCGAAAGCTAGAAGCTTGACCGGGATCAGTCCCTGGTCGTGGTACAGGGCTAAATAAGCGTCATGAGCCGGCTGCTGGCCCATCCAGGCTTGTCCTGGTTTGACCCAGAGGGTATCTGGTGGGACGGGGCCATCTAGGGTGAGCTGCGGGTATCGCTGGCGCTGCTGGTGCAGCCAGGGCACCAGCCAGTCTTGTTCTTCGTGGCCGAGCTGCCCCTGCTCGCCGCTGTGGGGATTGAGTCCGGCGATGGCGATGCGGGGCTGACTTAGGCCAAAATCCTGCTGTAAGCATTCAATCAGCAGGTCAAGCTTGCGGCTCATCAGTGCCGGGGAGAGGGCTGTAGGGACTTGAGCCAGAGGAATATGAGTGGTGGCTAGAAGGGTGCGTAGCTGCCAACCGCTGTGAGGCGATCGCGCTACGAACAACATGCCAAAGCGATCGCGTCCGGCTCCCTCGGCCAGCAGCTCAGTTTGGCCCGGATAGGAATGTCCGGCTAGCTTCCAGGCTGACTTGGCAATGGGAGCGGTGACAATACCGTCGAAGTGGCCGCTGATGGTTTTGCGAATTGCCGTCTGTAAAGAACGAAAGCTGATATCACCGCTAGCGCCGTTGCCAACGCCGAGGCTGACTGCAGCCCTAACGGTAGCGTCGGCCTCAATCTCTAGCTGCTCAAAAGCGGCAGGATCGGCTAGCGACAGGCCCAACTGAGTTAGCCGCTCATAGGTCTGCTGCAGCAAAAAAGAGTTGCCGACTAAGGTGATCTCAGCCAGCGATCGCCAGCGGTTATCGGCCAGGGCCTTCAGTACTACCTCAGGGCCGATGCCGGCAGGATCACCGAGGGTAATTGCTAGTCGAGGACGGCGGCTAGAGGTCATAGCAAAGCAGATGGGTTTCTACGGGGATGGTGTTAAATGGCGTTGTCAGTTAAATCCAGCAGCAATCAGTTCTGGAGCGGCCCCAAACTGTTTTAGAATTGGTCTGCAAGTAAAGTTATTTTTCATCAGCCTCAGTTTAGGGCTGATTTAGCAAGAGGAGTACATTGACTCATTATGAGTGGCGAAATCTTTAATTCAGCAATCCTAGCGTTTTCTCTTATCTTGGTGGGCCTAGCTCTAGGCTTCCTAATGCTGCGGATTCAGGGCGGTGAAGAGTAGTCTTCGGGTTGGATCATGTCCGCTGGTCGAATAATCTGATATTCTTATAAAAGCAAAGTTTTGTTACATTTCCCTCATGACTTTACTCGTTGTTGGTGCCACTGGCACTTTAGGAAGGCAGCTCGTTCGCCGTGCCCTGGATGAGGGATACGAGGTACGGTGCTTGGTGCGCAGCTTTCAAAAAGCCGCTTTTTTAAGAGAGTGGGGTGCGACTCTGGTGCGGGCAAATTTGTGCAAGCCAGAAACTCTACCGCCTGCTCTAGAAGGGGTGACGGCTGTGATTGATGCCGCAACGGCCCGGCCTACCGATACAGCGAGTATTTATCAGGTTGACTGGGAAGGAAAAGTTGCTCTAATTCAGGCCGCCAAAGCGGCGGGCGTTGAGCGCTACGTTTTCTTCTCTATTCTCCATGCCGAGAAGTATCCTCATGTGCCGCTAATGGACATTAAGCGGTGTACGGAAAAGTTTTTAGCCGAATCAGGATTGACCTATACGGTTCTGCGTCCCTGTGGTTTTATGCAGGGACTCATTGGTCAGTACGCAATTCCCATTTTGGAAAAGCAGGCCGTTTGGGTGATGGGGGAAGCGGCCCCAATCGCCTACATGAATACGCAAGATATTGCCCGGTTTGCAATTAAATCACTGAAGCTGCCTGCCGCAGAAAACCGCGTCTTTCCAATGGCGGGGACGCGAGCCTGGGGTGCTTACGAAATTGTCCGCCTTTGCGAGCGTCTCTCTGGGCAAGATTCCAAGGTTTCGCAGATGCCTCTGGGGCTGCTAAAAAGCGTACGCCGCGTAGCTAGATTCTTTCAGTGGGGCTGGAACCTCTCAGATCGACTGGCCTTTGCCGAAGTGGTCGCCAGCGGCAAGCCGCTTGATGCACCGATGGACGAGGTATACGAGGCGTTTGAGATTGATCCGGCAGAAGTCACCACTTTAGAAGAATATCTGCAAGAGTATTTCAGCCGCATTATGAAGAAGCTGAAAGAACTTAACTACGAGCGCGACAAAGCTAGCAAAAAGAAAGTACCGTTTTAGCGCGAATTCAGCTGAACGGTTGAGCGGATTAGACTGGGCATATAGCCTGCTCGGTTTCTAAATCGAACAGGTGGATCTGATCGGCAGCGATCGCCAGCCAGAGCTCATCGTCGATTTTAACTGGCTGGCTACCGGCCAGGCGGGCCTGTAGCTGTTCGCCGGCCAGATCTGCCGTGATATAGGTTTCGTTGCCCAAAGCTTCCACCCGCACGACCCTGACGCAGAGATTCTTAGGGGCTGGCAGCCCAACTGTCAGGTGTTCTGGGCGAATACCCAGCAGAACCGTTTGACCTTCGCGGGCGCGCAAAGTTTCTTCCCAGCAGCCGGGCAGCGTCAGGCGAAACCGGGGATGGCTAATCACGGGCGAGCCTTTCACCTGTACGGGGATAAAGTTCATCGGCGGCGAGCCGATAAATTCGGCGACGAAACGGTTGGCCGGGTGATGATACAGCTCCAAAGGGGGGGCTACCTGCTGAATTTGGCCCTGGTTCATCACGGCAATGCGATCGCCCATCGTCATCGCCTCGGTTTGGTCGTGGGTGACGTAGATCGTGGTGATGCCTAGGGATCGCTGCAGGGCTACGATTTGGGCTCGCGTTTCAGTGCGGAGCTTAGCATCTAGGTTAGAGAGCGGCTCATCCATCAGAAATACCTGGGGGTTGCGAGACATGGCTCGTCCCAAGGCTACCCGCTGCTTCTGTCCACCAGAGAGCTGGCGTGGCATCCGGTTGAGCAATGGCTCAATCTGCAGCATTTTGGCTACCGATCGCACCCGCTGATCGACCTGACGCTCTGCCTCAGAAAGGTACCGCAGTCCTTTAGGCAAAACCCGCGTGAGGGCAACTAGGGCCGACTCCCACCAGGCTGAACTCACGGCGTCCTGCTGCCTGCTATTTGCCCCGGTTGCCAGCGACATCCGCCGCAGCCCAAAGGCTAGATTGTCATAAACCGTTAGGTGAGGATAGAGGGCATAGCTTTGAAACACCATAGCAATATCGCGCTGCTTGGGGGGGAGCTGGTTTACCAGGCGATCGCCCACCCGAACATTGCCTGCTGTCAGGGTTTCCAGGCCGGCAATCAGCCGCAGTAGGGTACTTTTACCGCAGCCGGAAGGCCCCACTAACACCATAAACTCACCGTCTGCCACCGTCAGGCTGATGCGCCGCAGCACAGCGATCGCCGTCGTTGAGTTGATCTCTGTCGCTATGGCAGCCTCGCTGACCAGCGGTATAGCTGGAACTTCCGGCCCAGCCGAGGGATCGCGGCGATGGCGGGGAAAAGTTTTGTAGATATTTTCTAGAACAACGGGAGCCACAGCAGATTTAGACGATGAGGTTGAATTTATTGTCGCCTGATTGTACCGAATTACTGAGTCAGGTAGGGGCTATTCGGCCTCAGCCGCTTCCACGAGTGAAGAAATCAGGGCGGTGACAATCTTCTCGCCTCTGGCCGGCTGCAAAATGCGCTGGCAGGGCGTGTCTTTACCCTGACGGGGCACATCGTCTGGCGCAATCTGAGCAGTGCGTCCTTCAGTGGTGCTGAGGGTCACCTGCGTTTCTGCTAGCACCGGCACCACTGCCGCTAGGCTGTCAGACTTGAGGCTAAACCGAAACGCCTGGGTGCCAATTTCACCCCGATTAGCCAACCGTAGGGCTTTAGCGGGTATCCGTTTGGCAAAGCCTAAAGCTGAAATCAGCAGAATCATGTCTGCATCCTGCACTGCTAGACAGCCGACTAGCTGCTCTTGCTTCCGTAAGCGCAGAGCCTTTGGGCCTTGGGCATTACGGCCCATGACCGGCAACTGCTCATCGTCAACTTTGAATTTGAGCAGCCGCCCCCCCGATGTTCCCAATACCAGTAAGTCCTCTACCTGGGCGAGCACCGCATACCGTAGCTGATCGCCATCCTTCAGCTTTAGCGCCGTCAGCCCCCGTCCGGTGAGGTGGGTGAACTCTGAGAGCGGCTGGCGCTTGATGCGTCCTGCAGTGGTTGTGAGTATCAGTTCCTTGGACAATGTGCTTTCGGTCAAAATGATCTGGGCCACGACGGCGTCTGGCTCGGCAGGCACTGAGTCAGGCAGCAGTCCTACCAGGGGCGTTCCCTTGGACTGGCGGGAGGTGGCGGGAATATCACCCACTAAAATCGTATAGGCTTTGCCCGCCTGAGTCAGCACCAGTAGCTCCTGCGTGGTCAGGGCTGACTCGGTTTGAATCGGAAAGTCGTCGGCTTCGCGTAGCGTAGCTATTTCATCGGTTTGCTGTCGGGCCTGCCGCCGTTGGAATGCCCGTGGAGACAGCCGCCGCACATAGCCGCGAGCGGAAAACTCTAGGACTACCTCTGTTTCAACTTCTTCCGCCACAATTTCAGCTATGAGCTGCTTTTCTTCGGCTCGCTCTGCCTCGGTTTGAATGCGGGTACGTCTGGGATCGCCAAATTTTTTCTTTAGCGCTCGCAGCTCTTTCTTCAGCGACTTCAGCAGTTCCTGACGATTAGACAGCAGCTGCTGCAGCTGATTCATCCGCGCAGTCAGTTCTTCGTATTCCCGCTGCAAATTCTGCTGTTCTAGGTCAGTGAGACGGCGCAGCGGCATGGCTAAAATAGCATCGGCTTGGCGATCGCTGAGGTTGAACCGTTGCTGTAGCTGGACTTTGGCGGTGGTACCGTCAGCCGCCTGCCGCAAAATATCAATCACCGCGTCTAGATTGGCTAAGGCAGCGCGCAGTCCTTCAACTAGGTGTAGACGACTCTCAGCTTTATCTAGCTCGTGTTGATACTGGCGGGTGAGGGTTTCTTCGCGGAAGTTAAGAAAAGCTTCTAGCAGCGATCGCAGCGGTAGCTGGCGGGGCTGTCCCTGGTCTAGGGCTAGCAAAATAGCGCCAAAGTTGCTCTGTAAAGGGGTGAGTTTATAAAGCGCATTGAGAACAAGCTGGGGCTGGGCTTCCCGCTTGAGTTCGATGACGACACGCATGCCCTCGCGATCGCTTTCGTCCCGGATATCAGAGATGCCGTCAATTTTGCCGTTATTGACTAAATCAGCAATTTTCTCAATCCAGCCCGCCTTGTTGACCTGATAGGGCAGTTCCGTAATGACGATAGCATTGCGCCGCTGACGGCCCCGTCCCGGATGAATCTCTTCAAAGGCAGCGACGCCGCGCATGGGAATGCTGCCGCGTCCGGTGCGGTAGGCTTCTCGAATGCCCTGGGTACCTACAATTTCGCCGCCGGTGGGGAAGTCTGGTCCTGGAATTAGCTTAAATAGCGCATCATCTGTCAGATCGGGGCGATCGATGAGCGCAATTAGACCGTCAATCACTTCCCCCAGATTGTGGGGGGGAATATTGGTTGCCATACCCACAGCGATGCCGGAGGAGCCGTTGAGCAGCAAATTAGGCAGTTGCGAGGGTAGGACAATCGGCTCCTGCTGCGAGCTATCAAAGTTGTCAATAAAATCAACGGTGGCCTCGCCAATTTCTCCCAGCAGGGCCTCATAGCCAACCGGGGCCAGCCGGGTTTCGGTATAGCGCATGGCTGCCGGTGGATCGTTGTCTACGGAGCCAAAGTTGCCGTGCCCGTCCAGCAGGGGATAGCGGCTGGAAAAGGACTGCACCATCCTGACCAAGGCATCATAGACCGCCTGGTCGCCGTGGGGATGATACTTACCGAGTACGTCCCCCACCACGCGGGCGCATTTGCGAAAAGGCCGATCTGGGGTCAAGCCTAGCTCGTACATAGCGTAGAGAATGCGGCGATGGACTGGCTTCAGGCCATCGCGTACGTCAGGCAGGGCCCGTCCGACAATCACGCTCATGGCATATTCTAAGTACGATCGCTGTACTTCAGAATGCAGGGAGGTGACGATAACCTGACCGGGAGAAGGCTGATTGAGCTGCTTCGCCATGAGCTGTTTTCCTTGAAAATTAATCTAAAATCCGAATCGACTGTAACAATGCTGTAACTTATATGCAGAGCAGAAAAGTGACAAGACTCAATCCGCTAGCTAAGGCTGAACTTCACAATTGATTCTGCTATTGGGCATCTATCTCAGTACTACCCGGGACGAAGGGTGAATCCTTCAGGGGGCGCTTGAACGAATCCATTCATGCTGTTTTTGCCTGTCTGACCTTTCCTATCTCTTTGATTGCAAAGCTCTATGAAAACTGTTCTGATTGTGGAAGATGACATGATCAATGCCCGCGTCTTTTCCAAAATTTTGACTAAGCGCGGTGGCCTGGCAGTGAAGCACACCGAAAATGTCGAAGAAGTAATGCAGATTGCCCATAATCAGGAAGCCGATATTATTTTGATGGATGTGTCGCTGGCACATAGCGTCTATCAGGGCAAGCCTGTAGACGGTATCACAATTACCCAGATGCTGAAGGCCAATCCAGCAACGGCTAAGCTTCCCGTCATTCTGGTGACCGCTCACGCCATGGATGGCGATCGCGAGAACTTTCTTCAACAGAGCGGGGCAGATGGCTATATCTCCAAACCTGTTGTTGACCACCAAAAGTTTGTAGACGATATTCTAGCCCTGCTGCCGAGCGAAGACTAGCCAGAGCTGGTGCGGATAAGTACACTTGTACGACTAGAACTGAATTTTAGCAAGCCTAATTTTCAAGGTACGACTCTGATACTGTCAAGAGCCTTACGGACAAGGATCAGGAAATAGGGCAGGAGAAATTAAGTCAGAAGCCGTTTTGAGTTTTGCATGATGGACCTCAAGCGATGAACTGATTTCAACGCTCAGACCTGAAAGCTCAAAATTCAAAACCGCTTCCTACACTTTGCCCTAACCTAGTCGGTACAGCCTGTTTAGAGGAACTAAATAGCCTAAAGCTGGGCAAGCAGGGCGCGCATGGCTGGAACTTCAAAAAACTGCTGGGTGGCGCTGAGTAGCTGTTCGCCCCAAAGATTTTCCTCTAGAAAGGCAAGATCAGCGTAACGGCTATCGCGCTCTAGGGCTTCAGTTGCTAGATTAATAGCCGCTTCCCGTTGTCCCTGATTGTAGAGAGCTACGGCGATCGCTAGCTGAGGCTCAGATTCTTCGGCAGCGATGGCCAAAGCATCTTGCCAATGCTGAATAGCGTCTGCCGGTCGGTCCATTTCGTAAAGAACCAGACCGATATTGTTGATAGCAGGCCAGAATTCGGCCTCTTGCTCGGCTGCCTGCTCATAGCTGCTAATAGCTTTGTCATAGCGGCTGAGCTTGTAGTAGGCGTTACCTAGATCGAAGAGTGCCCCGGCACTATCTGGCTCAATGGCTAATCCTGCCTCTAGATAATCGACCGCCTGCAAATAGCGAGACTCCTGAAAAGAGGCTGTTCCCAGGGCAAACAAAACTGCTGAATTGTCGGGAGCTAGCCTTTGCGCTTCCTCAAGCGCGCTGATAGCGCTTTCTACCTGGTCAAACTGTAGATAGAGCGTGCCGAGTAGACCCCAGATATCTGCTTCGTTGGGGGCCAGTTGTACCGCCAGTTGCGCTCTTGAAAGGGCTGCCTGGTATTGTTGAAATTGAGCTAGCTGTGCTGCCTCTTGTGCGAGAAGCAAGCCCTCCTGCTGTAGCTGTTCAAAGTCTAAGGGCAGCGTGTAGGGAACAAGTGCTTGAGAAATAGCTGGTTTAGGAGAGATTAAGAAACCAGCAGCCACTAGACAGGAAACTAAAGAAATACGCTTCAGCACAGATTCAGCAACTCAAAATAACCTACTTGCAGCTAGCATAGCTCATCCCAAACGTTTTGCTGGTATTTTGTCACGGCCAGGTCTTGAACTAGGTAACACTACTACAGCTACAACTGCTGCTGACCAGCCCAAAGGCTCAGCCCCCAACCGGTAGCCTCTGCAGAGCAGCCAAGCCCCATCCTTCGAGCACTCTCTTTGCCACTGCTTCCCTGTGAAGTTGACACTGCTCTCCGTCAAGTTACGCAAACAGGTCAGGGCAAGAAACGGCATTTTAACGGTTGAAGACTTAGATAAAAAAATAGATGCTGGAATTAAACCGATAGCTGACGGAATTGGGGGCAAGCTTTTATGAGGTCATTGCGTAGGGTTTATTCAATTGTTTTTATTGCCGACTATAGGCACTTGATATGAATTCAGATGCATCTTCAAGGCCGTTTGAGTCTTACTGGCTGCAGATTGCTAAGGCGGTTGAACATGCCAGCGACGGCATTGTAATTGCCAATTGCGATCGCGAACTAGTTTATATCAACCCAGCGCTGGTAAATTTGCTGGGATATAGCTTGTCAGACCTCAAAGCAGTTGGCGGAGCCGACGCGGTTTATGAGGATGCTCAGCAGCTCCGCTCTATTCGGGAAACCGTAATGCAGCAGGGAAGCTGGGCCGGTGAAGCCCTGATTCGGCACCGTCGGGGCGATCGCCGGGTCGTTTTTGTCAGAATAGATACAATTCAGAGCGAAACCGGGGCGCTGGTCGGCTATGTGGCTCTGCATACGGATATTACTGCCCAAAGAGAAGCCCAGCAAGAACGCAACCTCCTGCTGCAGCGCCTATCGGCCCAAAATCAGAACTTAGAGTCTTTAATTCAAGAGCGCACACGGCGGCTGCAGCAGCAGGCGCGAACCCTCAACACTATCCTAGAATCTTCGCTGGACCACATCTACTGTGTCGATCGCCGGTGTCGGTTCTTATATGCGTCTCGGGCGGGGGCAGCAGCTATGGGCCTGCAGCCGATGGAGATGATTGGCCGCACCCCTGATCAGGTCAAACTACCAAGACAGTTGGTTAAGCAGCTAGAGCGGCAAATTCGCGATATCTTTACCACCCAGCAGCCAGGCATCTATCAGTCAACCGTGTCTATGGTGACAGGCGATCGCGTTTTTGAATATGCCCTCAGCCCGATTCTGACCGAGGAAGCTGAAGTCGAAGCGGTGGTTATCAATGCTCGCGATATCACCGAATGTCGGCGGAATCAGGCTGTGCTCGAAGCTCTGGTTGCAGAAACTGCCAGTACGGTCGGAGAGGCTTTTTTTGCCGCTTTGGTGCGGCACCTAGCGCAAACGCTGGGCGTACGATATGCCACGGTTACTCAGCAGACTAAAGCAAATTTACTGCAGACAATTGCTAGCTGGCCCCGCAACGGAACGGACTGTGACTTTAGCGGGCCAATTATAGGCAGCCCCTGTGCGATCGCCCTGCAGCAAGGAGTTTACTGCTGCCCAGAAGAAGTGCAGCAGCAGTTCCCCGCTTGTCAAGTACTACAGCAGCTAGCGGTGACTAGCTACTTTGCAGTCGCAATATTAGACAGTGCCGGACAGCCCCTGGGTTTGCTTAGCGTGTTTGACGACAAGCCCTTTCCGTATTCAGAAATAGTTGAGAAGATACTGCACATTTTTGCCGATAGAGCCAGTGCTGAACTAGAGCGACAGCAAGCAACCCAGGCGCTGCGCTCAAGCGAAGAAAATTTTCGCGCTATTTTTGAGCAGGCTGCCGTGGGCATGTGTCGGCTCAATGCGGCAGGCTACTTTGTTCAAGTTAATCAGCGGCTGTGCGACATGCTCGGCTACAGCGAAGCTGAGCTGCTGCAGATGTGTTTTATGGAAATTACCCATCCCGATGATAAAGAGTTAGGACTTGACCTGCGCCAGCAGCTGAAAACAGGTGAAATTTCCACTTTTACACTCGAAAAGCGCTATTTGCGCCGAAACAATCAGATTGTTTGGCTAAAAATCAGCGTTTCCGCTGTTTCTAGAACTGATACTGAATTTTATTCTCTAACGGTTGCCGAAGATATTACGGCTCACAAACAGGCCGAAGCCCAACTGCAGCGCGACGAGGCTCGATTTGAGCGAATTGCTGCCAACGTACCAGGGGCGCTGTATCAGAGTATTCTGTGGCCAGACGGATACCAGTCTGTGCCCTACATCAGCGATCGCATCCAGGAAGTTCTAGAGCTGGAGCCAGAAATGATTCAGCAAGAGGCTTCTGT
The DNA here is from genome assembly GCF_030405905.1 of Sphaerothrix gracilis Ecp01. NCBI lineage: Bacteria > Bacillati > Cyanobacteriota > Cyanophyceae > Nodosilineales > Nodosilineaceae > Sphaerothrix > Sphaerothrix gracilis. Next base: position 51,272 of record NZ_JASATW010000005.1, read on the forward strand.
CCTCTGGGATCGAGTCCATCCGGAAGATCGAGTACTGCTAGAGGAGTCCATTGCCGTCTCGGCTCGACGACTCATTCGCTGGTCGTGGGAAGGGCGGTTTATCTCAGCGTTAGGCCGGGTGGTTTGGGTGAAAGGCATCGCTGAACCAGAACTTCAGCCAGATGGTTCTATTCTCTGGGACGGCCTGCTGATTGATATTAGCCGCCGCCGCCGGGCTGAAGAAGAAATTCAAAAGGCGATCGCCAAAGAGCGAGAGCTAAACGAACTCAAGTCGCGTTTTATCGCTACCACCTCTCATGAATTTCGCACCCCGCTGGCCGTGATTGCTTCCTCTGCTGGCATTCTCAAAGATTTTGGCAACAAGCTGGATGAGTCTAAAAAGCAAAAGCATCTCGATACGATTCAAACCTACGTACGCCATACAACTCAGCTTTTAGACGACCTGCTGTTTATCAATCATTCAGGGACAAATCAGCTAGCGTTTAAGCCTGAGAGTTTGCAACTGCTGCCCTGGTGTCATCAGTTAATCAAAAAAATGCAGGCAGAGGCGCAGCAGCATCAGATACAGCTTGTTATTGACGTTGACACAGCGGAGCAGTTAGCCCACAGCATTTGCTTAGACAAGCAGCTACTGGAGCGCATCTTGATCAATCTTATTAACAATAGTGTTAAATATTCGCCTGCCGGAACGGCAGTCAAAGTGCAGATAGATCTGCAGCCGGATCAAATCAGCTTCAGCGTTGAGGACAGCGGACACGGAATTGTAGAAAAAGATCGGGCCTATCTGTTTGAGCCTTTTTACCGAGGACACAATGCAGACCACATTCCTGGCATTGGCTTGGGGCTATCAATCGTAAAGCAGTGTGTGGAGCTACATCAGGGCCAAATCAGCTTCGTTAGCCAGACAGGCATCGGCACGACGTTTCGCTGTTCACTGCCTATGACCTTGTCAGAAAAAGAAAAGCCTTGAGCCGAATAGCTAACCCTGGCAGCGAGGTCAAAATTAAAGGGACAGCATTGCTGCTATCCCTCAGATTGGCTAAAAATAGCTAGACATCACGCAATGGCGGGTCTAGCCCTAAAAACTTTTTGCTCTGTTAAGCAACTTCGGCGCTGCTATTAGACCCTACTCGCTCAGGCAGCACCCAGCAAAAAATAGGAATCAGAACGACTGAAGCTACGCTAACCACCAAAACAACCTGTAAACCGTCAATTAATGCAGTGTTCACTGAATTCGCCTCCAGATGAAGTGAGTTGCTAAAGGCGCGTTCCTTCGGGGCATCCCTACTTCCGCCTTCCCCTCAAACTACACAGGCACAGAGGTATTTCCGGGAAAGGTGAACGATTTCGTTTCTGTACTCATTGTTACGTTTTTAGCCCTAAACGTCCATAGATTTGGTCTTAATGTTTACTTTTTCTGACATTCAGACCAAAAGAGGCACGTAGCGCGCCTCTTCAACTTGGAAAGCAATCCTTTTTTATCTACCCGTTGCCTGCCAATAGAGCCGTTTTTTATGCCGACATACGGGTGAGCAGCACCGGACAAGGGGCATAGACGCGCACGTAGTCGGATAAGGATTCTCCCAGGAGTCGGTCTAGATCCGGCATCCCTTTGGCAATTGAGGGACGGCGATCGGGGGAGCCTAGAATTAGGAGATTGACATTCATATCTTCGGCGAGCTGGCAAATACGCTGTCCGGCTTTGCCTTCGGGGGCCACGCAGCGATATTTGATGCCCAAACGTTTGGCTTCTGCCGCGGCAGAAGCCAATAGGGGATCTTGCTCTGGATTGGGATTGGTTTCTTCCAGCGGTTTAGCTTTCAAATTGGAAACTGAATGGACTAAAATCAGCTCGCCATCCTTGATGTCTCGAAGCATCGAGAGGGCTAGCTTTAAGCTCTGCTGCGCCGAATCTGACTTATCTAAGGCTACTAAAATGCGCTTGACGGAGCGAATGGAGTAGAGGTCGTCTTTTACCAGCAGCATGGGCTGAGACGCTAGCTGAAAAACATACTGACTGACCGAGTTTTCCAAAATTGCCTTCAGACCCCGTAGGCCACGCGAACCCATAATAATTAGGCTGGCTTCAATTTCATCGGCAACTTTGCACACAACGTTTTTGGGATCGCCTTCCCGCAGCATTGCTGTCACCCGCTTCGGATCTAGGTTTAGCTTGTTAATTGCTTCAGCAAGAGTCCTGCCACCCGCTTCCCAGCGGCTGGTCATCTCTTCGGCTGTAACCTGTGGCGGCACAACGTGCAGCACAGTGACTTCGGCTCGCTGAATCAAGGGAATTTCCATCAGCGCCTTCATCATGGCTTCTGTATTTCCCGTGCCGGAATCTGCGAGTAAAATTTTTTCTATCATGCTGACCTCTAGGTTAAGCGTTGCAAAAGCAGCAGTGTTCTAATAATTGCGGTGATTAAATAGATAGCTGTGTCAATCCTCAAAAAGCTGTCTCTCTGAGGCGTTGAGTCTACTTCATCATACGCAGGTCTTTTGAGTTAGTTTGAGCGGAATTTATAATTTTTAGTAACCGCCCAGCTTGATCTAGACTAGGACGTGCCTCGTCGTTGAAGCGTTTTGAACCAGGTTTGCTGAGTCATTTCTTGGTAATTTAAACACGCAGAATAGCAAAGTTTAATGCCCCATCAATCCTGGTTTCAATACCCAGTTCGGGTTCAACCTCACCATACCGACTATGCCGGCGTCGTTTGGCACGGAACGTATATTACCTGGCTGGAGGCCGCTCGAGTTGAATGTTTGCGGCAGGCGGGAGCGGATTTTGCAGAGTGGGTGACGGCAGGGATTGATCTACCCGTGATTGATTTATCTCTGCGCTATCACCGGGCTTTGCAATTGGGTATGGAAGCGCTGATTAAAACCCGCTTGACCTATCGGGGCATCAGGTTAAATTGGCACTATGAAGTTCATGCGATCGCCCCTAGCTATCTCTGCCTCAGTGGTCAGGTCACTCTCGTCCCCGTCGATCGCCAGCACAACAAGATTATGCGATCGCTGCCTGCCGAGATGCAGCAAACTTTAAACCGGCTGATTGCCCAGTTTGAGGATTAGCGATTTGGAGTGGTCGCGTCTACGCCCGGTAGCCAGTCTTGGAGTTGCTGCCAGATTGTACCGGGGCCAATGCCAAAAAAGATTTGCAATCCTAGCAAAATGACAGCCACCAGTAGAGCCGTTTTTAGAGTTGCTTTGACAACTCTAATGAGCCATAAAAAAGCTAAAACGGAAACGGCAAACGCGCCAACAATAACGACAAGTTCCACGATAACTTCAGCAAATTAATTTAGCGAATAGAGGCGGGCTGAGACAGAGAATGACTGAGAGACTCGACTTCACTTCTGGCCCAGCGATCGGCTTCCAATATATCTTCTAGGGTCGGACTGGCTGGATTTTGGGTCTGATGGCGATCGCAGACCTGCTCAATTAGATGCGGAATATCTAAAAACCGAATCTTTTCGTCTAAAAAGAGAGAAACTGCCTGCTCGTTGGCCGCATTCAGCACTGCCGTCATTGAGCCGCCCGCTCGGCCTGCGGCGTAGGCCAAGTCCATGCAGGGATACTTCTGATGATCGGGGTGGCGGAAGGTGAGGTCGCCCGCTTTGACCAAATCTAGCGGTTCCCAGTCCGTGTAGAGGCGCTCCGGCCAGGAAAGGGCATACAGCAGCGGCAGCCGCATATCGGGCCAGCCAAGCTGGGCCAACATGGAGGTATCCTGCAGCTCAATCAAGGAGTGAATAATACTCTGCGGATGAATCACAATATCAATTTGGTCATAGTCTAGGCCAAACAGATAGTGTGCCTCTATCACCTCTAAGCCCTTATTCATCAGAGTGGCTGAGTCTACGGTGATTTTGCGCCCCATCGACCAGTTGGGATGTTTGAGCGCATCGGCAACTTGCACCTCGGCTAGCTTTTCGGTGGGCCAGTCCCGGAAAGCACCGCCAGAAGCCGTGAGTAGAATCCGCCGCAGCCCGCCTTTGGGTACACCTTGTAGACACTGAAAAATGGCTGAGTGCTCGGAATCAGCCGGTAGGAGACGGACACCGTGCTTTTCAACTAGGGGTAAGACGACCGGGCCACCAGCGATGAGGGTTTCCTTGTTGGCTAGCGCGATATCTTTACCCGCCTCGATTGCCGCTAGCGTTGGCAGCAATCCTGCACAGCCGACAATGCCCGTGACGACGGCTTCGGCATCGCCGTAGCGGGCCACTTCGACAACGCCTTCTTCCCCTGCTAAAAGAATCGGCTGCGGGTCTAAATCTGCGATCGCTGCCTTGAGTTCCGGCAGGCGATCTTTCTGGCAAAGGGCCACAATTTCAGGCCGAAACTGCTTCACCTGCTGGGCCAGTAGCTCAACGTTACGTCCTGCCGCAATACCCACTAAGCGAAACTGATCCGAATGACTCTGCACAATATCGAGGGTCTGTGTGCCGATGGAGCCAGTCGATCCAAGCAGGGTTATGGCTTTCACAATGCTTCCAAGGTTCAGGTTTGCTTCACAAGTATAAGGATCTCATAGTTTGGGCTTCAAGATGAGTCTCCCAATCCTGTAGCCCGCCAGAGCAAACTTTACGGATCTTGTCTTTCTCACCTGTAAAAGGGCATGAGGGCCTTTGCAAGAGCTAAATAGTGCCTAGCAGCAAAATCTGCCCCAAGTCAGCATTAACCTTGTAGAACAGCCATTTTTAAGAAGTTTATCAGGAACCACAAATGCTCATGACGCCCTGAATGAGCTATGACAAGATGGAGTCACCCCCGTCAGCAGGCGAAAAATTGGAAAAGGCTCCTTGCCTCTGAGGTCGGTGCAAACTCTTGGTAGGCCAAGAGTGGTAGGCCAAGAGGTTCATACCGTCTACGAGCCACATGTTGAGGAAAAAGCAGGCGTGCACCGAGACTCAGTGCATATGCTCTCCAGGTAAGGTCTAGACTATGAGCAAAGATTTTCAGAGCCCGAAATCCTCAAAAAAACTGTCTGCTGTGGCTAACACCCAACTGCAGTCCCGTTCCTTTACAGCCTCTGCGCTAGCCTCTTCAGAAGCTACAGCTAAGCCCAAGTCGGGAATAGACTTTGATGCGGCCAATATTCCCCTGTTTCCAGAGAAATCTGCTGGCTCTAGTGAAGTCAGCTCGACTCAGCGATCGCCCCAGCCCGGTCCAAACTCTGACCCAAGCCAGCAGCCCCAGCCTGCCGAAAATACTTCACTGCCCACCTATCTCCAAACTGCGCTCAAGCGCACTGCTCAAGCCAATGCGGCCCAGTCTCAGCAGGGACTACATCTGTTTCGTCAAGCCCACTCCGATGCTCTCCTCGATCGCTATCGCGCAAATCTAGCAGAATCACCCCAGTCCATCAAAATACAACAGCAGTCTCCGCTCAATGTCGTCCGCTGCATGGGGAGGAGTCCATCTGGCAAGGAGGAGCCTAGCCAGGCAGCCTCTAAGAAAACGGCAGAAGAAATCAACTTCGATACCCTAGCCTTAGGCAATCTCAAAAAAGAGAATCTGCCTGAGAAATTTGTGATCCCAGAATCGATGAAGGCAGGCATGCAAGCAGCCTGGAAAAAATCTTTTCCGGGGGGCAAGTCTCAGGAGCAAGGCGGTATTTTAGTCAAGAATAAAGACGGGACTTACTCTTGGAAAGCTGGGCCTGCTGGCAAATCGGGTTCCTTCAGTCCCAACTATGGCGATGTTGAAGCAGACGAAACGCTGGTTGCTTCCGGCCACAGTCATCCCTACGACAAAAGTGAAGGTGGCCATACCCATGTGTCTTTTAGCGGGGCTGATCTAGCCAATCTGGTTACCCAAGATGAACACTTCAAGATCGTTCAGGCGGGTGAAGGCCAATTTGTCGTCAGCCGCACGCAGGAGTTCAATAAAAAGCGCTCAGAGCTAGACAAACAAGGTAAAAAAGACCTCAAAGCCGAAATGAAGAAGACCTGGAATGATACCTTCAGTACAGCGAAAGGGACGTTCCAGGAACGGGTCGAAGCTGCAGTCAAGGCCGTTTGTAGTAAGTACGATTTGGTGTACTACAAGGGGTCTGGCGGTAAGCTCAGCAAACAGTAGATAGGCTCAGATGGAGGCAATGCCAGGATCTATCTTGCCGGGGTCGCTGCTATGACTAACACGGTATTCATAATTCAAGGTTTACTGCTGGTTTTACTCATCGTTATCCAGTCCTGCACCGCCCCTCTCGCCCCTGATGTTGACAGTAATGCCGATTCTCTCAGTTTCCCCGTCCAGCTTGATCAAGGAAGGTTTGCAATGACCTCATCTCCAGTCACTATCGAAGCAACAGACCCTGACCAATGGTTGATTCAGGTCGAGCAGTCCCTGGCAGAGGATTCAGCGGCTGGTAGGGTTGTGATTAGATCAGCAGCGCCTCCTGATCCTGATAATCCACCTCACCTAGTCCTTGCTAGCAGTCGCGCCTGGCTGGCTCTGGGAGATCAATTTATAGATCAAGGCAACTTTGAAGCAGCGATCGCCTGCGCGAAGCAGGGGTTAGCGGTTCTCGGCAGCGAGTACGCCGGATCAGAAGTAGAAGACGATACCGAGATGAAGCTATTAGCCGCTGAGGACAGAATCCAGGCTGGTCATCTCCAGGATGGAGCCAGCGTCATGTTGCGCATGTTGAAAACTCGTACCGAGCTGTATCAGGAACTGCATGCGGCAACGGTAGTGCAGTAGCGATGAGCGCGCTCTTTTGGATAGCCCAGAACTGGCTGTCCATAAACACTGGAGGCAACCTAGATGACGGAATTGAAGCTCACCGAAGCCAATTTAGTCCATCTGCAAAAGTTTCAATCTCTGTTGCCGCAGGTGCGTCACTATATCCGGCAGCTCAGCCCAGCTCACTGGCCGGCGCTTAGCTCGGTTCTCAGTAATCTAACTGAGCGGCCCCTGGGTTCGCTATCTATTTTACCTTTGGCAAGCTGTGCCGCTGTGGGAGGCGATCCGCAAACGGCAATTCCAGTCGCAGCGGCCTGGGAAGTTCTCAATCTAGCCATGCGCATTCTAGATGATCTGCAGGATCAAGATCGGCAGTCTGGACTGTGGGCCGAGGTGGGGGCGGCGCGCGCGTTTAACCTGAGTGCGGGTCTCTATGCCCTATGCAACCAGCTGCTGGCGCAGGCTCCTTGGTCGGATGCCTGTCACCGTAAAATCACTCAAACGTTTGCCCAAACGGGGTTGCGCTTGCTTAGCGGTCAAGAGCGAGACCTACAAGGATCGGCGCCAACCTTTGAAGACTACTGGCAGATAATGCAGGCCAAGAATGCCGCTGCTTTTGCCATGGTCTGCGAAGCTGGGGCTTTATGCGGCACAGAACAGCCTGATTACTTCAAGGCTTGCCGTCAGTTTGGCTATCACCTGGGGATGGTTTTGCAACTGTTTGATGACCTCCAGGGAATGTGGGAACCGATTGGCATTGGGGATTTGGCAATGGGTAAGATGACTTTTCCTTTGCTGTATGGCCTGTGCCTTGAGCATCCAGCACAGGCCGAACTGCAGCGCATTTGGGCAAGCAGCAATTTGCAGGCTCAGCGCGATCGCATCATCAGCCTTTTAGATCAGCTCCAGACCCGCGAGTTTATGGTCTGGACGGCCCTGCAAGAGCAACAGCAAGCTGTCGAGGCTTTGGCAGCTTGTCCAGGGGAGGAAGGCAAGATGGCTTTAGTGGCCTATGTCACGACCATTTTTAGACATATCGAAGCGATTTTGCCTGCCAGTAATGAAACCGTCTAGCCCTTACGCATGAATTCACCTGCTTTATCGCAACTAATCACTCAGGTTGAATCAAAAGGGTTTTTGCTGCCCAAACCTGTAGGTATCGTCGGTGATTTCGGGGATACTCAGGAAAATTCAGAGGATTTGATTCATCTAGTACAGGCAGGGCAGAAACGGGCTACGGCCAGTTTGCTCTGGTCTTGGCAGGTTGAGCAAGAGGCCGTTCCCACTCCTGGCGAGTTAGAGATTGTCGTCAATTGGCAACAGCAGCCTGTCTTCGTGCTCGAATATACGCAAGTTGAAATTTTGCCGTTTAATCAAGTTTCTGCTGACTTTGCCTGGGCGGAGGGAGAAGGCGATCTCTCTTTAACCTACTGGCGCCGGACACACTGGGACTTTTTTAGTCGTGAGTGCGATCGCTTAGATAGAACCGCCTCAGCTCAAATGCCGATTGTCTGTGCTCACTTCAAGCTGCTTTTTAGCCTGATTGACGGCTCAACTGGGTCAGAGCGTTAAGCTTTTTTTCGGATTTGTAACATGGCTCAAAGTGGATGATAGGGTCAATACTGTTGAAAGTGCGTTCCAAACCCAGGGGGAAGCGTTTTGCTACCACGAACAGAGCAGTCAGCCAACACTACCCGCGAAGACTTTAGCGAATACGTAGCTCACCTACAGCTCCACATGGCTTTACAAGCGCGTAATCTAGTGCCGCCTTTGGGCCAAAAGGGCGATCGCCGCCAACAGCTACTAGAGCAAACCCAGGCAGACTTTGAGAAAATTGTTTCTCGCCAGCGGTTCTAGTTTTTTCGGCTTCATTCAGCTCGTATTCATCTCTACTAAAAGCAAAAGCAGCCTCCGAGAGGCTGCTTTTTTTACGACTTAATATTGCCTCATTACCCTTGCAGCCAGCGCGCAATGTCCTTGGCGTGATAGGTCAAAATCAGGTCGGCTCCTGAGCGCTTAAAGCTCAGCATCGTCTCCATGACGACCTTCTGCTCGTCTATCCAGCCGTTTAGCGCCGCCGCCTTCACCATTGAATACTCACCCGACACGTTATAAGCCGCTACGGGTAAATTTGTCGCCTGCTTCACCCGCCAGATAATGTCCATATAGGACAGAGCTGGCTTCACCATCAGCATATCGGCCCCTTCAGCAATATCCAGCGCAATTTCCTTGAGAGCCTCTGTCCCATTAGCTGGATCCATTTGATAAGTGCGGCGATCGCCAAACTGCGGGGCCGACTCAGCCGCATCGCGGAATGGCCCGTAATAAGCCGATGCGTATTTAGCGGCGTAGGACAAAATTGGCATGTCAGTAAAATCAGCCGCGTCCAGTCCTTGTCGAATCGCCTGCACGAAGCCGTCCATCATGCCAGAAGGGGCAATAATATCGGCTCCCGCCTGGGCCTGAGAAATTGCCGTTTTCTGTAGCAGTTCTAGCGTGGGATCGTTCAGTACTCGCCCGCTGAGATCGCCAGTTTCCAGGTAGCCACAGTGACCGTGAGCTGTGTACTCACACAGGCAGGTATCTACTATCACAATTAGATCCGGGACGGCTTCTTTGACCGCCGTTGTCGCTTTTTGCACAATGCCGCAGTCGTGCCAAGCGCCGGTCGCTTCATTGTCCTTATCCTCTGGAATACCAAAGAGAATGATTCCTGGAATGCCAAGGGCATGAACCTCTTTGGCTTCCTGCACGATCTTGTCTACCGAAAGCTGATAGACCCCAGGCATAGACTTGACTTCTTGCGCAACGCCTTCTCCCGGCACCGCAAAGAGAGGATAAATCAGGTCGCTAGTCGTCACGGCGTTTTCCTGCACCATGCGACGCAGTTGAGGATGGCTCCGGAGACGGCGAGGACGATGAGTCGGAAACATGATGCTTATTTGAGAGTTTAATAAAAGTCAACAAACGCTAAAACTTAGGCGAGGCTGGCCTGAAGCTTTTCTCAGAGCCGCAGACTTATCGGCTCACACCAGCCAAAACCGTTACTAAAGTCTAAAGCCTGATGAGTCGCCGCACTCACCGAGAAAGTTACGTTCTGTAAAAGTGCGTCTGCGGCAGTCTGTTGAATGATTAGCCACTGCTGAGTCACAGCTAGCCGAGAAGCCGTGGTCTGCCGAAAATTTTGGGCTTGCAGATGTTTTTTACCAGGCTGGCTTAATAAGGCTGGCTTTATGTGCTAGATTTATTAACCGGACGCGGCACTAATAATTGTGTCAGTTCCGGCAAAATCTGTTCGGGTCGCTAGCTCAGCGGTAGAGCACTCGGCTTTTAACCGATTGGTCCTGGGTTCGAATCCCAGGCGACCCAGTTTATCGTAGCTAATTAAGAATTTTTAGGAGATTCCATGTCCTCATTGAATTTCCTCTGATATTCTTAACTAAGAGTTCAGATTTCAAAAATACTGCGTTATGGAACCAGCATGCTGGTTCAAAGGCTTTTAGGATTTGAATGTTTTAGGTTCATTTCCAGAAATGCTTTAAGATTGATGAGTAATAACACTTATTGATCTTTTGACACAGTTGCCGTTAGGCAATATTTAGATTTAGGAGGATATCTATGGCGCTTGTCCCAATGAGGCTGCTGCTGGATCACGCCGCTGAGCATGGCTACGGGATTCCGGCTTACAACGTCAACAACCTAGAGCAGATTTTGGCCATCATGGCGGCTGCTCAAGAAACCGATAGCCCGGTAATCTTGCAGGCCTCCCGGGGTGCTCGTAAGTACGCTGGAGAGAACTTCCTGCGCCACTTGGTGACGGCTGCTGTCGAGACTTATCCTGATATTCCGGTGGTGATGCACCAGGATCACGGTAATAGCCCTGCAACCTGCTATTCAGCAATTCGCAACGGCTTTACCAGCGTGATGATGGATGGCTCCTTGGAAGCTGATGCCAAAACCCCAGCTAGCTTTGAGTACAACGTAGATGTCACCAGCCAGGTCGTCAAAGTTGCTCATGCGGTTGGCGCTAGTGTAGAGGGCGAGCTAGGCTGCCTCGGTTCTCTAGAAACTGGTCAGGGTGACAAAGAAGATGGTCACGGTTTTGAGGGCACCCTCAGCAAAGACCAGCTCCTGACTGACCCCGATGAGGCGGTTCAGTTCGTGGAAGCGACTCAGGTAGACGCGCTGGCGGTAGCGATTGGTACCAGCCACGGTGCTTATAAGTTTACCCGTAAGCCCACCGGCGAAATTTTGGCCATCAGCCGCATTGAAGAAATTCACCGTCGCTTGCCCAACACTCACCTGGTTATGCACGGATCTTCTTCTGTGCCCCAAGAGTGGCTGGATATCATCAACCAGTACGGCGGTCAGATTCCTGAGACTTACGGTGTACCCATCGAAGAGATTCAAAAAGGAATCAAGAGCGGTGTACGCAAGGTGAACATTGACACCGATAACCGCTTGGCTATCACTGCGGCGATTCGGGAAGCTGCGGCGAAGGATCCTTCCAACTTTGATCCGCGCCACTTCATGAAGCCTGCTATTAAGTACATGAAGCAGGTCTGCCAGAAGCGCTACGAAGCTTTTGGTACAGCGGGCAATGCTAGCAAGATCAAGCAGCAGCCTGTTGATGTTTACGCAGCTATGTACGCTAAGGGCGAACTAGATGCGAAGACCAAGTCTGCCGCAGCCGTGTAAAACGTTTGCTCCAGAGAGTTAGCTAAACTCAAGAGCTGGATGGCTAAGGCTGTCCAGCTTTTTTATGTCAATCTGCAGTCCAGAGGGCAAGGCCACCGCCCCGCCCACGAGCGCCAATACAGTCAGAACGAACCAAAAAATATTTGAAAAAGGCCTGCTCTTTTAGCCCCTGCTGGGCAAATTCGGCTTCTCGCTGTTTTCCCTGGCGGATAAAGCCGGAGTAGAGCTGAAGTGAGCCGAGATTGAGGGTCAGTCGGGTAAAGTCAAAAGCTAAGATTTGCTGCCGCTCGTAAAACCGGGTAGGGCCGCTCACGATTAAATCCAATGGGCCAAGCTGCACGCGGTTCTTGACCTGCGCCCGATCGCCTATTTCCAGCGGCTCCAACGGCTGATAGGTCAGCGTAATTTTTAGCCAGTTGGGCAAAAAGCGGCCCTTGCCTAGGGCAATGCCCGCTCGCTGCCGCGTTTTTTTCGTGCCGGTGATAAAGCCTAGCCGCCAGGTACCGACCAAATCTGCATAGGTAGCTGAATGAGACCGGGCTGATTTCTCTGCTGCTAGCAGCTCTGTTACAACCGCTTCCGGGTCAGGAGGCTGAGTATGACCGTAAGTGAGATAGGCAACCGCTTGGCTCAGCGCCGTCATAAATAGACCTGTATTTTCCGCTGTTAACGGTTTAGCACACGACCGGCGTTTAAGATCGCCAGCAGCGCCACCCCGACATCAGCAAAGACAGCCGCCCAGAGGCTAGCCAGTCCCACGGCTCCCAAGGTAATAAAGATCGCCTTGACGCCCAGGGCTAGAGCAATATTCTGCCAGACAATTCGCCGCGTTTTGCCCGCTAGCTGAATAGCTTCTGCAACCTTTGAGGGGGCATCGGTCATAATCACCACGTCGGCGGTTTCGATCGCCGCATCTGACCCTAAACCGCCCATGGCAATGCCAACGTCGGCCCTGGCAATGACGGGGGCATCGTTGATACCGTCACCAACAAAGGCAACTTTGCCTCCAGTTTGCTGAGCCTGCTGCAAAATCTTTTCTAAAGCCTCAACCTTGCCTTCTGGCAGCAGCTCTGCCTGATAGTTATCTAGACCAAGCTGGCTGGCAATGCGATCGGCAACCGACTGGCTATCTCCCGTGAGCATTGCCGTTTGCAGTCCTTGGGCCTGTAAAGCCTGCACGGCCTCTGGCGCATCTGGCTTCAGCTCATCGGCAATTATTACCCGCCCAGCGTACTCACCATCAACCGCTAAATGAGCCACGGTTCCGGCGACAACGCAGACCGAATGGGGAATGTTTTCTTGATGCAGCAGCCGATCGCTGCCCACAAGCACCTGGCGATCGCCGACCTGAGCCTGAATGCCCTGCCCGGAAATTTCCCGGTAGTTTTGGACTGCGGCTGAGTCAATTGACTGGCCATAGGCTGCTCGAATTGACTGAGCCACGGGGTGATTGGAATGTACTTCGGCGATCGCGGCTAGCTCTAAAAGTTGAGCCTGAGAAAAGCCGTTATCAGTCACCAGCTCGGTCACTTTGAAGTTGCCCTGGGTCAGGGTGCCGGTCTTGTCAAAAACGACGGTTTGCACCTGGGTCAGCGCATCGAGGAAGGTAGCACCTTTCACTAAAATGCCGCGTCTGGCCGCACCGCCGACGCCGCCGAAATAGCCCAGCGGAATGCTAATGACCAAGCCGCAGGGGCAGGAAATGACCAGTAACACCAAGGCCCGATAAGTCCAGGTGGCGGCGGTAGCGCCTGGCAGCAAGAGCGGCGGTAAAATCGCTACGGCTAAGGATAAGAAAACGACAACGGGCGTGTAGTAGCGGGCAAAGCGGGTAATAAATTTTTCCGTCGCCGCTTTTTGGCTGCTGGCATTTTCTACTAGATCGAGAATTCTGACGATGGAGGAGTCGGCCAACCGCTTGGTCACGCGCAGGGTCAGCAGCCCGGACTGATTGATCATGCCTGCCAAGACCTGACTGCCCGGTTTAACCTGTCGCGGGACTGACTCGCCGGTCAGGGCTGAGGTATCTACCTGAGAACGACCCGCTAGCACTTCGCCATCCAGCGGCACGCGCTCTCCCGGCTTCACCACAATCGTGCTGCCAATGGCCACGGTTTCGGGATCGACCGATTTTGTCTCTTCACCCAGCTTGAGATGAGCCATCTCTGGCCGCACCGCCAGCAGCGACTTAATCGATCGCCGCGATCGCCCCACGGCTAAATCCTGAAACAGCTCCCCCACCTGAAAAAACAGCATCACGCCTACGGCTTCTGGCAGCTCGTGAATAGCGATCGCTCCCAGCGTGGCAATTGTCATCAAAAAATTTTCGTCAAACAGCCGTCCCCGCAGGATATTCTTGCCTGCCGTGGTCAGAACGCTCCAGCCGCTAATCAGATAGGCCGGAATTAAAACCGCGTACTCGGCCAGGGCAAAAGGCGTATCGTGCAGCGGCTGATGGAAAATCAGACCGACCAGGAAAAGTACCAGCGCGATCGCAAATGGGCGCAGGGCTGACTGAGCGTCAAACTCAGCCGCCGCCTGACCGTGATTGTGACCGCAGCAGCCGGACTGGCTGGGGGCGGTTTTGACTGGGTTATGGCTGTGTGAATGGCAAGCGCCCATCGTGTACCTAACAAGATAAATACATGAATATCTGTTCAGATATTACATCAAAAAAATAGGACAGGTACGAGAGGGACCTAGTCGGCTGGTTCGTCTAAATGCTCGGCAACTTCCTGATACAGATTGAGCACGTGCTGATCAGCGAGGCGATAGTAGACATTGCGGCCTTGCTTACGGTAGCTGACCAAGCGCAGAGTCCTCAGCAGGCGGAGCTGGTGGGAAACCGCAGATTCTCCCATTTTGACCAGCGCTGCCAAATCGCAGACGCAGAGTTCTTGTTTAGCCAGGGCCGAAATCAGCTTTAAGCGATTGGGATCAGCTAAAACGCCAAAGAATTCCGCCATTCGCTGAGCCTTATCCGTTGACAGAATTTGGGGCTGGACGTGACGAATATTTTTAATGTGGACTAGCGACTCTTCACAGGCGGGAGCGTCTGAGACCAGGTCTGAATTTTGAGGTTTGAGATTTGAGTTTGGGCGATTTGGCATGATCAAAGTCTATTTAAATCTTTAGCCCTGAAAACGCAAGCCGACATGGCCGTCTTGCGTGAAAATTTTGCCAGCCTATTCTCTAACAGGGCGAATACTGCGATAGCGATCGCGGCGAATTCCATCAATAACGGCGTGGATGGCCTGGGGTGGCTCCCCTAGCGTCTTTAGCAGGTGTGATCCCAATTCTAGCGCGGCCTCAAATTCCGGCTGTACCACCTCTTTAGCCCCCATTTGGGTCAGCAGGTCAATCTCCTTGTTGCTGTGGGAGCGGGCAATAATATCTAGGTGAGGGGCTTGGCTAATAGCCCGCTGCAGCAAGAGGCGGGCACTGGTAGGATCAGGCAGGGCGATCGCCAGCGCCTTGGCCGTCTCTAGATGGGTTTTCTCTAGCACCAGTTCTGAGTCCGCGTCGCCATAGATGTAGGGAATCTGGCGGTTGCGCAACCCCTGCACCGCCGCTTCGCTGTTCTCCACCACCAGCAGCGGATAGCCGCGATTCTGCAGAATGTTGACAATCACCTGCCCGACCCGGCCATAGCCCGCCACAATCACGTGATTTTTCAGGGTTTCCGGCACGGACAGCAGTCGGGGTTCTTCTCGCTGCTTCAGGTACTGTTTTAGTAAAGGCAGACGGGCTAAGCGATCGGCAAAGCGGGGAGCGCTCTTGAGCCAGATCGGGGTCAGCATCAGGGTAATTGCCGTGGTGCCCAGCAGCAGCGAATAGCGCTGCTCGCCAATCAGCCCCATTTCAAACCCCACCAGGGACAGCACAAAGGAGAACTCCCCAATCTGGCTGAGGCCGAAGCTGGCATTCACCGCCGTTTTGAAGGAATAGCCGAAGTTCAGCACAATCGGCAAAATGATCACAGTTTTACCCAGCATGACCAGCGTTACCAGACCGATGATTGGCCCCCAATTTTGGGCTAGCACCTGGGGATCAATCAGCATGCCAATAGAGGCAAAGAACAGACAGGCAAAGGTATCCCGCAGGGGCAGCACCTTAGCCAGAGCCTGATCGGCATAGTCAATCTCAGAGATCATAAGACCTGCGACAAAAGCGCCCATTTCAATTGACAGCCCTAGCTCCGCTGTAATCCAGGCGACGCCAAGGCAGAGGGCAATCACGGTCAGCAGAAACAGCTCGTTATTCTCAGTGGCCGCAATCCGCTGAATCAGCCGGGGTACTAGCCAGCGCCCTGCCGCGATCGCCCCGCCCAGAAAAATCAGCACCTTTAGCAGCGCCGCGCCCAGCATCGGCCAGAGCTGATCGGGTTCTGTTAGCGCGGGTAAAAACGCTAGCATCAGCCCCAAAGCCAGATCCTGAGCAATCAAAATTGCCAGCATAATTTGGCCGTGCACCGTATTGGTTTCTCCCCGCTCTACCAGGGTTTTCAGCACCACCGCCGTCGAGGAGAGAGACAGCACCAGCCCTAAGAAAACTCCCTCTACGGGCGAATCGGCCCACTGTAGCCAAAGGGCGATCGCCGCCACTAACCCCGTCGTCAGCCCGATCTGCAACAGGCTACCCTGTAGGGCAATATCTTTGACTCGCTTCAGCTCGGTCAGAGAAAATTCCACCCCCAGCGCAAACAGCAAAAAGGCGACGCCCACCTCAGCTAAAGCCTGAATTTGTGCAGTATCTTGCAGCAGCCGGAATCCGTATGGCCCCACCAGCAGTCCCGTCGCCAAATAGCCCAGCAGAGCAGGCTGCTTGAAGCGGTGGGCAACATAGCCGCCTACGGCTGAAGCGCCCAAAGCCAGGGTCAAATCTAGAATAAAGTGATGCTCAGCCGCCATAGGTTACTTATTTACTCCAGAGATTGAATCCGGGTGGGGGGCCAGTAAATTTTATAGGCTTTACCGAGGATATCGGAGCTGGGCAAAAAGCCCCACACGTGAGAATCGCCGCTGGCACTGCGATTATCTCCTAAAACAAAATAGGCATTAGTTGGAACCGTCTCCGGCCCCCAGCGATAATTAGGGGGAGTGTATAGATAAGGTTCTGCTAGGGCTTGCTGGTTAATCCAAACCTGGCCATTTTCTACCCGTACCTGCTGCCCCGGCAAACCAATGACGCGCTTAACCAGCAGGGCGTCTACAGAAACAGCCGTTTCTGCTAGCGCCGCTATCGGCGGGGTAAACACCACGATATCGCCAAGCTGAGGCTGATAGAAGGGATCTTTGCTGACAAACAGGCGATCGCCCACCTCTAGCGTCGGCAGCATTGATTCACTGGGAATAATACACTGCTCCACCGACTGCTGAATCCAGCTAGGAATGGTGCCGACGGTCAGACGAATCATAATCAAGCCCGCGACCACAACGGCGATCGCCCAGGGGCAGCGCTGGGTGCCGCTCACCTGAGTGCGATAGAGATGATAGCAGGCTAAGGCCCAGATAAAGGGTGGCAGCAGTGTGAGTGACGGATAGGTATTAGATAAAAAGGCCAGACCGACGCCCACAATCAGCAGGCCGCCGCCAATCACTGCCTGCTGAAAATAAAGATGCCCCAACCCAGGCAGAATCTGCGATAGGAAAACGCCGTACCAGGTACTGCGCTGTCCCTGCGGGCTGAGCGTCTTGGCGGCGCCGCTGGCGTAGAGCTGCCAGATACTGAGCAGATAGAGACTGAAGGCAATGCCCAACAGCAGTAGGCCAGTGAGGGTATTGCCCGTTGGCGCAAAAATTGACCAGACAGCGCTGCCAATCAGCAGGATTTCGCCCAGAATAAAGCCAGCGCCTAAGCCAGAATTCCCGGCATAAAACTGACCCAGACCAGGAAACAAAGCCGATAGATTGACAGCAATCCAGGGGTCAGGCTGCTTTCGAGAGCTGACATAGAGACGCGATCGCATGGGGACTTGACCAAGACAGTTGCCTCCAGGATGCCGCATCTTTTCAGGATGTGCTAGCCACCAGCGGATAAATTCGGTCGGAGCAGACCGTAAACGTTTCTTGTAGCAAATGTCTGCGATCGCGCCTCCAAGAAGCTTCCTAGAGCCTCTGGCGTTGGCGCTAAGCCGGGCTAGCGCCTAAATTCTCCTGTAGAAAAGCCCACTTATCAGCCACTTCCTCAATAATTTTCTGAGTCGGTTTGCCTGCCCCATGTCCAGCCTTAGTTTCTATCCGAATCATCACGGGGGCCTCTCCCTGGTGGGCCGCCTGCAGCGCTGCAGCAAACTTGAAGCTGTGGGCCGGGACTACCCGGTCATCGTGATCAGCCGTCGTAATCAGCGTGGCTGGATACTGAGTGCCGGGTTTGAGATTGTGCAGCGGCGAATAGGCATAGAGGGCTTCAAATTCAGCTTCATTTTGGGGAGAGCCGTAGTCCGACTCCCAGGCCCAGCCAATCGTAAACTGGTTGAACCGCAACATATCCATGACGCCGACAGCGGGCAAGGCCGCAGCAAACAGATCGGGCCGCTGGCTCATACAGGCCCCCACGAGCAGTCCGCCGTTGCTGCCGCCCATGATTGCCAGCTTTTCGGACCGGGTATAGTCATGGGCAATGAGCCACTCTGCGGCGGCAATAAAGTCATTAAACACGTTTTGCTTTTTCAGCTTCGTCCCTGTCAGATGCCAGTCTTCGCCATATTCGCCGCCACCACGCAGATTTGGCACCGCGTAAATGCCGCCTAGCTCCATCCAGACCAGATTGCTGACGGAGAAACCGGGCGTAATTGAAACGCTAAAGCCGCCATAGCCATAGAGCAGCGTCGGATTTTGGCCGTCTAGCACCAATCCTCTTTTATGGACGATGAACATGGGGATGCGAGTGCCGTCGGCGCTGGTGTAGAAGATCTGCTCAGTTTGGTAGTCAGCCGGGTCAAAGTTGACCTGAGGCTGGCGAAAGAGGGTGCTTTCGCCCGTCTGCATGTCGTAGCGATAGAGGGTGCTGGGGGTAGTGAAGCTGGTGTAGCTGTAGAAAGTTTCGGTATCTTCGCGTTTACCGTCAAAGCCGCCTGCCGAGCCAATGCCGGGCAGGTCTACATTTCTGACAAAGGTGCCGTCCAGGTTGAAAATTTTAATCGTGGTGTAGGCATCTTTGAGATAGTCGACGACGAACTGGTGGTTGAGCAGGCCGATGCTCTGCAACGTTTCCTCTGTTTCGGGAATAATCTCCTGCCACTGGGCTTTTTGCGGCTGGGCGATATCAATCGCGATTAGCTTGCCCTTGGGCGCGTCTAAGTCGGTGCGGAACCAAAACAGGGAGTCTTCATTGTCGATAAAGCTGTATTCCGCCTCAAATTCGCTGATTAGCTCTACAATCTCGCTGCCCGGTGTCTGCAGGTCTTTGTAGAAAACTAAGTTGCGCGGATCGGTACCTTGCCAAACTGAAATAACCAGATAGCGGCCATCGTCCGTGACGCCGCCGCTGAAGCCCCACTCCTTTTGATCGGGACGTTCATAAATCAGCTCGTCTTCAGACTGGGGCGTGCCCAAACGGTGATAGTAGAGCTTTTGGTAATAGTTGACCGCTTCTAGCTTCGTCGTTTCATCCGGCTCATCGTAGCGGCTGTAGAAAAAGCCTTGATGATCGTGGGTCCAAGACGCGCCGGAGAACTTAATCCACTGCAGGCGATCGCTCAAGTCTTCGCCGGTTTCAATCTCCCGCACAAACCATTCCATCCAGTCAGAGCCCGCCGTGGACAGGCCGTAAGCCAAATACTGGCCGTTCTCGCTGATGGCGGTACCCTGCAGCGCCACTGTGCCGTCCTCAGAGAGGGTATTGGGATCGAGGAGTACCCGCGGCTCAGCCTCTAGGCTGGGCAGCGTGTAGAGAACGCTCTGATTCTGCAGGCCGTCATTTTTGTAGAAAAAATAGCGATCGCCCCGCTTGAAAGGAACGCTATAGCGCTCATAGTTCCACAGTTCAGTTAGGCGCTGCTGGATGCGATCGCGCTGGGGCAGCTGCTTCAGGTAGCCGAAAGTGACCTGATTTTGGGCCTCAATCCACTGCCGCACCGCCTCGGTGTTAGGATCTTCTAGCCAGCGGTAAGGATCGGCAACTTCAACGCCATGATAGACATCTACCTGATCGGCCTGACGGGTGGGGGGATAGTTGAAGGGCATAGCAGTCCTCGCGCATGACTGGGAAGTGCCCCTTCATTTTACGATTCGCCCAAGGCTTCTGAGGGAAACGAAACCGCGCTTCTTTCATCCTGATAGACCAGTTGGGCTAGCTTATCAGCGGCTCCCGGCGTGCCTCGCACCTGCCGCAAAGCCTGAGTCATGGCCTGTAATTTTTGGGGATGCGCCAGGTAGTCCAGCAGGCGATCGCCCACCGCTTCCGGCCTGAGACGCCCCCACAGCTCCGGCACGATCTCTCGTTTGGCCCAGATATTTGGCCAGGCAAACTGTTTGCCCGATCGCTGCAAAATGCCCAACACCACCAGATTAAACAGCTTCAGCAGCGGTCGGCCAATTCCCGGTAGCCCGCTTAAAATTCCCGGCAGGCCGTCCCAGGAGCGCATAGCGTCAAGCTGGTGCGTGGGCAGCAAGACCACCATTGGCACCGCCAGAGAACCCAGTTCAGCCGTATTAGCCCCCACGGTTGTCACGCAGATGCGGCACTGAGTCAGCACGTCATAGGCTGGGAAAGGCTGCCACAGCATAATCTGAGTCCCTCCCTCAGTTTTGAGGTAGGGAAGCTGGCCGGCATGTGGGCGCACCAGCTCAGTTGAGGGGCCGTGGACTACATGGACAATCGGGTTAAAGCTGGCGTCAGCATAGCGGGCTAGGGTTTCTAAATCGAGGGTCGGCGCAACGGGGATGACAAAGCGGGTTTGAGGCCGCTGCTGTTTGAGATAATCAGCGATCGCCAGCACTAGCGGTACCCCCTGCTCTAGCTTATTGGGCTTAGATCCGGGCAGCAGACCGATCAGTTCGGTTTCAGGCTCAAGCACCAACTGCTGCACCAGATAGTCCGAGGCTGCCATCTGCCGCACATCGCTCATCAAATCGCCTACAACCGTAAGCTTGTGGCGATAGCGCTGAGGACTGCGGTTCACCACAGAGTCATTCATCACCCCAAAGCGATCGAGCCAGCGCAGCCAGCGGGCGTCCCATTCGGCATAAATAACGCTTTTGTAGCCCAGCCGTTTGCTGATGACCAGCGCGTAGAACTGATCGCCTCCCAGGAATAAAACCACGCCGCGATCGCGCCAGTCCCAGTTTTCAGCCGTTTGGCCCCGCAGTAAAAACCGCCAAAAGTGCTTGGCCGCCTGCACCCGATCCACTTCCGGATAGCTTTGGACAATCTGGGCTTCCCGCCCGCTGGCATGGGGACAGGGGGACAGCACCACCGAAATTCTCACCTGCTCATGACTGGGAACCCGCTGCCGTAGCGATCGCAGCACTGGCTTCACCCAAGTCGTAATTTCTCCCGGCCCGTTCGACAAAATCAAAATATCAAGCGGCTGCATGGCGGAGATAGTAACAGAGGTCTTTTCGACTATACCCGGCCCACCGTCTAGGGAGAAAGCCATTGCCCTAGTTCCTGTAAGTCTCGAACCTAGTTAGAGTTGAAGAAACGGACTGGATTACTGCCCTCCCTATGTCTAGACTTCTTAGCTCTATGCTGCTGGCGATACTCGGCGTAGTGGTGTATCACCTAGCGCAGAAATTACAGCCGACCACGGTTAGCCCTTTCCTGATCCTGACGGTTGCCTACTCTGCCGCTGCGCTGCTCTCAATTTGCCTGCACGTTTTGATGCCCGCTGAAACCGCCCCAGTTCAGACATTTTTGCTGCCTGCCCTAGGGCTGGGTATTGCAATTGTCGTAATCGAGCTAGGATTTTTGGCCGTTTACCGTTCGGGCTGGAATGTAGGAATTGCTGGGGTATTTGCCACTGCTGGAGCAACTTTGGTATTGGTGCCTATTGGCATCGTAGTGCTGCAGGAAAAAATTTCTGGCCTCAATGCCGTCGGCATCGGCCTGTGCCTATTAGGTCTGCTATTAACGGCTAAGCAGTGATGGATGTACGCATTTGCTTCATTGGGGATTCTTTTGTTAACGGCACGGGTGATCCTGACTATTTAGGCTGGGCTGGGCGACTTTGCCGCGATCTAAAAGCTCCGAACTACGACCTAACTTATTACAATCTTGGCGTCCGCCGCGAAACTAGTGAACAAATTGCGCAACGCTGGCAGCACGAAGTAGACTACCGCTTACCTGCAGACGCGACAGGTCGTCTAGTTTTTTCCTTCGGTACCAATGACACCACCGTCGATGCTGGACAGCGCCGAGTTGAGCTAGCGGCGTCTCTAGCCGCTGCGGAGCGTATTTTAACTGCTGCTCAGACCCGCTATCTTACCCTGATGGTAGGGCCTCCTGCCATTGCTGACGCTGAGCAAAACCAGCGCACTGAACAGCTTTCTGGTCGGCTAGCTGAACTTTGCCAGACTCTGGACATTCCCTACTTAGAAGTGCTGGAGAGCACAGCCTGCTCCCCCGTCTGGATGGCTGATGTTCGGAATGGGGACGGGGCTCATCCCGGCGCAGCAGGTTATGGCGAACTGGCACAGACTATTGGCAGGTGGTCAGCTTGGCAAAGCTGGTGGGTCTAGTTTAATCACGAACTTCAGCCTTAAGGTAGGCCAGGAATTGATTAAGTTTCTTTACATTACTAGGTAGTTAACTTAATTTCTCTACATATTCTTATGGAAACCTACGATGTTGTGATCATCGGGGCGGGTCACAACGGTTTAGTCTGTGCCGCCTACCTATTGAAGGCAGGCTACAGCGTATTGGTCTTAGAAAAGCGATCGCTGCCTGGCGGCGCGGCCACGACCGAAGAAGCTCTGCCAGAAACCGCTCCCGGTTTTCGGTTTAATCTTTGCGCCATCGATCACGAATTTATTCACCTCGGCCCGGTGGTGGAAGAACTAGAGTTGACCAAATACGGCCTGGAGTATCTCTACTGCGATCCGGTCGTCTTCTGCCCCCATCCTGACGGCAAGGCCTTTTTAGCCCACCGCTCTATTGAGAAGACCTGCGCCGAGATCGCTCAGTACAGCGATCGCGATGCCAAAAAATACGCCGAATACATGGACTTCTGGCAGCGCATGATTCAGGCGGTTAAACCCGTTTTCAATGCGCCACCCAAGTCAATTATCGATATCATCGGCAACTACGGCCTGCACAATCTGCGAGATTTGTTCTCGCTGCTAGGCGGTGTGGATAAAACCTTAGACCTGGTGCGGACGCTGCTCACCAGTCCTAAAAATTCGCTGGAGGAATGGTTTGACAGTGAATTTCTGATTGCCCCCATGGCGCGATTAGCTTCAGAGCTGGGTGCGCCGCCGTCTGAGAAAACGATCGCGATTGGGGCAATGATGATGGCCCTACGCCATCACCCCGGTATGTCCCGGCCTAGAGGCGGCACCGGAGCGTTGACTCAGGCGCTGGTGAACCGGGTGCAGCAGACAGGCGGCGTGATTTGTTGTGATCAAGGGGTACAGCAGGTCTTGGTTGGCAACAGTGGCCGAGCTGAGGGCGTCAGGACGCTCAGCGGCCAGGAATATCGGGCGACGAAAGGCGTTATTTCCAACCTGGATGCCAAACGCCTGTTTCTACAGCTAGCCGATCCGATTGACGTAGATGCCGCTGATCCGCAGCTCCGCAATCGTTTAGAACGGCGGATTGTCAACAATAACGAAACTATTCTCAAAATCGACTGTGCTCTCTCTGAACTACCCCGCTTCGAGCACCACAATCACCGTGACGAGTACTGGACAGGCTCAGTGCTGATTGCTGACTCCTTTAACCATGTGGAAGAAGCCCACTCCTTACCCGCAGTCGGCAAGATCCCAAACAATCCCTCTATGTATGTGGATGTGCCCACCGTATTGGATCCGTCAATGGCCCCACCGGGCAAGCATACCCTCTGGATTGAATTTTTTGCCCCCTATCAGATTGCGGGCGCTGAGGGTACGGGACTTAACGGTACGGGCTGGACAGACGAGCTCAAGAATCAGGTAGCCGATCGCGTCATTGATAAGCTGGCAGACTATACGCCTAATCTCAAGTCCTCTATCATCGCCCGCCGGGTTGAAAGCCCCGCCGAGCTAGGGGAACGGCTAGGGGCCTATAAGGGCAACTACTACCATGTCGATATGACCCTGGAGCAAATGCTATTTCTGCGGCCCCTGCCGGAAATTTCCAACTACACAACGCCAATTGCAGGACTGTTTTTGACCGGGGCTGGTACTCATCCCGGTGGTGCCATTTCCGGGATGCCCGGTCGCAACTGCGCCCGCGTGTTTCTTAACCAGGATCAGTCCTGGCAGCAAAATCTGAAGGAGGCCAGTCACTGGCTGCAGAAAACTTTGCGGTTTTAGCCTAACTATTTTGCTGGGCCACCATAATGATGCCAGCAATGACAATCGCAGCCGCTATTACAGCCAGCGCAATTTTCCACTTGCTGTAGGGGCGATCGCCCACTACCTGACCATTCATGCCGTTGATAATTACCTGGTACTGCTGGTTCTGAAAACGGTAGCTCGCCATCCATACGGGCAGCAAAACGTGTTTAAACGTAGTGTCATGGTATTGGGTCAAAACTGAAATCACTTCCTGCGTATCGCCGCCAATATCGTGGCAAACATCCTGACGGATTGTGCCGGCCATTTGCGCTTTAGCCAATTCAAAACCAGGCTGCAGATTGATTTGGTAGCGCTGGGCCTGAAATCCGGTCAGGTAGCGCGGATCGTAGGGTTCTAAATCAGCAGCTTTGATTCGAGGCCACAGCAGGCCCAGCCAGTCCGAGCGGATGGAGTGGACAGCCGGTACCAGTACGTCATCAAAAAAGCGAGAAACTGTGCCCGATGCCGGATACCAGCGGGTTCTTCTGACTTCTCGGGTTTTGGTTTCAGTTTTACCCTCGTCGTTGGTTTCGGTATAGGTTTCGGTTTCGTAGTAATATTCGCCCCGCCGTCCCTGATAGCGGCTACTGGTCTGGCTGTCGTATGTCCAGAAGGGCAGATAGATGCCTTTGAGCTGCTCCTGCTGGGCCAGCTTTTTGAGGGAATTAGGCGCAAACCAGCGGTTACTCAGCCACTTTTGCAGCGCGCTGCGAGCCTGCTTCCGGCCGACTTGAAACGGAATCAAACCCGCTGGGGCTAAAACCGGGTTCGCCATCTGAGGCTGGACCACAATGCTAGAGGCGCAAAACGGACACCTATCAGCCACCGTCGGCGGTTCAAACGTCAGCGTCACCTGGCAGCCGGGACAGCGAACTTCTTGGGCGGTGGTCGAAAGCGCGGCGATTTGGGTTGAGTTGGCGTTGATAAACTGGCTGAAGGAATGTTCCACCAGCACGGCTGCCCGCAGCTGGGTGTTGGCTGGGGGCAGCGCCTGCGATCGCCCGCAATACTCACACCGGAGCTGCCCGGAAACTGGGTCAAACGTAGTCTTAGCGCCGCAGCCCTGACAGGCTTGCAGTTCTCTTTGTGATAGCGTCATCGGTTTAGTCCAGCGGCGGTGGCGGCGAACTCAGTAATGACTGTAATTCTGACAGCGTGCCTGCCTGCTGCCAGCCGGATAGTCCGGGCCGCCAGACATGGGACTGGGTCGTAAGGCCATTAGTCAAAAGCTGCTCACGGGTGAAAGGACCGTGGTTCTGGCCTTCGCGAGTGATAAACCAGATGGCGGTTTGAGGTGGAGGCGGCGGTGTCGGCGCGGCTGCAGGAGCGGAATGCTGGACGGCTGAGGCCAACTGCTGCCCCATGGCAATGCCAACCCCCAAGTCCAGTCCTGGGTTGCCACCGCCGGGATTCTGAGCTGACTTTTCAATCGCATTAGCGGCCTGGTACTGGGCGTACTGCTGCAAGTTGCCGAGCAGTCCCATCGAAGCCCGCTTGTCTAGGGCGGCTTCCACTTCTTCCGGCAGGGAAATGTTTTCAACTAAAAGCTGGGTCAGGGCCAAACCAAAGCGCTCCATATCGGGCTGCATGCCTTCGCGGATGCTGCTGCCCATCGTCTGGTAGTGCGCCGCTAGATCAATCAGCGGCGTCTGGTCGCGGCCTACCCAACTGGCAAATGCCGTCACGATCATGTTGCGCAGGTGATCGGTGATTTCGTCGGTTTGAAATAGGCCGTCGGTGCTGACGAGCTGCTCTAACAGTTGCCTCGCATCTTGAACCTGGATGCTGTAGTTGCCATAAGCTCGCAGCCGGATTGGGCCGAGCTCCGGATCGCGGATGGTAATGGGGTTGGCGGTGCCCCACTTGAGGTTGGTGAAAACGCGGGTATTAAAAAAGTAAACTTCGGCTTTGAAAGGCGAATTAAAGCCGTACTTCCAGCCCTTAAGCGTGCTGAGGATGGGTAAGTTCTGCGTTTCCAAACGGTAGCGCCCTGGGCCAAAGGCATCGGCAATCTGCCCTTCATTGACAAAAACAGCCACCTGTCCGGGCCGTACCGTCAACTGTGCGCCCATCTTAATCTCGTTATTATGACGCTCAAACCGATAGGCCAGCGTATCCTGGGTCGGATCGAGCCATTCGACAATGTCAATAAATTCCGCGCGTAGATTAAAAAGTCCCAAGGTTAGCTATCCTCAAACCGTCAGATTTCGTGTTTTGCCCTTTCGCAGGCGATCGCTCATTTTCAACGTTCCCACAGACCTGCGATCGCCCCTACCCTAAAAACTCAAAATTGCGGCCACAAATTGCGGCCACGTCCCCGAGGCCCGTTAAAGACTACAGATAAGCTCTCTCAAGTTACGGAAATTAATCTACTGCCAGACTGAAGTTTAGCGACTTACTTTGTTGCTTTAAAGTTACGGTTAGCTGTTGCAGACACCAGCGATCGCTAACCCGGATTAATCCGACTCGTTAGCACATGATCTTGCCACTGGCCGTTGATATACAAATACGCCTTCGCTACGCCCTCGATCTCAAACCCCAACCGCTCTAACACATTGGCACTGCGCTGATTGTGGGGCATATAGTTTGCCATGATTCGGTGCAGCCCCAATACCTCGAACCCGTAGCGAATCAGCCGCTCTCCCGCCTCTGTCATATAGCCTTGCCCCTGCTTGGCCGCTGCTAGGCTGTAGCCCAGCGTTGCTGCCTGGAACACGCCCCAAACCATATTGTTGAGATTGATCACTCCGATCACCGTCTGCGGCTTGGTTTGCTCGAAGATGAAGAGTTTAAGCGATCGCAAATTGACCGCATCTTGCTTATGCCCCTGCAACTGGGCTGTCCAGTAATCTTCGGTAAAGAAATTGTCTGGACGCTGCGGTTCAAATGGCTTCAGATAGGCATGATTCACCCGGAAATAGCGAACAATACTGCCAATATCTTCCAGTTCTCCCATCCGCAGAATTAGGCGCTGCGACCTCAGTACAGGCAATTGAGACGACATGATAGGCTGCAAACAAGCGTCAGAACAAGAGGCTAAGATTGTGCAGCTAGAACACTGGAACCCCGAAGTTGACGGCCCTCTGTCAGAATCCGCCCTGCGCCAGAAGCTCCAGGCCAAAGGCTACCGCGTCAGCCGCTATACTTACGCGCCTGGCACCACCTTTCCGCCTCACATCCACAGCATAGACAAAATTGATGCGGTTCTTTCCGGTCGCTTTCGCATGTCCATGCAGGGGCAAAGCGTCATCTTGGCAGCCGGAGATATGCTAGCTGTACCCGGTGGGGAAAGTCACGCCGCTGAAGTCGTTGGCGATGAACCAGTTGTAAGCCTAGATGCAACTAAGCAGTGACTGAGTGATAATCGTTTACTTAACTGACTCTTTGAAAATAGCCAAACTTTACCAGTAAGCCGCATGAGGTTGAAACAATTCGGGTTCATTATTCGCCGTTTTCAGTCGTTTCATCCTCCGGCTCTGCTGCATTATCTGCTGCATTATCAGTAGGAGATTCCTGTGAAGTTGATTCGGATGGGGATGATTCAGGTCCCGCTTCTCCGGCCTCATCAGGTTCGTCAGTCGGTTCTTCTGAGAGGGTAGGCGTGCTGGCTGCCGAGGCGGGCGGTTCCGTCGCTATCTGCCACTCCGATACCGAACGATTCACCGCGTTGATAAAGTCTACGGGAACTACCTGCACCGTGACTGCTTCGGCCTCTGCCGGTAGCGGTACCGTTTCTGGGTCAACTAGGGCATAGATAGCCCCGCCGCTAAAGTCTTCGCCGCCCAGCACCATCGTATGCGCGGTGCCATCTTCAAGGGTAAATTCGACAGTGGCTACAGGGGCGTCAAAGCCAAAGTCAGCCTGCTCGTCCGGAGTAATGGTGATGGTTTGCTCTGCTGATTCGGTGCGCAGCAGATTGAGTAGAAAGGCGATCGCGGCAGGTTCAGCTTGGGCCTGTTCTGGCTCAAGCATTTGCCAATCACCCGCCTGATCCCGCTCAAACCGTAGGGTAGTATCCTCAGTGTCTACCGTGAGCGTTTGCACATCGGCTTCTGCAAACTCAAATAGGCGATCGCCCTGATTTTCAGCAGCAGCGTCGGGATTGTCAGGCGATCGCTGTGACTCGCTAATCAGCACCGCGCCGCCCAAAACCGCCGCCACCAATACGAGAATTACCGTACTTCGCTGTAGTTTCATTATTCTCTCCTAGCGTCGCCGCAGCCACATCAGCACCGCTCCCACAATGGCAATTAGCGGCAAAATCAAGCAGGCAAAGACCGCAATGCCGACCTGCTGGGCGGGCGTCATCAAAATTCGTCGCTTGGTGACTTCTTTAGGCCGGATAGAAAAGATCTCATCGGCCTGCTGGCTCAGCCAGGTGATGGAATTGAGGAACACATCGCCGTTGAGCTGCTGGTTGAACAGACCGTCTGAGGCGAAGCTAGAGTTACCAATAACCACCAAGCGCGTTTCCTGGGGTGTCGCCTCCTCGTTATTCGCTGGCGCTTCTGCCGCCTGAGCCGGACGGGTCAGGGCTACGCCCACCACAAAGGGGCCATCAGGAGCCTGCTCTGGATCAAACTGGAGTTCACCTTCGGCTGAGATCGTCTGCGCTTGGGTATCCAGCCCGGTTGTGAGCAAAGGAGTCGCCTCTACATTAGGCACTTCGGCAATTTCCAGCGGCTGCACCACCGGATAAAAAGAGCGGCCACCGTCAAATTCTTGGGTAATGGGGTGATCGCCGTAGTCAGACACAATAGGAGCAGCCGGACCCAGGCCCACAAGCTGTCCTGCCCCGGAGGTGTCTAAAACCAGCTCTTGCGTGGGAGTAATGCCCCAGCTTACCAGGAAATTGTCAAGGCCGTTATTAGTATTAGGATCCACCAACAGCAGGGCATTGCCGCCTGCAGCCAGATAGGTTTCTAGGGCGGCAATTTCCGCTTCAAAGAGAGCTTGCTGCGGCCCCGCAACGACAACAACGCTGGCATCTGCAGGAATCTGAGGAGCCTCCTCGGCGGCTGCGGGGGCGGTCTCCGCCGAAGCTTCTTCATCTGGGGTTTCAGGTTCCTCAGCCGCTTCTGGATTGAGCAGATCTTCGAGATCGCTGCTGGTTTCTGCTGGCTCCGCTAAGTTCAGCGGCTTCACCGTGTAGTTGCGCTCTTCTAGGCTTTGGGCAGCTTCAAACAGTCCGGCCTGAGTACCGTCGATCGCATACTCGCCATGTCCCTGTAAAAAGTAAATGGTAGCCTCGCGATCGCCGCCTAAGCGATCGAGCTGATTCGTCAATTGACGTTCTGATAGGCGCTCGTTTTCGCTGACTCGCTGCACTAGCTGGCGGCGATCGCCCACTGTCAAATAGACCTCGCCTGCCGTTTGCACCCCAAATTCCTGGCTCAGAACTGGCTGATCGTAAGGATTAATGTACTCGTAGCTAAACTGATCAGGATTTTGTTGCTCATAGCTTTCTAAGAGCTGCTGATCTTGAGTATTGGGAGCGAGATCAAAAATCAGCACCTCGACCGGCTGATCTAAGGTTTGCACAACCCGCTCAGACTGGGGGGCTAGGGTAAAAAGCTGATTTTCGGTCAGGTCTAGCCGAGCTGTATAGCGCACCGCCAAGAAATTGATCAGTCCTAAAATCACGACGACGGCTAAGGTTGCCACCAAAGCGTTCGTCCCTGCCTGAGTCGATCGCTGCTGCCAAAATCCCTGTAGCCCCTGGCCGCTAAACCAAGACCCGGCAATCAGCAGTCCTAGGCCCACAATTAAAAACACGATGGGCAGCGGTGTCAAACCGCCTAGCGCGATCGCCACCAGTCCAGCCGTAATCAGCGCCAAACCGGGCCAAATCAGATATTTGAGAGATTTAGAAGAGAAGTTTAGTTTTTTCATATCAGTCCACAAGGGACACCGAAAAAAGTGAGCTATCTATACCAAGAGCGCTGAACTAAGAGCGCTGAAACCGTAGCGCTTCAATCGACTGAGCCGTCAAGAAGAGTCCTAATCCCACGTAGCTAATAAATAAAATTAGGCCGCTGGTATCTAAAATGCCTTGGGTAAAGTCGGTGTAGTGCCGCAGCAGGGACAAATGGCCTAGCGTTGCGCCTAGCCAGCCTTCCACTGCCGTAGCAATCAGGTCTACAACCCACAGTCCCAGCACCAGCGCAAATGAGATAATTGCCGCCAGCACCGTGCTATCGGTCAGAGATGAAATGAACATACCCAAAGATAGAATCGCCGCTGCCAGCAGCACTAGGCCGCCGTGCCCTAACAGCAGCACGCCCATCTGTACTGGCGGTTCCGAGGCGCTCAAGGCGACTACTTCACACAGCAGCAGCGGCAGCAGCAGCGTAATGTAAAAAGTCAGAACGGCCAGCAGCTTACCCAAGGCCACGGCCCAGTTAGTCATGGGCGAAGTAGCCAGCAGTTCTAAAGTGCCGCGCTTGCGCTCCTCGGCATAGAGACCCATCGACAGAATTGGCAAAATAAACATCGACAGAGAACCCAGCAATCCCAGATAGATTTTAAGAAACTCGTAGGGCACATCAACGGGGGCCTGCTGTCCCATCTGATCGGCAGCGGCGACCTGAGCGATGATGCCCTGAGGACTCAGCAAAATGATGCTGAGGAAAAAGCCGCCAATAATCCAAAAAACAGCAGCCACTATATAGGACAGCGGTGAGGCAAAGTAGCTCTGTAGCTCCCGCTGATAGATGGCTAAGATATTGCCCGCAACAATTTTCATGGCGTCTCTTCCTCTACGGACTGCGGCTCGACGACTACCGTAGAGTCGGTAGATGCCATCGCAGTTGGACTGGCTTCAACGGTTTCCTGCATCGTCAAATTAATAAAGACATCCTCTAAGGTGGCACCGGAGCGCCGGAGCTGGTAAAGTCCCAGCCCTGCCTGCACGATGTTAGCGGCAATTTCTCGCCCCGGATCGCTGTCAGCCGCCGCGACTATCTGCAGGCGATGGCGCTGAGGGCCTGAGGTGTCGTCTGTAAGCACGTTTACCTGCCGAATCTGGGGTAAAGCCTGAAGCTGCTGCTGAGCTACCTGCAGGTCACCTTCTAGCTCTAGTTCATAGTTAGTGCCGCCGCTGAGGTGACTCATGAGATTGGCGGGCGTATCGGTTGCCACGACCTGGCCTCGGTTGATAATCGCCACGCGATCGCAGGTCATACTCACCTCCGGCAAAATGTGGGTCGAGAGAATCACCGTATGATCGCCGGCCAGCTGCCGAATTAGGTTACGCACTTCAATAATCTGGCGCGGGTCGAGTCCCACGGTTGGCTCATCCAAAATGATGGCAGGCGGATCGTGGACGATCGCCTGGGCTATGCCTACCCGCTGACGATAGCCTTTAGAAAGCTTGCGAATGAGGTCTGTCTGCTTTTCTTGCAGGCCGCAGCGATCGATGGCTAAAGCCACCCGCTGAGCGCGATCGCCGGCTGCCACCCCTTTAATCCGCGCTACAAAGTGCAAAAAGCTCTCAACGGTCATGTCCGGATAGAGCGGCGGACTCTCTGGCAGATAGCCAATCCGCTGTCGCACCGCCATTGAGTCTGCGTGGACTTCATATTCGCCAATGCGGGCACTACCGCTGCTAGCGGGCAAGTAGCCTGTCAAGATGCGCATGGTAGTGGTCTTACCGGCTCCATTGGGGCCGAGAAAACCTAAAATCTCTCCCGTCTCCACCCGAAATGACACATCTCGAATCGCCGGGGTGGCTCCATACATCTTGCTGAGATTTTCAACTTCAATCATCCAGCAGCATCCATTACAGCAAAAGGTTCCGTTGTGAATTATCGCCTTAAACGACGAGAATGTGTCTGAGAGGTTGCTGGTAACCCCCCTAACCGAGACAATGCTTATGTAGAGGCGTATTCAAGGTAAGTCAGTGAACACGGCGCAACCCGGCCCAGGCTTCGGATTTACATTTCTATACTATTTCGCCGGAATTGGCTTAATTACTACGCTCTTAATGGCTCAGAGTCTCCACGTTAGCCTAGAGTCAGGCTTTCCGGCTCAGCTCGGCATCGGCGTAGGTCTAGTGGGTGGCCTGATTGCTGCCTATTTTAACCAGACCCTTTCCCTAGAAGTACCGTTTAAGGGCAAAAAGCAGTTTTTGCGATCGCTCAGTCAGGTACTCAGCGAGATGGGCTACACCCAAGTGGCTGAGACAGAAGGGGTCTTAATCTATCAGCGATCGCCGCTAAGACAGCTTTTTTCCGGCAAAGTCTACGTGCAGCTCAACAAGCAAAATGCCCTAATTTTCAGCCGCGCCGCTCACATCCGCAGTCTCCGCCGTCGCCTGTCTCCCTAACGTCACACCATGCCTAAAAAACAAAAATTTCCTCACCTTGTCGGCTCCAAATGGACGGCTCAGCAAAAGGTTTCTGGCTGGCGGCATTTCCAGGTGGTGAACCGTAAAAATCAGGGTGAGTGGGTCTTTGCCGAGCTGGTAGCTTCCTGCGATCCAGAGGTGCGCTTTTGGCTCAATGCCAAGCTGCTCAAAAACCGCAGTCTTTGGCTGGCAGGCTGGCAGACTTTACAGGAAATGGTGTCGGCGGAAGCGGAGATGTGAGGCTCTAGCAAAATTCTCATCATCCAGCCTACAAAATAATTGGGTGCG
This sequence comes from Sphaerothrix gracilis Ecp01, assembly GCF_030405905.1. Classification (NCBI taxonomy): domain Bacteria; kingdom Bacillati; phylum Cyanobacteriota; class Cyanophyceae; order Nodosilineales; family Nodosilineaceae; genus Sphaerothrix; species Sphaerothrix gracilis. Next base: position 83,777 of record NZ_JASATW010000005.1, read on the forward strand.
CCTACTTAACAGGGTTAATAACTGCTACTCACACCCTGACTAGGCTAGTCCCGTAAAATTTTTTAATGAAAACTCTCATCAAAAGGGTTTACTTTAACAAAAGTAGCAAAAAATAAGTTTGTTTAGAATCTTTACGCCGACAGCATTCTCTATAGAGTTCAGGTAATTTAGCGAGACGTTTAGCATGAGCAGCGATTTATCCACCAAACTGCGTGAGGGCACCAAAAAAGCCCACACTATGGCAGAGAACGTCGGCTTCGTCCGGTGCTTCTTGAGAGGAGTAGTTGAAAAAAATTCCTACCGCAAGCTAGTAGCTAACTTCTATTTTGTCTACACGGCAATGGAAGAAGAATTAGAGCGCCAGCGCAACCACCCGGTTGTTTCTAAGGTCTATTTTCCTAAGCTACACCGTAAGGAAACTTTAGAAACCGATTTAGCTTATTACTACGGCCCTAACTGGCGCGAGCAGATTGCTCCCTCCAAGGCCGGACAGGCCTATGTCGATCGCATCCGCGAGATTTCTAACACTCAGCCTGAACTGCTAGTGGGGCATTCCTACACCCGCTATCTAGGCGATCTCTCTGGTGGTCAAATTCTTAAAGGCATTGCTCAGCGGGCGATGAACCTGAGCGAAGGCGAAGGCACCGCTTTTTATGAGTTTGACGATATTCAAGATGAGAAAGCGTTTAAGCAGGCTTACCGGGCTTCTTTAGACGAAGCGCCTGTGGATGAAGCGATGGCCGATCGCATTGTGGAGGAGGCCAATGATGCTTTTGGCATCAATATGCAGATGTTCCAAGAGTTGGAAGGCAACTTGATCAAGGCCATTGGTCAGATGCTCTTCAACACTCTGACTCGCAATCGTCGTCGCGGCAGTACAGAACTGGCGACGGCTGACTAGACTTTAAAGCGCTGACAACTGGCTCTTTGTGTTCATTTAGGCACCCTCCGGGGTGCTTTTTGTGTTTTTTATACCCCGCTGGCCAAAATTACGCAGGCTATATCTGGGGTATCGCCATTTAGCGCAGGGAACTCCCGCCTTTTATAGGAGTTTTTCGGCCCTTAAGTTACATATTATACGAAAAGCCCTGGGTGTTGAAAGCTGTTGCAAGCTATTTAATCGCCTCAGCTTAGGGTGGGAAAATCTATCACTATTCACTAATGCAGAAGTACAACCTGTGGCTTTATGATCGGCTTAATCGCATAGGGTACCTGGAAAGCTATGAGAGCAAAATTATGGTTGTGGCCTTTGTCGGCACCCATATTCCCCTCTTGGCGCTGCTATTTTACTTTGTTAACTCCTCCGCATTTCCTCTAGATACTAAGCTCGCTATCCTGGGTGTGGCTTTGGTAGCTACGCTGGCAGGAACGCTGATTACGCTTTTCATACTCCATAGCCTGCTGATGCCCGTAAAGCTGACAGCGCAGTCTCTTCGGCTCTATTGGGCTGAACGAAGAATTCCTGATCTGCCGACTCGGTTCACGGACGATGCCGGTATTCTGATGTCTAATGCTACTGAGATCATTCGCAAGCTCGATCGTCTCATTGTTTATCTGGCAGACTACGACAACTCTACTGGTTTACCGAATCAGACGCTTTTCCAAAAGCACTTAAACAAAATTTTGACAGCGGCCACACCTCACCACTTGGATGTCGCTGTGTTTGTCATTCATTTAAGCGATTTACCCACCCTACATAGTCTGCGAGACGATCGCTTTAGCCAGCAGGTCCTCAGAGCAATCTCCTATCGCCTGAGCCAGTTCTGCGGCGAGTTTGGTTTTGTGGCTCGGCTCAATGGCGACGAATTTGCGATCGCCCAGTCGGTTTCGCGCTCTTACTCAGAAGCGATCCAGCAGGCACAGCGCTTGCTGGATGTGCTGCTGCAACCCTATCAAATTGAACGGGAGTCTATTCACTTAACAGCCTGCATCGGCGTGGCCCTCCATTCTAGAGGCGATCGCTCTGAACAGGTCTTATCAAATGCCTGTATTGCTTTGCAACAGGCCAAACAGCAGGGAAATAGCTGCTTCCAATTTCACTCAACCGATATGACACTGCGACTGCAGCAGCATCTGCATCTAGAAAGTGAACTGCGCCAAGCGATGGCCCGCAATCAGCTACAGCTTTACTATCAGCCTCAAATTGATTTGGTTAGCGGTCATCTAGTTGGGGTTGAGTGCCTTTTGCGCTGGTATCATCCTGAATTAGGCCCCGTTTCTCCGGCAGAATTTATTCCCATCGCTGAAGCGACCGGGCTAATTTTGCCGATTGGAGACTGGGTACTCAAAACCGCCTGTGAGCAAAATAGAGCTTGGCAGCAGGCCGGACTGCCGCCGATTCGGATGGCGATCAATCTATCCCCACTGCAGTTTCAGCAACCTCATCTAGTTCAGCAGATTCAATCGATTCTCAGCAAAACCGGGTTAGATGCTCGCTATCTGGAGCTAGAAGTCACCGAAAGCTTAGCGATGAATAACGTTGAGCAAACGCTGGATCTGTTGCAAACGCTGCATCGCTTAGGTGTTACGTTGGCCCTAGATGATTTTGGTACGGGCTATTCGTCTCTCAGCTATTTGAGAAAGTTTCCGTTTGATATTCTCAAAATCGATCGCGCTTTTATTAAAGATGTTGGCAGTAGTTCTGATGCAGCCGCTTTGGTTAAGGCGATTATGGCGCTGGCCGGTAGCCTCAACCTGGACTTAGTTGCAGAAGGCATAGAAACCTCCACTCAGCTTGAGTTTCTGGCGACCCAGGGACAAAATCTTAGTATTCAAGGCTATTACTTCAGCCCGCCTGTAACCGCCAGTGAACTAGGCCGACTCCTCAAAGAACAACCTAAATCGGTTGAGCAGCAGCAGCTCAGCTACAGTCTCAAATAAATATTTTTAGATCTGCTACCAATTGCAACGAACAGTCAAGAAACATATCGATTGTCTGAGCGCATTTCAGCCTGAGCGATCGCTATATCAGCCTGCAGACAAGGCTTGCGCAGCTTGAGCCAGGGTTGATTCTAGCTGAGTCTTCGTAACAGTGGCAGTTCACAAAAGCCAAATCTTTGAGGACAATCAGAAGCGATGTTAAAGCTTTAGCAGCGGGGGTCAGTTGCAGCTCTAGCTAAGGGCTGTGTGATTAGGCCGACCTGCCAGCGCTATAAAAAGTTTTCAAGCAAATTGTCGTCAAAGACTACCGGATAGGGAGAACGCTATATGAAACTGGCTTATTGGATGTATGCAGGCCCCGCCCACATCGGCACCCTTCGCATTGCCAGTTCTTTTAAGAATGTTCACGCCATCATGCACGCCCCGATTGGCGATGACTACTTCAACGTCATGCGATCGATGCTGTCGCGGGAGCGCGACTTTACCCCTGTCACCGCCAGCGTGGTCGATCGCAATGTGCTAGCGCGGGGTTCACAGGAGAAGGTGGTAGACAATATCACCCGCAAAGATCGAGAGGAGCACCCCGATCTGATTGTGCTGACCCCGACCTGCACTTCTAGCATCCTGCAGGAAGACCTACAAAACTTCGTAGAGCGGGCACAGCTAGATGCTCAAGGCGACGTTATGCTGGCCGACGTCAACCACTACCGGGTAAATGAGCTCCAGGCCGCCGATCGCACTTTGCAGCAGATTGTGGCCTACTACCTCAACAAGGCCAGGAAAAAAGGCGAACTGCCAGCCGCTAAAACTGCCAAGCCTTCAGTCAATATTTTTGGCATTACGACCCTCGGTTTTCACAACAATCACGATGTCAAGGAACTGCGGCGGCTAATGGCCGATTTGGGCATTGAGGTGAACGCTGTAGTGCCCGACGGGGCTTCTGTCCATGAGCTAAAGAACCTGCCTCGCGCCTGGTTTAATCTCGTTCCTTACAGAGAGATTGGCCCCACCACCGCAGAGTATCTCAAGACCGAGTTTGATATGCCCTACGTGGATATCACGCCGATGGGTATCGTCGAAACGGCTCGCTGCATCCGGGCGATTCAGAAGATTCTGAACCAGCAGGGGGCTGAGGTGAATTATGAAAGCTTTATTGATGAGCAAACCCGCTTTGCCTCTCAGGCGGCTTGGTTTTCCCGCTCGATTGACTGCCAAAACCTCACGGGCAAAAAGTGCGTCGTTTTTGGCGATAGTACCCATGCCGCCGCTATCACTAAAATTCTGGCGCGCGAGATGGGAATCCACGTCGTGCTAGCAGGCTCTTACTGCAAGTACGATACCGAATGGTTTAAGCAGGAAGTGGGCGAATACTGTGATGAAGTACTCATGAGCGAGGATCATGGTGAAATTGGTGACGCGATCGCTCGCATTGAGCCTGCTGCTATTTTCGGTACCCAAATGGAGCGTCATGTGGGTAAGCGCCTAGATATTCCCTGCGGCGTGATTGCGGCTCCCATTCACGTCCAGAACTTCCCGGTGGGCTACCGTCCGTTCTTGGGCTATGAAGGGGCTAACCAGGTCGTCGATCTGATTTATAACTCTTTCACCTTGGGTATGGAAGATCACCTGCTAGAGATCTTTGGTGGCCACGACACCAAGGAAGTCATCACCAAAACCATGTCTGCGGATTCCGATATGAGCTGGACTAAAGATGGCTTGGCAGAGCTGAACAAAATCCCTGGCTTTGTGCGTGGTAAGGTGAAGCGCAATACTGAGAAGTTTGCCCGCGATCGCAATATTGCTGAAATCAGTGCTGAAGTGCTGTATGCAGCGAAAGAGGCCGTTGGTGCTTAGGGCAATAGGTTTTGCGGGATAGATCAGCCGATTTATCCCGCAAAAATTAGTTCGCGAGGAAAAATATTGCCAAACCCGCAACGCCACAGTTAAAAATTAGCAAGCTCAGAACCACCCAAATTCCATTAACGGCCATAAAGCCAGACACAACCAGGTGTAACAGCAAAGCTTGGCCGAGGGTGGTGCTGATGCCGCTGACAATTGCGATCAAGACTTTCATGGCAGCGTCTCTTGACTGACAGCGACTCTAATTGTACGAGCCGCCGAAGTTTGCAAGACAACTCAAATAACCTGAATTGAGGTTGAGCCAAGGCTAGCCTTTAGCGTTGCTGTATCAGTCTGCGTGGGTAGGAACAAGACTAGGATCCTTTAAAACTAACTCATTACTAGCCGGTTCTACCCTATAGGCTTCTCCAATGTAACCAGTCCGGTCGTAAAGAATCTGGTGGATGTGCAAATCAAGCGCCTGCTCATCCGCAATTCGATCGGCATAAAACGCTTTCATTCTAGGTTCAATGCCAAGCTGCACGAGGCGATCGTGTAGCAAAGCGTTATGGCCGCGAAAATAGGCTTGTCGAGCCACATCGTCTTGCAAAAAGGTGAAAATCACCGAGGCCGGGACTCCTGCCAGTGTGATGCGCTCGGTAACAAATAAAAATCCGAAGACTCCCAGCGCAGTAATGCCACCTGCTCCTAAAGCCGCTAAGCCCCGCCGAGATAAAAGTAGCGGACGTGTAAAGGTACTTTGACAAGCTGGGCAAAAATACTGCCGTCTCAGCTTTGCTTTCCCATGACGATACACGGGGCGGTGACCGCATTTTGAACACTGCATGGTGGACAATGGGCTATCAAACTGCAACGGGTAGGAAGACAACGCTGCTATATTAGCGATCGCGCTAGCGGCTATGCCAGAAAATCAGCCGTAGTTGACGATATTCCTACGGAAAACTCTCAGTATTTGCAAAAACTTTAATTTCCCTCGTATCCGTCATAATGCGTAAGAGTCTGTCTTTACAGCAAACTAAAGAAAGCCCATCCTGCGGCTGCTCTACTGCCGCTTAGGAATAAAAACAGACCCCAATCAGGTAAAGGTTTACGTTCTATGGCCCGCCAGCGCTCCAAGTCAGATCTACCCACGAAAGTTTGCCCCGTCTGTCAGCGCCCTTTTACCTGGCGCAAAAAGTGGGCTGACTGCTGGGATGAAGTCAAATACTGCTCCGATCGCTGCCGCCGCCGTCGCTCCCAGGCACAGCCCAGTGAGTAGAGGCTCTCCGTTTGCCTAACCTTCTAACCTCAAAGTGTCAGCACCTATTCCCATGCAAAGGGCTGATTGCGATCGCCCACGATGGCATAAAACCGCTCTAGGTTTTCGGGGGCCAACTCTTGCTGCCAGCGCTGGTCAAGCTTGATGGTGAGATCCATCTTGGCGTAATAGTCGCCATGCACCGCTTGGGTATTGCTGGCGACGGGCTGATTGCGATAGCGGGCGATCAGCGCTCTGGCGCTGCGGCTACCGGCAATATAGTGATGGTCGTGCTGCCAGTAGGCCAGCATCTCGGGTTCAAAAGGAATTTCCAGGAAAGCGCATACCTGACGCATAATCTCTGCCGGCTCGGTGGCTAGGGCTTCGTACTGTACCTGTAAGCGCCGATTGGCAGGCAAACTGGCATAGAGGCGATCGCACTGGTCAAGATTTTCCAGCCAGCGCTGGCTCACGGTTTCTACCGTCAGGGCAGGGTAAGCGCGCAGGTAGGAGTTGAGAACGGCTCGACCATCGCGCACCGCATGAATGACATAGGCTTGTAAACGCCCCTGACGGAACTCACGCGCCTTTAGCCGCTGGGCTACCCAGTCAGGATATTTGCTAGAGTCTACCAGCAGGGTTTTCTGGATTCTTTCTGCCAGCAGCGTGTAGGGATTGAATACGGCATCCTGACCAATACGTTCGCGGATCCAACGCTCTAGTTTGAGCGGGAGATAGGCCCGGAGGCGACGACCACTCAGGCCCAAAGCGAGCTGCTCCGCATCGGCCTGACTAAAATGATCAGGCCAAAACGTGCCGCTGGGGCAGAGGGCGCTGAGTGTGGGCGTGCGGCGATAAATTTCTGGCAGCTTGCTAATTTCCCCTAAGGAAAAGCCCTGAGAGTGACTGCCCAGCATCAGATCTAACATGGTCGAGCCAGAGCGGCCGATGCCCAGAATGAAAACGACTTTTCCCGTAGCAACCATATCGTTCAATCACTCCTCTGTTTTGGCTAAGACAGTCCTAGTTTTCTGAGTAGACGCTGCGGCAGGGTAGGCGGCTTGGGTTTGTAGTAGGTTGGCTGGCCTTTGAAGTCGGGGCGATCTGCCGGATTCTTCAAATAGCGATAGTGCAGGAAAATATCGCGGTAGGGAAACTCCAGGTTTTCACCTGCACACAGGCGTTGAAAAAACTTGGAGCTAACGCCGATGTAATGCAGATAGGTGAGCCGTTTCCCTTTGTCGTAAAGCAGATGATCTTGGGCTACGAAATGAGAAGACGTGACCGAGTTGCCCGTGGCTTGTCCGGCAGGCCGGGCTAGAGCCAGATTGTGTACCTGACGGTCGCTTTTCATCACCATGTAATTCAGCACAGACTGGTTAGGCGCGCCTAGATATAACACTTCGGCATCGCCGCCCCGCAGCCCCGAAACCAGCCAAGCTAAGTGGTCAGGGGGAAACGTGCCTTTTTTAGCGGCGTAACAACCTGAGCAGAAGATTTCTTTTTGAATGCGTTCTGAGCTGAATAAGGCTTCTAGGCGATCGCTGTTGATATTAAAAATATGAGAGGGGTCTTTGAACTGGAAGTCGTAGACTGCAAAATCGCTGTGGTCTAAAGCGGCAAAAAAAGGCTCTAGCGGCCCCAGGACTAAGGTGTCGGCGTCTAGATAAATGAAGCGATCGAAGGGGGCAGCGGCATCAAAGGCGCAGTAGCGATGGTTTTCACCCACGCGGTAAAACCGGGTTTTGATTCCCTGATTTTGCCAATCGCTCAGAGCGGTGGGATGAGATTGCCAAACAGCGTAAGAAAAATCTTCCCACCGCTGAAACAGAGAGTGGTCGTCTAATAGCCTCACCTGGGGGCGACGGGTAAGTTCCTGTCTGACCCGTTCTAGCTGCTGATCGTAGGCAATGACGCAGACCGGATAGTCTTTCCCGGCGTTGGCTTCAATGCTATTAAGCAGCGCCACAAGCTGATCAAAAACCCTGTCGTTGGCTAGGGTGTAAATCCCATCCACCATCAAAAACTGCCTCCTCTGGTTTGCCTACGGGCGCGTCTGGTCAATCGATTATCCAACCTACTCAACCCATATTTTAGATGGAGCTGCGCTAGCAGAAACTACCTCATAGTTCCCTAGAGTTTGTCTGCGGCCAACAGGCAATACCCTGGTGCCCGTAATGAATAGACAGCCATTTTGAAAGCTGTTCTACTACTTTTTACAGCTTGGTATATTGCCCCTATACTCGATTAGCGGCCTTGACTGAGTAATCGCGCATGTCTAATCGAAACGAAACGCCTGTTTTACTAATTTCTTTACTGATTACGGTTGCCCTAGTCGGTGCTTTGGGCGCTTGGCTTTGGCCACGACTGCAGCTAGGTGGCTCAGACCCCTCTACGGATTCGGCTCAGTCTGTCAACACCCAGACCGAAACTGCCACTGAAACAAGCGACTCTCGCCTCAGTCAGGGCGAACAGATACTTGTCGCCGATGCTTCGCCGCTGAAGCAGCAGGGCGTTGAAGCGATCGCCGCCGGAAATTACGATCAGGCCGTTTCCTTACTGGAGTCGGCGCTGGCGGAAAATCGTAACGACCCAGAAGCACTCATTTATCTCAACAACGCCCGCATTGCCGAGCAGCAGGCCTACACCATTGCCGTAGCGGCTCCGGTCGAAACCGCGCTAGATCCGGCCTTAGAAATTCTGCGGGGTGTGGCTCAGGCCCAGACCGAAATTAATCAGGCGGGCGGCCTTGATGGCGTGCCGCTGCGGGTGGTGATTGCTGACGATGGCAATAGTCCGGCTGAGGCTGAAGCGATCGCTAATCAGCTTGTGGCCGCTGCGGATGTGTTGGCGGTGGTGGGGCACTTCAGCAGCAATATCACGCTGGCAACCGCGCCCATTTACACGGAGGGGCAACTGCCGCTAATTTCCCCTACCAGCACCTCAGTCGAGATTTCCGGCGTCAGCGACTATGTGTTTCGCACCACGCCCAGCGATCGCTTTGCCGCTACTACCCTAGCTCGCTACATGCTGAATCAGCTCAGTCAGCAAACCGCCGCCGTTTTCTTCAACTCCGAGAGTGACTACAGCACGTCCCTCAAAAATGAGTTCACCACGGCAGTTTTCAGCGATGGCGGTCAAATTGCCGCCGAGCTAGACCTTGCCGCGCCCAATTTCAACGCGGCTGAGGCGGTGCAGCAGCTCAAGTCCCAGGGGGTTGAGACTTTGATGCTAGCGGCCAATACGTCAACTCTAGATCAGGCGATCGCGGTCATCGAGGCCAACGGGGGCGATCTGGCTATGCTAGGGGGCGACAGTCTTTACAATCCCGAAGTGCTTTCGGTAGGGGCGGCAGCGGACGATTTGGTGGTTGCCATTCCCTGGCATATTCTGGCTGATCCAGAGGCTGACTTTGCCCAGGATTCGCGCCGTCTCTGGGGCGGAGATGTGAGCTGGCGCACGGCTATGGCTTACGATGCGGTGATGGCGATCGCTGCTGCGCTAGAGTCCACTCCTGTCACTAACCGGCAAAATCTGCAGGCAACCCTGACGAGTGCTACCTTTGCGGCAGACGGGGCGGCTAGCCAAGTCAAGTTTCTACCATCGGGCGATCGCAATCAGGCGGCTCAGTTGGTGACGGTTGAACCCGGTTCGCGATCGGGTCGCGGCTATGATTTCGTCCCTGTCACGCCGTAGGGGCGATGCGCGAGTTATCCCTATGGGTCGTATCGCACCCTGGGATCTAGCCAGCCATAGAGCAGGTCCGCTATCAGGTTAAAAATCACTACCAAAATGGCGTAGATAAACGCGATCGCCATCACCACTGGCGTATCTCCCCGGTAGATGGACTCCACCAGCAGCGCCCCGATTCCTGGCACCCGAAACACCTGCTCTGTCACCAGCGAGCCGGTAAAAATGGTGGGAATATCCAGCGCCACCAGCGTCACTACCGGCACCAGGGCATTGCGCAGCACGTGCAGATTAATCACCCGAAACGCTGAAAGTCCCTTGGCATAAGCAGTTTGCACATAGTCCTGGGGCAGTTCCTCTAGGACAGCAGAGCGAATAAAGCGCATCAGCACCGCCGTCTGAAACAGGGCGAGTACGCAAATTGGCATAATCGACTGCCGCAGTACCGCTAAAAAGCTGGACCAGCCCTGCACCGTCAGCGAGCTGTTGTAGATGAAGGGAAACCAGCCGAGCTGAACGCTGAAGACGATGATAAACAGCAGCCCGGTGAAGAACGTCGGCAGGGAAAAGCCCATGAAGGCAAAGGTGGTTGCTAAGCGATCGAAAATAGAACCGCGCTTGAGGGCCGAAACCATTCCCAAGGGAAATGCCAGCAAAACGCTGAGGCTGTAGGCCGCGCCGATAATCCACAGCGTCGTGGGTAGGCGCTGCACAATCAGGCCGCTGACAGGGCTGCGGCTGGTGAAGGAGTAACCCATGTTGCCCTGCAGAAAAGCCCAGGCCCATTTGAAATAGCGAATATGAACGGGCTGATCGAGTCCCAGAGTGCGGCGGATATTTTCCCGGACTTCGGCGGTGATCGACGGATTGGCTGCCAGATCGCCGAGGGGGTTGGTGGGGGCGATCGCTAAAATCGTAAAAATCACCACGCTAATGGCAATTAAGGTCGGAATCGCAATCAGAACGCGCCGCAGCAGATAACGAGTCATTAAAACCGAGCAGTAACAGAGCCTATCTATACAGTATCGAGATCGAGGCTCAATGCTCTCAGCCAGTCTGCCAGCCGCGCCGATCTTTGTCGTTCCTGCGCTAGGGCCGTCTCTGCCTGTTCTGCCTCTGTGAGGATTCATTAGAACGCTCTCCTTTACAATAGGCCCAGGGTGTCTAGGTAGGGAATGCGAACGCCGACTTTAAAATTCGATCGTGGGACGCTGATTCTGCATCCGCCACCGCGAGGCAAAGCCTGGGTAGACTATGCCGTTTGGGACGATCGGATTGAGCGGTTTCGGGTGCCCGCCAATCAGTATCGGCCCTTGGTGGAAGCGCTGCGGGCCGAAGGCGTCTCTTTTGAAGACCAGTCGCCTAAGTTTGAGCCGTTACAGCTCCAGCCGCGCTTGGTGATGGAACCCTACGCCCATCAGCGAGAAGCGCTCAGCGCTTGGGTGCAGTCCGGCTGGCGGGGAGTGGTGGTGCTGCCGACGGCGGCAGGTAAGACCTATCTGGCCCAGTTGGCGATGCAGGCGACGCCGCGCAGCACCCTAATCACGGTGCCGACGCTGGATCTAATGCACCAGTGGTATGCCCATTTGGAAGCGGCTTTCCCGGATGTGGCAGTGGGTTTGCTAGGGGGCGGCTCCCGCGATCGCACCCCGATCCTGGTTGCCACTTACGACAGCGCCGCTATTCATGCCGAAACTTTGGGCAACCAGTATGCCCTGCTGATCTGCGATGAGTGCCACCACTTGCCCAGCGACTTCAACCGGGTGATTGCTGAGTTCTCCATTGCGCCCTATCGCCTCGGCCTCACGGCCACCCCGGATCGGGCCGATGGTCGCCATGAGGATTTAACCCAGCTCCTCGGCCCGGTAGTCTATCACCGCACGGCTGAGGAGCTATCCGGCAAGGCATTAGCGCCCTATCAGGTGATTCAGATTAAGGTGCAGCTATCTGAACAAGAGCGCGATCGCTATGATTTCCTCACCCAGCGGCGCAATCGCTTTCTGCAAGAGAGCAATATTTGGCTGGGCACCACTAAAGGCTGGCAGCGGTTTGTAGCTGCTAGTGCGCGATCGCAGGCGGGGCGGCGGGCAATGCTGGCTCACCGGGAGGCGAAGGCGATCGCCCTGGGCACGGACGGCAAGCTGAAGGTGCTGGCAGATTTGCTGGTGCAGCACTACCCCGAACGGACAATTATCTTTACCAACGACAACGCCACGGTCTATCGCATTTCTCAGGACTTTTTGATTCCGGCGATTACCCATCAGACCCCGGTGAAGGAGCGCCACGACGTGCTGCAAAAGTTCCGCAGCGGCGAGTATAAAACTCTGGTGGTTTCTCACGTGCTGAATGAAGGGGTGGACGTGCCAGAGGCGAGAGTGGCGATTTTGCTTTCGGGTTCTGGCTCTACGCGGGAGTATATTCAGCGGCTGGGGCGGGTGTTGCGCAAGGGGACGGGGGACAAGCTGGCGCTGCTGTATGAGGTGATTGCGGAAGAGACGACTGAGGAAAATGTCTCGCGGCGGCGGCGACAGACGACTAAGCCTAAGGTGGCACCGAATCAGCTTGAACTGGCTCCGGTCTATGACCTGGCTGCTCGTCGCGTGCCGCAGGCGGCTGAGGCCGCGGGGGACTGGCCGACGGATGAGGAAGAGTAGCCAGCGACTAGCTGAGTCGTTGCTGGCTGTAGCGCAGGACGTCGCCGGGGTCGGGGCGAATGAGCAGGCCGTTTTCTGGGATGTCAACGGTGTGGCTCCAGGCGGAGCGATCGCGGTAGCCGAGTAAATAGAGGCGATCGATGGCGTTTTGGGTGGCGGTGGGGGAGCCGACGAGGTAGTGGCGTAGGCGGCGTTTTGGGTAGCGGGTAGTGGGTGGAGGGGTAGATGGGGTTGGGGTGTCTTGGGTGTCGAAGTGGATGAGGAAGGGCGGTTCGGTGAGGAGCTGCTGGAGGAGGGCGAGGTAGTTTTCGGCGTCGTGGCGGTGGTGGAATCGAGCGACGGCGAGGTTTTGGCGATCGGGCAGGCGGCGATAGACCACCCAGGGGTGGGGTGATTGGTAATCTGGCATGGTGTTGGGACGGTAGAATGAGACACGACAGCAGGACAGCCTGTGACCCGCAGCTCTCGCGGATTTCGGCTTCTCTGCTGTTCCTGTATAGACATATTGTCTAGACACCTGATTCTTTTGTCAAGCAGTCTAGACAAGTTGTCTTACTTCTGCCAGATGGTTAGATGGGCTGACTGTGACTTGAATGGAAGAATCGCCGCTTAAAAAGTTACGAGAGGAACTGGGATTGTCTCAGGAGGGATTTGCGCGGCAGATTGGTACGTCGGCTCGAACGATTAGCCGTTGGGAACGAGGTGATAGCGTGCCATCGTTCACGATTTCTCAGATGAAAGCGTTGGATGAGCTATTGCAAGCACACGGCAAGACTTTGAAGGATCTGCCCGATAACTTTGCAGCTAAATAACCTTCTCGTCGTTTTGTATGCTGTTGCAACATCTACAGCAAAAAGCAGTTTTTGGTTGAGAAAAGTGCTGGAGAGGAGATCCCAGGGTTTTAAGCTGAAATTTGGTTTCTGCAGAGCGCTACAAGTCAAAACCCTGGGATCTTCGAGCACAGTTATGTGGTTTTAGGTGACTGTTTCTAGGAAGCTGTGCTATCTAGGGGAGAAAGGTAGAGGGCGAGTCATGTCACAGGATGAGCTGCTGCGGGTAATTGAGCGAGCTGCCAGAGATGGGAGAAAGGAGCTTGACTTGGCCGGAAATGACTTAATAGAACTCCCCCCCCAAATCGGTCAACTGACTCATTTAGAAAAACTTATCCTAGGCAAATTTGATCCTCGCAAAGGACCTATCGGCAACAAACTTCGAACCTTACCAGCCGAAATTGCGCAACTGCAAAATCTATCTGTGCTCTACCTCAGCGCGAACCAACTTCGAACCTTACCAGCCGAAATTGCGCAACTGCAAAATCTATCGGGGCTCCACCTCAGCGGGAACCAACTGAGCAGTTTGCCGCCAGAAATTGCGCAACTGCAAAATCTATCTGTGCTCCACCTCAGCGAGAACCAACTGAGCAGTTTGCCGCCGGAAATCGCGCAACTGCAAAATCTATCTGTGCTCTACCTCAGCGGGAACCAACTGAGCAGTTTGCCGCCAGAAATTGCGCAACTGCAAAATCTATCTGTGCTCCACCTCAGCGAGAACCAACTGAGCAGTTTGCCGCCGGAAATCGCGCAACTGCAAAATCTATCTGTGCTCTACCTCAGCGGGAACCAACTGAGCAGTTTGCCGCCAGAAATCGCGCAACTGCAAAATCTATCGGGGCTCCATCTCAGCGTGAACCGACTGAGCAGTTTGCCGCCAGAAATCGCGCAACTACAAAATCTATCGGGACTCCATCTCAGTGCGAACAAACTTCAAACCTTACCAGCCGAAATTGCGCAACTGCAAAATCTATCTGAGCTCTACCTCAGCGGGAACCAACTGAGCAGTTTGCCGCCAGAAATCGCGCAACTGCAAAATTTATCGAGGCTCGGCCTCAGCGAGAACCGACTGAGCAGTTTGCCGCCAGAAATCGCGCAACTGCAAAATTTATCTGTGCTCTACCTCCGCGAGAACCAACTGAGCAGTTTGCCGCCAGAAATTGCGCAACTGCAAAATCTATCTGAACTCTACCTCCGCGCGAACCAACTGAGCAGTTTGCCGCCAGAAATTGCGCAACTGCAAAATCTATCTGAGCTCGACCTCCGCGCGAACCAACTGAGCAGTTTGCCGCCAGAAATTGCGCAACTGCAAAATCTATCTGAGCTCGACCTCCGCGAGAACCAACTGAGCAGTTTGCCGCCAGAAATCGCGCAACTGCAAAATCTATTAGGGCTCCGTCTCAGCGAGAACCAACTGAGCAGTTTGCCGCCGGGAATCGCGCAACTGCAAAATCTATCTGAGCTCGACCTCAGCAAGAACCAACTGAGCAGTTTGCCGCCGGAAATCGCGCAACTGAAAAATCTATCTAAGCTCGGCCTCCGCGCGAACCAACTGAGCAGTTTGCCGCCGGGAATCGCGCAACTGAAAAATCTATCTGAGCTCGACCTCAGCAAGAACAACTTACCTATTCCACCAGAAATTCTTATCAAAATTGACAAGCCTAGAGAGATTATCAACTACTACCTGCAAAACCGAGCCGAACCGTCTCGCCCGCTGAATGAAGCTAAGGTGCTGCTGGTTGGCGAAGCTAAGGTGGGTAAAACGTCGCTGGTCAGGCGGCTGATTGATGACATGTTTGATCCTGCTGAACGGATGACTGAAGGCATCAATATTCGCGCTTGGCCAATTGATGCCAACCAGCAAACTGTAAAGCTCAACGTTTGGGACTTTGGCGGGCAGGAGATTATGCACGCTACCCACCAGTTTTTCCTCACCAAGCGCAGCCTCTATTTGCTAGTGCTCAACGCTCGTCAGGATGAACAGGGCAATCGCATAGAATACTGGCTCAAGATTATTCGCAGCTTTAGCGGCAATTCTCCCGTCATCATCGTCGGCAATCAGGTGGATCAAAAATCGCTTGATATCGATCGCCGGGGACTCAAGCGCAAGTATCCCAACATCGCTGGCTTTATTGAAACCTCCTGCAGCAATCCAAAGCACAGAGGCGTTGAAAAACTGCGGCGAGAAATTCAGGCACAGATTGCTGATCTGCCCCACGTGTTCGATACGCTGCCAGAATCTTGGTTTGAGGTGAAAGCTCGGTTAGAAAAGTTAGAGGCTGACTACATCGAATATCATCAGTATCAGCAAATCTGTGCCGATCAGAAAGTAGCTGATGAGCAGAGCCAGGAAACCCTCGTCGGCTTTTTGCACGATTTAGGTATTGCCCTCAACTTCCGAGACGATCCTCGCCTGCAACAAGATAGCGTTCTCAATCCTGAATGGGTCACCAACGGCGTTTACTCCATCCTCAACGACAACGCCCTCATGACTCAGCATAAAGGTATGCTAGAGCGCTCCATGCTTCCCCGCATCCTAGAGGCCAAGCGCTACCCGCCGGAAAAGCATCTGTTCATTCTCGACATCATGCGCAAGTTTGAGCTGTGCTTTCCCCTAGAAGGCTATGCCGACGAAAAATATCTGCTGCCCGACCTGCTCAGCAAAGAAGAGCCGGAAACCGGCGACTGGCAGGATGCACTGCCTTTTCAATATCACTACAACATCCTGCCCGGCAGCATTATTTCTCGCTTCATTGTGCGGATGAATCAGCTCATTGCCAAACGCACCTACTGGCGCAACGGCGTTGTTTTGGCCAAAGGTAGCAATAAAGCTCTGGTCAAAGCCGACAAAGAAGATCGCAAGATTTTCATCTGGGTCAGCGGTAATCAAAGCACCCGCCGCATTTTGCTAGAGAGCATCCGCGATCAGTTCGACTATATTCACGGCACCATCCCCGGCATTGAAGTCGAAGAAAAAGTGCCCCTACCGGACAGGCCGGATGTTTTGGTGGATTACAAAAATCTGCTGGATATGGAAGCTTTAGGCGTTCAAGAATTTGTTCCTTCCGGTCTGCGGCAACAGGTACGGGTTCGCGACCTGCTAGAAGGCATCGAAACGCTAAAAGGCCGGGAAGATCGGCTAGAGACTCGCAGAGAACTAGAACGACGGTTTGAGCCACCTCCAGCGCCTCAGCCCGATCCGCGTCCTACTACTGCCGAGCGTCACAAAAATCCTTGGGGATCTGGACTGTTTTACCTGTTTGTCTTGTTTGTGGTCACGGCTCTATTTGCCATTGTCAGTCACTTTGTCCCCTGGTATGTCTTACCCGTCGTTATCATTGGGGCACTACTGGCTATTGGCATTGTTGGAGCCTTCCAGCTCATGCAGGACGAACGATTTAGTCAAGAAAATTTTATTACCTTAATCATCGAAGCCTACAAGCGCCTGCCGCTGCTGCGCGGTCAAAACGCCGCTGATCTGCCCTCTGCAACAGATGACGAATCTCAGTAGGGTCATGAATGGCACGCTCCACCAACCGAATGCGGCCTTAATAGCAATAACGCCCATCCTCATCTGGATAAGGTTGATCCGTCGAAAGCCGCATTGCCCCCAGCAGCGTCGAAACAATCACGCAGCGCTTTGACGAACCACCCCCCTCACCCACCAGCGTCACCCGTCCTTTAAACGCCAGCGCCGGGACATTGCCCTTGTAGTCAAACTTAGTGGAAGGAATATAACTCTTCTGCCTTAAATTAGTTTCCTCATCTAGCCGCACCCCCACAGGCAGCGTTTGCCAGCCCGTCGCATCCTTCGGCAAAATCGTGTCCGGATGAGTCGTCCACTCCACCCGATCGCCCACTTCCCGAATGCTAAAGCGCCAGCTCATCTTGGCCTGTATCGCCTGTCGCTGAGCCTGGCGGATGCCGCCATACACCTCACGCTGGCCCACCGCAAGCTGATACCGCTGCCACAGCCCAAACAGACTAGGAGCCGCGATCGCCGCCAGCGTTCCCATCATCACCAGCACCAGCAGCATTTCCAGCAGCGTAAAACCTGCCTGATTCCGCGATCGCCTTAGCTGGCTAAAACGACAAATTTTCATGAGTGAAGCCCCCTGACTAGGCTTCAGAGTGCCCGCGCCCTATTTTCCCTATCTCCGAGAAAACTACGGTTTTTCAACCACTTCGCGGCCCAGCGGATAGCGCCAAGCCAGTAAACACCCCCCCGCCATGAGAACCGCTGGCAACAGACCCACCAGCAGCCGCATCGCCCACAGCGCCGTCTCTGGTTGTGATAGGCCAGCCTCCGAAACAAAACCCGATCCGGCCAAAACCTGCCCCGTCAGAAAAAGCGCGATCGCCAAAGCCCCCTTCTGCAAAAACACCAGAACGCTGAAAAATAAACCCTCCCGCCGCTGTCCCGTTCGGACGGCCTCTCGCTCAATCACATCAGCCAGCAGCGCAAACGGCACAAAATAAAACGTCGCCACTCCTAACCCCACCAAAACGGCGCAGCCATACAGCATGCCGACCTGCCCCGGTCGCAGCCCCAAAAATCCTATCAGCCCCACGATCGCTATCATCGCTCCCAGCAGGTAGGTTCTTTGCTTATCGAGCCTCTGAGCCAGCCAGCTCCACAGCGGCAGCACCAGCAAAGCCGTCATCTGCACCACCACCGCAACTTGGGTAAAATGCTGCTCCGTCAGGCCCAGCCAAACCGTTACAAAATAGGGCAGGACAGCAGCCGTCACCTGTAACCCCAGCCAGGAACACAGATAAAGGCCGACGATGTACCGAAAAGGGCGATTCGTAGCCAGCGATCGCCAGGGCGGCTGAGCGGTAATAGCAACAGACTCAGAGGAAACCAACCGCCGTGCCTGCATCGCCCGGTAGCGAGGATAGGTGCCGAGCACCGCGATCGCGATCGCCAGCACGACACCGCCGCCAGTTACGGCCCCCAGCAGCCAGTACTGCCTTTGAGTATCGGCCACAGCCGCAAAAACAACCTGAGCGAGCAGGAGTCCTAGAATGCTGCCGCCCAGATTGCAGCCCGCTTTCACGCTCATAATCTGGGTGCGCTGGTCGTAGCTGGCCGCTAGCTCAGCCGCCAGCGCCGTAAACGGCAACTGCACCGCCGTATACAGCCCGTAGGCCAAAAGCGAAATTAGGCAGTAGTAGAGAAATAGGGCCGTTTGATTTGCTAGCGGCGGCACCCACCACTGCAGCCAGCAGCACAGTCCCAACGGTAAAGCTGCCGCCGCCATCCAGCTATAGCGGCGTCCTAGGGGAGATTGGGTGCGATCGCTGAGCCAGCCCACCAGCGGATCGTTCATCGCATCCCACAGCCGACCCAGCAGCAGCGTCGTGCCCGCCAGCCCTGGCGAAAGTCCGGCCACGTCGGTGAGAAAAAACAGCAGAAAGAAGATCGCTAGACTCACAGGGGCCGCAATTCCCAGCTCGCCCAGACCATAAGCAACCTGAGTTCGCCAGCTCAGTCTGGGCAGCTCAGCCACCCACCCTTACCGAAACAGCAGCGGATAGATCCGCTTCACCGCCAGCCAGGTAAACAAGACCGTCCAGGCCACCAGCCACAGCAGCGGCAGCAGCCAGCCATTAGGCAATCCCAGCGGCCAGCGCAGCAAATCCACCAGCGCCGCCAGCGGCAAAAGACCCGCAATAAACTCCAAGGCGGGGGGCAGCGTACTGCGGGGAAAGTAGGTGCCGCAGAGGGTGAACATAGGAATAATCATCAGAAAAATCGGCACGTTCACCTGGTCGATTTTGCGCACCATCCCCGCTACCAGCAGCCCAAACGCGCCGAAAAGGAGGCTACCTAAAACAATTACGGGCAGCGCCAGCAGCAAATGGGGCAGAGTATAGAGGCGGGCGACTACGGCCACTAGGCCAGTCAGCACCCCGGCGATCGTGCCCTTGGTGGTAGCCCAAAGCCAGTCACCGATGAAAACTTCGCTAAAGCTTAGAGGAGCCGTCAGCAGGGCCTGCCAGGTTTTCTGAAAATTGAGCCGAATAAACGTGCTGTAAGCGCCTTCAAAAAAAGACTGGAACAGGACGCCAATGCCAATCATGCCGGGAGCGATGAATTGGGAGTAGGAAATAGTTGCATTTCCGTAGCTGACTTCGCCAATCAGCGGCGTGAGGCCGAAGCCAAAAGCCAAGAGGTAAATGATCGGTTCTGAAACGGGGGGTAAAAAGTTCACCAGCCAGGTGCTGCGATAGACCTGAAAATGGCGCCACCAGACTGAATAAATGCCCCAGGGGGAAAGTGATAGAGATTTCATTCCAGTAAATTTCCGGTGAGTCGCAAAAAGACATCTTCCAAATTGGCCCGGCGGCGGGTCAGGCGGGGAGGATGCAGGGCTTCAATTTGGCTCCAAAGCCTCTCAGGCTGATCGCTGGGCAAAGCCAGCAGGTAGCCATTGCCAAATGGCCGTCCCCAAACCTGAAACGATTCGCTGAGAGCCTGGAGCTTAGTGACGGGTACGCCCTCGATCTCCACAACTTCGTGACTGATGACGCGCTTGATCAGGACGGCGGGCGTCCCTTCATCAATCACCTTGCCCTGCTGCATGAGCAGGAGGCGATCGCAGAGCCGCTGGGCTTCGTCCATATAGTGTGTGGTCAGCAGTACACCGCAGCCCTGCTGTTTGAGCTGAGTCACCAGTCGCCAAAATTCCTGCCGCGCATCTGGATCAAGGCCCGTCGTTGGCTCGTCTAAAAACACGAGCTTGGGGCGATTGATTAGCGCTCGCGCTAGCACGAGCCGCCGTTTCATGCCGCCAGAAAGTTCGTCAACCTGGGCCTGCGCTTTATCCTGCAGATTGACCAGGCTCAGCAGTTCGGCTGCGCGATCGCGGGCCTGCTTGCCCCGGAGACGATAGTGGTGGGCAAAGTAGGACAGGTTTTTGAAAACGGTAAAATCCGGGTCGAGGTTGTCCTCCTGGGTGACAATACCCATCTCAGCCCGGGCCTGCTTACCCTGGGCCGGTAGCTGCCAAGGCCCAAACTGGACAAAGCCGCGAGTAGGAATCACCAGGCCGTAGAGCATCCCAACCGTTGTCGTTTTGCCAGCCCCATTGGGCCCTAGCAGACCAACGATTTCACCCGGCTGCAGGGCAAAATTTAGACCTTGGACAACGGAGCGATCGCCATAGCCTTTCCATAAATCGTAAGCCGTCAGCGTCAAGTCATTCAACGCGCTAGCCCTCCACCCAATAACGCTTAGTCTAAAAAGAAAATCGAGAATAATCAGAGAAGCGAATCAGGCTAGGCCATTCACTGATACTGATGTAGATGTTAATTCAAAAGAGGCGTACCAGTTTCAGCGAGCTGCGTCGCGGCTCACCTTGGGGTTAATTTTTGGGGCTTACGCCTAAAAGCCGATCAAATGAGTGAACAGCGACGGTCTGTTTTGGACAGGCAGCGTTACCCTAATAAAGTCAATGGGCATTCTCTGGAAAAGAGTATAAAACTTTTGTTGAGGGGTGGGCCACATCTTCTTTTACTAGGTTAAGTCTTGGTAAATTAACTAAATAACGGCAACAGAGGCACTATGGAAACTCTGAGACCGATGACGGCAGCATCTGACAGAATTATGGACAGTAGTTTTCCCCTCTCGACGGTTCAGCCGGGAAAGCTGCGCATCATTGCCAGCAGCTTTGATGCTCGTCCGATGAGCTATATCGATGAAGGCAGACGCTTGGGCTATGAGCCAGCAACGGCGCGGGCTGTCTGTGAAAAGCTAGGTCTAGAACCGATTTGGTGCGACTTGCCGCTTGACAAGTTCTATACTCAGCTCAGCTCAGGTCAGTATGATGTCATCTGGTTCAGCCAGCCTGTCACTCAGGAAAGACGGGCTTGGGCTGACTTTACGCGAGCTTATGGCCGCTTTGACGTGGCTGTGCTCGTGAGGGATGAAAGCCCTATCGAGACAATCGAAGACCTGAAGGAAGCTCGCTTAGGAGCCAGTAAACACAGCACAGAGCTGGACTTGATCAATCAGCTTCCCGATCTAGAATTTGTCGAATTTCCCGGCAGCGATCGCGTTCTGCCAGAGATGATTGAAGCATTGCAGTCCCAGACAATTGATGCTGTGCTGGATGATGCTCTACCGCTGCTAGCGGCTGAGGCCATGAATCCCGATTTGCGGGTCGCTTTTGAGATTCCGACGCAAACCCCCTTCGGCGTTGGCGTCGTTCCGGGCAACCGTGAACTGCTAGATGCGCTCAACTATGGTCTCAACCTGCTAATTGCTGAAGGCACTTTAGCCAAGCTATGGACGCAGTGGATTCCCTATAAATCCTGTCCTTTCTAGCCCCGTTGCTGAAATGGGACACGCTACTCACCGAGTCAAGCTCCGCTCAAGTACGGAAGCGGATTTGGACTTTATCTTGATCACCGAACAGCATCCTGATAATGCTCGTTTTGTTGTGGGCTGGCCGCGATCGCGTCATCAAGCGGCTCTAGAACACTCAGATGAGCGACATTTAATTTTGGAATCGCCTGTTGCCCCTCAGCCAGTCGGCTATCTGATTCTGGCTGGCCTCAGCAATCCGCACCACAACTTAGAGCTTTGTCGCCTGGTCGTAGCTGAAAAAGGCCAAGGCTATGGCCGCTCAGCCCTACAGCAGGCCAAGCAGCTCGCCTTCAAGACTTACGGTGCTCATCGCCTTTGGCTCGATTTAAAAGTCTATAATCATCGAGCCAAGCGGCTGTATGAACAGGAAGGCTTCGTCGAAGAAGGGACGCTGCGAGAGTGCATTAAGACAGAAGCGGGATTTGAATCCCTAATTGTCATGTCGATTTTACGCTCAGAGTACGAAGAACTCTAAGTCAGCGCTTTGCCACCAGATTTAGAGCTGGGGGCTTCTATCAGACCGAATGAGCAGAGTGGCGCCGCCAATCAGCAAAAAGGCAATTCCCCACCAGAGAGAATTTCCGGGCAAAATCTTGAGTAAGAGGGTAACGATGCCTGATGTCAGTAGAGACCAGCCCGCGGTTGTTCTATATTCCATAATTTCCTTAACGTGTAGCGTCTTAGCGCCATAACTGTGCCATCAAGGTATCAGCGCTGCCAGTACCGTGTCTTTGTCCCTAGGAAATAGCTTCTCTCTAGCTACGGGCTGAAGTAGAGGTAGCTCAAATCTCTCTCGCAGGGGAGTACAGTTACTGGCTCTGTTGGAAAAAGGTTATTGCCGTCGCCTGCGGACGGCCCGCCAAGAAGCGATCGCCAGCATGAGTATGGTCAGCGGCAGGACAACCAGCAGCAGGACGGCATTGAAAGCCTCTATATTTTCGTGCTTGGCCGCATCCAAAATCAGATAGGTCGTATAGGCCACGTAGTAGCCCAAAAACAAGCCTCCCTCCCAGCGGGATACAACATTGCCGGTGGCGAAAATGGGTAGGCAGGCGATCGCCACCGCAATCATGACTGGAATATCAAATCGCAGGGCCGCTAGATTGACCTCAATGCCAGCAGGCGTAATCAACCCCGCGACGCCCAGCACCAGCAAAAGATTGAAGATGTTGCTGCCGACGACATTGCCCACGGCAATATCTCTTTCGCCGCGCAGACTGGCAATGGCCGAGGTCGCTAGCTCTGGCAGAGAAGTGCCGGTTGCCACAATGGTTAGACCAATGACAAGCTGGCTAGCCTGCAATGCTTCGGCGATCGCCACAGCTCCCTGAATCAAAAACTGAGAACCACTGACCAATAGCAGTAAACCCACTCCAATGAACCCCAAGTTAACCAGCCACCCTTTAAGGGAAGCCGATTGATGATAGCCATACTCTTTGGCATATTCCGCCTGAACTTCAGCATTCTTTTCCTTGCGGCTCTGAATAATCAGAAATACCGTATAGCCAATGCCCCCCAGCAGTAAAAAGATGCCGTCTGAGAAATCGATGACGCCGTCTAGGCCGAATAGTAGGGTCAGCAGGGAAACGCCGACCATAATAGGCACATCTAGACGTACTAGCTGCTGAGAGACAATGAGGGGCGAGATTAAGGCAGAAATCCCTAGGATTAGCAAGACATTTAGAATGTTGCTGCCAATGATATTGCCCAGGGCAATTTCGGCCTGCTGCGCCAGACCTGATTGGATACTGACGGCCAATTCCGGAGCGCTGGTGCCATAGGCAACGACGGTTAAACCGACGATCAGGGGAGGAATGCCAATCATGGCTGCTAGACGAGACGCTCCCTTAACCAAGAGTTCAGCACCAGCCACTAGCAGCACAAAACCAGTCAGAAGGACAACAATATCCGCAAAGTTCATAAGGGGGGATCTGCAAAACCTGGACGCTTGAGCGGGGACTATCCCGGCACATTTTTCATTCTCTGCCAATTTGAAAATCTTACTATCCTGAGATCAGTGATCGGTTAAAGATTACTCATTCTCAAAATCTGTCGCTATTCAAAGATTTATGTCTACTGCTCCCTGGCGATCGCCGTTGGCTCGTGCCCTCCATCGCAACCGTAGCGATGCCCATGCCCGCTACCTGCAACTGGCGACTCTTCGTGCTAACGCTCGCCCTGCCAATCGAACGGTGGTTTTTCGCGGCTTCTTAAACGATACCAATCGCCTGCAGTTTGCCACCGATGGCCGCAGCGACAAAATTGAACAGATTGAGCAAAATCCCTGGAGTGAAGGCTGCTGGTATTTCGTCAAGACCAGAGAACAATTTCGCCTGCTGGGCAGGCTAGAACTCGTTGGCCCTGACCACCCAGACACCGAACTGATAGCAGCCCGTCAGCAGATCTGGCATAACCTTTCAGACAGTGCCCGCACCCAGTTTGCCTGGCCGCAGCCGGGGGGCAAGCGAGCCAGCGACGAGGCTTTTACGCCGGCGGCTGAGCTAGATCCAGCGCAGCCCCTACCCAAGTTTTGTCTGCTCCTGCTGACCCCTTTTGAGGTCGATCACCTAGAGCTGAGGGGAGAGCCGCAGAATCGACACCGCTACTTTCTGCACGACATCAAGGGGTGGACAACCGAGGCTATCAATCCCTGATGCAGCGTTAAACAGCGACTAGATGCCTGAACCGTCAAAAAATTCTTCAAAAGCGCGATCGCGCAGACGACAGCTAGACTTGGTGCTAGGGCTGTAGGCTTCTGCCATGACTGGCTGACGGGATTGATTCAGCTTTTCAACCTGCTGCTCTAGAGATTCAATCCGATCGAGCAAGGCCCGAATCACTTTGGCTTCTGAATCTGGTAAACGACCGTGTTCTAGAGGATCCGAGCGCTCGCCGGAGCGGTGTACAACCCGTCCGGGTACCCCCACGACCGTGCAGCCAGAAGGCACTTCTCGCAGCACGACCGATCCGGCCCCGATGCGCACATCATTGCCAATTTGAATATTGCCCAGCACTTTAGCCCCGGCCCCAACCACGACGTTGCTGCCCAAGGTAGGATGACGCTTACCGCTTTCTTTGCCTGTTCCTCCCAGGGTAACTCCCTGATAGATCAGGCCGTAGTCGCCAACGATAGCCGTCTCACCAATGACTACCCCCATGCCGTGATCAATAAAAACGCCCCGACCAATCGTAGCGCCTGGGTGAATCTCAATGCCCGTCAAGAACCGGCCTATATGAGAAATTAGCCGAGGAATGAGCGGTAGACCCAAATACCACAGCCAGTGGGCTAGACGATGAAACAGCAATGCCTGCAAGCCTGGATAGCAAAACAGGACTTCTAACCAGTTACGAGCAGCCGGATCGCGATCGAAGATGATGCGAAAGTCTTCAGCTAGGGCTTTTAACACAGATCTCCCTCAGCAGTCGGGTTGCGCCAGTTTTTATCTTAGCGTTTTTAGGAATTCTACTGAGGATTTATGAGCAGTTACCCATATTTTAGATAGAGAGTCGGCGCTGCTAGAGAGATGGAAGGTTAGGGCGTTGCGCTGAGTACATAGTCGTAGCGATCGCCTTGCTCAAAAGCCCCTACCCAAACTCGGTAAGAACCCGCCAGCCAGTCCGTATCTTGCAGAACGGCGTCTGGCTCACGGCGAGTACCCGCCGCGCAGCGCACAGTGTTGTTGTCGGGGCCTTGCACCAGCAGAGTTGTGGACTGACCACCGCTATCAACTTGAAGGGTCAAATCGGCTAAGTCTTGCTCTAGCACTAAAATGTGGTCGGGCGTCGAGTCAGCAAAGCCCAGGCAGAAATTGCCATCACTATCGCGGTTGACAATATTGGTGAGAGAGTAAAAACCAGCGGTGAAGCCTTCTACACTGAGACTCTGAGTCGATGGCTCACTAGGCACAACCAGGTTCTCGAATAGAGCTGTTTGAGCTAAGGCAGGTAGGCTCCCCAGCAAAACCAGCCCCATTACTGTTAAAGAGCGTGTAGATTTTGATAAGAAACGCAGCATGATAAAACGTATATTCTTGTTAAATAAACTTGACGAGTAGCTGGCTAAAAAAGTTGCTGAGAAGTTCTATAACACTCTAATTTTATCTAAAAATCACAATGAGTTTATTGGTTTTAACTTTTCTACTGCTGATCAGTGTAGGCATGACGACGAGTCTTGATAGCTTGCCTGAACTAGTGATGGGCTGGCTATCGCCGCCTCGATGGCTAGGCTGGCTGTGTTTGGCCGCGACTATAGCCTGGCTGACGGGAGAGTGAGTCAGCTTAAGCATTAAAGAACTCGGAAAATATAGTGTTAGCAGAGCGCAACTAAGCCAGCCATGCGATATAAAAGAGGAGGCTTAGACCCAGCTTTAACTAAAGTTTTTTAAGTAAAAATTTAGATTGTTTTGCAATTAAACTATTATGAGTTCTTTCAGCGCTGAATCATCTCCCATCGATCTTGAGCAACTGCAGCAAATTTCTGGCAATGATCCAGAGTTTGAGCAAGAACTGCTGCAGCTGTTTGTGGAAGATGCGATCGCTCAAACCGAAGTTCTAGCAACCGCCATTGCCCAGCAGAACGGCCGCGATATAGAAGAAACAGCCCACCACATCAAGGGATCCAGTGCCAATGTGGGAGCGGTCAGCATATCTCAAACAGCCGCTCAAATAGAACAAATTGCTTATCAGCAGGATGCAGCCCAGCAGCAAAGCCTCCTAGCAACTCTAAAGCAAGCGCTATCTGAGGTGCGCCACTACTTAGACTCTCTGGGCGGTTAGCCCAGTTACGCTTTAAATCTGGGCATCGACGCTGCCATAGAGTTCGGGGAGTTCTTGGGTCGGTGGCAGCGTTTTGACATCGCGAGTTTCAATGTAGCCCGTATAGTAAGCACCGGCCTCAATCTCTAAAGCCCCAGCCACAACATCCCCTTCTAGCCGGGCCGTTTTAGCCAGAGTTAGCTTACCCTCTACGAAAACGCGAGCTTTAAGCACGCCCTGAACAATAATATTGCGCGCTCTGACCTCTGGCCCCTCAACTAAGCCCGTGGTCGAAATTTCCATATCGCCTTTAACCTCAACGGTGCCGTGGATAATACCGTCTACCCGCAACAGACCGTTGGCGTGCAAGATCCCTTCAAATTCACTGTTTTGACTGAGATAGGTCAATAACGGTGCTGGCTTGCGTTTAAACATAAAGCGTGTGTCCTGACTTAATCGTTGGCTTAAAACCGCTGCACCCCCTCAAAGATACTCCCATTGTTTTTCGTTTTTGGGCGCTGCCCCCTCAATTTCCAACTCTTGTTTGAGCGAGTGGATATGAGGCCAGTAATGGGCATTTTATAGCCAGCGGCAAAAATAGCTCAGTCAAATTCAAAGAAAATTGAAAGATTTTCCACTTTCTTAGAAAAGTTGGGGATCAATGGAGATAGGGCGATCCCCGGCTCAGATTAGGGCAATCTTGTTAAAAGACAAAGTCCTAATTTGAACCAGTTGACGGCGATCGCGCTCTAAAAGTTTGCCAGGTGAAGAGATTTAAGCAATGTCTATAAATACGGAGTTAAAAAATGCTTACGCTTCAGCTCGATCCGGATATCGCCGTTTCTGAAACGGTTGAACAGTTTGCTCAGCTCCAGGCTGCTGATCAGCTAGTTGTGCTTTGGCGCATCTATGAAGCTATGGGGGAAGCGATTCGGACAGCCGCTCCGGCTGTGATGTTTTCCCAGATAGTGCAAAGCCTTTTTGCCCAAATTTTGCAGCTACAGCGCCACGATCAGGTGGCAGCGCTTTTAGATATTGCCTCAGGCGAAGAGACTCGCATTAGCGTAGCCTATAAGAATCTATCTGCCCCGCTCAAGCTTGTCTTTTGGTACCGCTTGGCCCAGGCTCATCAGCGCGGGCACTTCCCAGCAGCACCGCGACAGGAAACGCTATCTCTTCCAGCAGAACAGCTTTTAGAGAAGATTATCCTTTTAGGTTTTAATCAGAAAGTGACTTTTCTGCTAGCAGCGGCAGCAGATTTAGGCTCTACCTGGTAAGCCGCTTCCAAGTTGATTGAATTTCAGTAAAGATGCTTCTGATTAAAGAACCGCTCGGCTCAACGCCGGGCGGTTCCAATTTTGGAAACTTGTCTAGCTGTAGACCTAGACTGCTTCAGCCGTGGAAGGACTGGGCTGGGGCTGAGGCTGGAACTGGAAGAGGGTATAGACCACGTTACGGCGAATTCCCGTCATCATGTCTAAAAACAGCTCATAGCCTTCACTTTTGTACTCAATCAGCGGATCCTTCTGACCGTAGCCTCGCAGTCCGACTGACTCTCGCAGAGCATCCATCTGCTGCAGGTGCTCCCGCCACAGGGTATCAATCTGCTGCAGAATGAAGAATCGCTCAGCGTCACGCATCAGACCTGGCTTGATCTGATCAACCTGGGCCTCTTTCAGATCGTAGGCAATGCGTACCTGCTCGTGTAGGAAGGTTTTCACCTCATTCATAGAAAGATCTTCAATGTGCTTAGGTTCTAGATCTTCAAGCAGATAGACAAACTCCTTCACCTTGCCCACCAGGCTCTCTAAGTCCCATTCTTCTGCTGGCAGTTCTGGGTTGATGTAGGCGTTAACGATGTCATCCATCGTTTGCTCAGCGTAGTTGATTACCAGCTCTTTCAGCTCTTGCCCTTCTAGAACCCGGTGCCGCTCAGCATAGATGGCCCGCCGCTGATTGTTCATCACCTCGTCGTATTCAAAGACCTGCTTACGGATGTCGTAGTAATAGGTCTCGACCTTCTTTTGCGCCCCTTCTAGCGAGCGAGTCAGCATCCGCGATTCGATTGGCATGTCTTCCTCTACGCGGAAGGCGTTCATTAGGCCCGCCACGCGATCGCCGCCGAAGATACGCAGCAGATTATCCTGCAGGCTGAGGAAGAAGCGAGTTGATCCCGGATCCCCTTGCCGTCCGGCCCGCCCTCGGAGCTGGTTGTCAATCCGGCGGGACTCGTGGCGCTCGGTGCCAATTACGTGCAGGCCGCCTAAATTAATGACCTCATCGTGTTCAGCGGCGGTGTGCTGCTCATACTCGTGGTAGATCGCCAGGTAGACATCCCGTAGCTTTTGAATGACCGGATCGTCCGTCGGCGCTTTTTCAGCCGCGATCGCCACTTTATCCTCGGCCTGCAGTTCGGGGAGACTGCGTTCGCCATAGGTTTCAACGGCTAAATCGACCGCTTCTCGGAGCTGCTTTTCGGTTTGCGGTGACAGCTCAGCGGGATAGATCTGGGGTGAGGCTTTCCAGGACTTGACTTTCTTTCCGGGGGTAAAGCCTTGGGCTTTATTGCGCCCCTTGCCAGCAGGTACCTGAGTTACCGAAAACTCGTCTTCGTCTTCTGGCTGCACCACGCGGGGCATAAAATATTCCCGCAGCTTCAGCCGGGCCATGTAGTCGGCGTTACCGCCCAAAATGATGTCAGTACCCCGGCCAGCCATGTTGGTGGCAATGGTGACGGCTCCGCGTCGTCCGGCCTGAGCCACAATTTCTGACTCTCGCTCTACGTTCTCCGGCTTAGCGTTTAGCAGGTTGTGGGGCACGCTGCGCTCTGACAGCAGGGCTGATAGCAGCTCCGATTTTTCAACGCTGGTAGTACCAACCAGTACAGGCCGTCCCGTTTCGTGCATTTCAACGCATTCTTCCGCGATCGCCCGCCACTTGGCCTCTTCGGTTTTGTAGACCATGTCCGAGTAGTTTTCTCGCGCTAGGGGACGGTTGGTCGGAATCACCGTCACCTCCAGGTTGTAGATTTTCTCGAACTCGGCCTCTTCCGTTTTCGCCGTGCCCGTCATCCCGGAAAGTTTGGGATAGAGCAGAAAGAAATTTTGATAGGTAATGCTGGCTAAGGTTTGAGTTTCCGGCTGGATGTCTACATGCTCTTTAGCCTCAATGGCCTGGTGCAGACCGTCGCTCCAGCGGCGACCGGGCATGACCCGCCCGGTAAACTCGTCTACAATCACAATCTCGCCATTGCGAACGATGTAGTTGACGTCTTTGACAAAAAGCTCTTTGGCTTTAATGGCATTGAAAATATAGTGCGCCCAAGGATCTTTTGGATCAAACAGGTCGGTGACGTTGAGTAGCTGCTCCGACTGAATAAAGCCTTCGTCCGTCAGCAGAACGTTGCGAGCCTTTTCGTCAACTTCGTAGTGTTCTTCACTCTGCAGGGCGCGGGCCACATCAGCCGCCTTGATATACTTTTCGCTAGGCCGCTCTACCTGCCCAGAGATAATCAGAGGCGTCCGGGCTTCGTCTACCAAAATGGAGTCAACTTCGTCAATGATGCAAAAGTTAAAGGGACGCTGTACCACATCGGCGATCGCCGTCGCCATGTTGTCGCGCAGATAGTCAAAGCCAAATTCGCTGTTGGTGCCGTAGGTAATGTCGCAGGCGTAATTCTTCTTCCGCTCTGAAGGCGGCATACCCTGCTGAATCAGGCCCACGCTCAGCCCTAGAAAACGATGTACCTGCCCCATCCACTCCGCATCACGCCGGGCCAGATAGTCATTGACCGTGACGATGTGAACGCCCTTACCGCTGAGGGCATTTAAATAGGAGGGTAAAGTCGCCACCAGGGTTTTACCTTCCCCCGTTTTCATCTCGGCGATTTGGCCGTCGTGCAGCACCATGCCGCCAATAAGCTGGACATCAAAGTGGCGCATCCCCAGCACTCGCTTACCCGCTTCGCGCACGACCGCAAAGGCTTCAGTGAGTAAATCGTCTAGCGACTCCCCGTTTTCCAATCGCTGCCTAAACTCTACGGTTTTACCCGTCAGCGCTTCATCTGAGAGGCTTTGAATTTCTTCCTCTAGCAGATTAACTTCAACCACATCAGGCTGATAGCGCTTGAGCTTACGGGCATTGGGATCGCCTAAAATTTTTGTCAGCAGCATGTCAGGAAACGGCTTGTATACGGAAACTTTAATAGAATTTTAAATCTCGCTGGCGGCTCAATAAAGTGGGATTAACCTCACCTAGATTGCAGAGTGCAAAGGTCTACAGTATATTTCCCTTCATCCTATCACTAGACTCCGCTGAGCCAGGTTTTAGCGCTGCTAGAGCGCTCAGCGGGATCGCTGATTTGGCGAAAGTTGAAGTCAGCCGCCTGGGGGTGGCAGGCGACGCAGCTACGCAGGGTCGGCGGCTGCTCAAGCTCAACTTGGGGATGCAAAGCCGAGAAGAATCGAGAATCAGCAATCTGAAAGGGCGCTTGTTCCCCCTCGTAGTAAGGACGGGAATAGAACTGGAGATAGCGGGAAATTAGCTGAGCATCAAAGCGCGGTAGGGGCTGAATTTCGACGCTGTAGTGCCGCGTATCGTTGATGAGGCGATACCAGGTTTGGGTTGGCAAAACGGCGGGAGGAACTGCCAAGTGACAGGTGCCGCAGTTTTGGAGATAAAGCTGCTGGGCGAGCTGATGCTGTGGCTGCAGTGGATCTACGGTACCGCCGTGGGTGGGTTCAACGGCCCGCGCCAGCTGCAAACCCAATCCTATGCTCAAGGCTAAAGACATTAAAAACAGAGGCGATCGCCGCCAAAACTGATTGAAGTACCGTCGAAGAAACCAGGCTGTTTTTGTCATGGATTGGCGACTTTGTCCTCAGTTGATGATTTTAGTCATGACGGTTTCCCTTTACAGCCATTATCCTAGATAGCGTTTACAGTTTGAAACGTTTTCCCCTAGCTTAACGTTTGCCGTTGCAGATATTGAGTGACTCCATGATTGATTGTAGCCACGTTCAGTTTCGCTACGTAGAGGCTTTGACGCCCAAGGTTTTAGAGCAGCTGCAGCAGCTTTTTCGCCTGGCTGCTTTTTGGGCTTGTGACCGTCAGGCGGAAGAGTTAGCCACCGCGATCGCCCACAGCAATCCAGTGGTAACGGTTTGGGATGGCGATCGCCTAATTGGTTTTTCTAGGGCGACTTCAGACGGGGTTTATCGGGCCACGATTTGGGACGTGGTGATTCATCCTGACTATCAGGGGGCTGGGCTGGGCCGCAAGCTGGTACAGACGGTTCTGGGGCATCCCCACATGAGCCGAGTTGAGCGGGTTTATCTGATGACAACTCACCAGCAGCGCTTCTATGAGCGTATTGGCTTTGAAACCAATTCAACAACCACGATGGTGCTGTTCAATCAGCCCATGTCGGCACACCTGCCTCAGGAAGCAGCCGTGCCATCGACAGCGACCCGTTCTGACTAAAAGCTGGTAGCCTTTAGAACCGTCAGTTCAGGCCCGGGGTACTAGGCAGGCGAGCTGACTTTTATCGTTAGCGGATTCCACTGGCTGCACGGCTAGCTCAGCATCCATCGCTGCCAGCGTAGACTGGGCAATCAGGAGTCGTAAGCCAGCCGAGGGCGGCGTCGCAATTGATACTGGTGGGGATAGATCAGCCGGGTTTTGCAACTGCTCTACTAGCTCGCTCCAGTCGGCAGGCGATCGCCCGTCCTGTAGCCAAAGGCAAACCTGGTCGGCCTTTCCTGCAAGATTGACGCCTAGCTGAATAGCGCCTGTCTGCGTCGTTTCTACCGCAGATTCAATCAGGCTGATCCAAACCTGGGTCAGCCAGCGACAGTCAGTTAAAATCTGCACGTCGGGATGGGGCCAGTGAATGCGCAGCTGCATACCGCGATCGCGGACCTGGAGCTGCACTTTTTCCTGCACCTGCTGCCACAGATGGGTCACCGACATAGCCTCTAGCTGCGGCTCCACCCGCCCAATCTCTAGCTTAGATACCTGAATTAGCTGATCAAGCAGCTGCAGCAGCTTTAGTGCGCCTGCATTTGCCTGAGCAACCATTTCGCGCTCCTCGGCGGGATCGTCGCAGAGGTCGTTGAGAATAAGCTGATTGAGGCTGATGATGTGGTTCAAGGGCGATCGCAGCTCATGGGCCGTTCTCGCTAAAAAACCTGCTTTAAAGTAGGCCGTTTCCACGGCTTGCTGGTAGGCCACTTGTAGCTGCTCTAGCTGGGATCTGGCCGCCGAAGAAAAGGAAGAAGGGTGAGAAGAAGTCACTGACGCTGAACCAGAATGACGACAAATCAGGGCGATCAAACCTGATCTAAGCACCTGACGGCAGCCGCTGCCTACGGCAAATTAGCTTAAAGGGCACGGTTTGTTATCAAGTCATAAACGACCGACAACTACCCAGGGCTAGGATCACGCAGGCGGACATCTCAGTTTAGGTGAATATCTCCCTGACGCAGCACTTTCCAGCCGCTGCCCTGCCACAGGGCGACGGTAGAAGGCGTGCCGGAAGCGGGGGCAGGCGCCCCTGAGTCATCGAGAGCTGGTTTAATTTTGCTCAGGGCTGTAGGTGAGAGGGTTAGCAATTGGGGAAAGTTGGCTTCAACTTCCGGCAGGGTTTGTAGGGCCGGTTCACCCGAATGATTGACGCTGGTCGTGGCTAACGGCCCGGTTTGAGCCAGCAGGTAGCGAGCTAGAGGATGATTGGGGACGCGAATACCGATGGTGCCAGTTTGCTGGGGGTTCATGGCGGCAGGGACGCGATCGCTCGCTGGCACAATCAGGGTCAAAGCGCCCGGCCAAAAGCGAGCCGCCGTTTGCTGCCAAACCATCTGCTCGTCAGTCATGCCGTGGGTGTAGGGCAGCAGATCTTTAAAGGTCGCTCCCATCAGAATTAAAGGCTTACTCAAATCTCGCTGCTTGAGCGCGAAAATTTGGGCTGCCTCAGCCGGATGACTGGCTAAAGCAGGCACCGTATCGGTTGGAAAGCTCGCAAGCTGACGATCCTGGCAAACGCCTTTGACAAACTCTGATAAAGAGACCTGCGGCATGGCTCAACTAACTCGCATCGGGCTGAACTGACTTCGGCCATAGATAAATCGCGCCGGAAATCCAGGTAAGGGCCACCGCTGCCCAAAAAGCGATGAGCGAGGGCAGACGCCAGTCGGCAGAAAGCGGCGCTATCAAGAGGGCGATCGCGGCTATTTGCACCACGGTCTTTACCTTACCCCATTGGTTAGCGGCCATGACGCCCTGCTGCTGAAAGGTGGGATTGACCCGCCAGCCAGCGATCGCCAGCTCGCGTACCAAAATTAAAAATACGCCCCAGGCCGGAACTTGGCCCAGCTCAATCAGGGCTAGCAGAGGTGCCAGGGTCAGCAGCTTGTCTGCCAAAGGATCTAGGAACTTACCCAGGTCGGTTACCTGGTTTAAGCGGCGGGCCAGGAAGCCGTCTAGCCAATCAGTCCCCGCCGTAATCAGGAAAATGACTACGCACAGCCAGCGCTCTTGTGGCGTGGGACTTCCCTGCAGCAAATAGAGCAGGATCGGAATTCCTAATAGCCGTGAAACTGTAATCCAAGTGGGTAAATTCATGGTTAATAGCTAATTTCACCAGAGCGATAGGCAGGTGGCTCAACATGAATTGTGATGCGGGCGGGGCCGTATTCTTTCTCTAAGTGAGCTTCAACCTTCTCAGTAATATTGTGCGCCGTTTCCACATCCTTAGGCTCCACAATTAGATGCATATCGATAAAAACCTGTCGCCCTAGCAGCCCCCGCGAGGCAATATTGTGGCAGTTAATCACGCCCGGTACCTGCATCACTTTGGTATGAATGGCTTCTGGGGCGATCGCCATTTCATCTACCAGCCAGGGCAAATTAGCCGACAGCACCACCCAGCCGCTGCGCAACACCAGCAGCGCCACCGGAAAAGCCAGCACGATATCTAACCACTGCAGTCCCTGCCAAACCCCAATCAGCGCTGCCAGCACCGTAATGGTGATCCAGATGTCGCTCATGGTGTGATGGGCATCAGCCAAGAGAATTTGACTACCCAGCTTCAACCCCACCCGCCGCTCGTAAAACGCTACGAAAATATTGACGCCTAAAACCACCAGCATCAGCCAAAGAGCGAGCGTCGTCATAGTGATGGGATCGCCGCCAAACAAAATGCGATCGACCGCCCCCTTGAGAATCTCGAAACAGGCAATGCCTAAAAAAGCCGCTACGCCGAGGGCGCCCACCGCCTCAAACTTTTGATGTCCGTAGGGATGATCGCGGTCAGGTTGGGGAGAAGCGAGCTGATTGGTCACTAAGCCCAAAACATTGTTGGCACTGTCGGTAACGCTGTGGAGCGCATCGGCTAGCAGGCTGAGAGATCCCGTCCACATGCCGACAACAGCCTTAATCGCCACTACCAGCAGGTTTAAAATCAGGGTAATGACTAAGACTCGCCTCACGACATGGCGATAATCAGCCTGCTCCGACATGACTCTCTCTCGCTTCCGGTGCCTTCATGGAATTAGGATAGCGTTTGGCCTGTCAGTTCAGCCGCATTTGCCTACAGCCGGTAACAAACCTCAGCGTTATGGGCTGAGGGGCGTCGCTTCTATGGTGGGGGGAGACTGGGTCGGGGGCATTTCCTGCTGCGAATTAGCCTCTGTCAGCAGCGGCAGGGTAATCTCCACCGAAGATCCCTGATTGATGCCTGCGCTGTAAAGAGCGATCTGACCGCCCATCAGCTCCACTAGATTTTTAGAAATGGCGAGTCCTAAGCCAGTCCCCTCAAATCGCCGCGTTGTTGAGCCATCTACCATGACGAAGGGACGAAAGAGCTTTTTTTGATCACTAGGATCGACACCAATCCCCGTATCTTTAATCGTCAGTCGCACATAGGCCGGGCAAGCAGCGGTATCGGCAGACTCTGCCTGGGTTGGGGTTGCTGTTTGAGCTGACGGCAACTCTACCTTGATAGTGATAGTACCTTGCTCGGTGAACTTGACGGCATTGTAGAGCACGTTGAGCAACACCTGCTTCAGCTTATTGCGATCGCCGCTGATCCAGACGGGATCGGGTAAAGCGGGAACGATTAGCGATAGCCCCTTTTGTTCAATTTGCAGCGTTTGTAGCTCAATCGCTTCTTTGAGAACGGTATTGAGCTCTACGGGTTCTGGGGTCAGCGTCAGTGTCCCTGATTCAATTTTGGCAATGTCTAAAATGTCATTGATGATTTTGAGCAAATGAATAGCTGCCTGATCGGCTCGGTCTAAAAACTCTAGCTCTTCTGCGCGATCGTCGCAGCAGCCATCTCGAACCAGGCGAACGCAGCCAATAATCGCGTTGAGCGGCGTTCGCAGCTCATGGGAGGTATTGGCGAGGAATTCACTTTTAAGCTGGTTGGCTAGCTGGGCGTCTTGCCAGGCATGGTGAAGTTCCTGAGCCCGTTCTTCTAGGCGTTTCATCATACAGGTGAGTACCTGGCTGAGGTGGTCAAGCTCGCGAATTTTGAAATCCTGCGGGGTTTCTTTGATCTGAGAGTGATCCTGAATCTGCTGGGCATGGCAGCTCAGATGCTCGATTGGCAGTGAGAGCCGCCGCGCCATATAGAGGGCCAGCAGGGCATTGGCAAACAGCAGTCCCAGGGTCAACAAAAACAGAATTTGGCGGATATCCTTGAGCGCTTGCAGAGAATAATCCAGCGGCGTCACGGCTAGAACTGTCCAGAGACGGCGATCGCTTGGCCCGACAGCAACTTCTAGCCCGCTGTACCCGGCAATCCACTCGTCGCTATCCGCTTGAAAATCAAACAGGTGCAGCGCTTCCCGATTACCTGCCTGCACGTTGCCGACAATGCTGTTCAGCCGATCGGCATCTCCGACCTGGTCAATATTTTTGCCCCGCTGCTCTGGATCAGGATGCACCAGAATTTGGCCCGTATCATCCACAACAACCGTATAACCTATCAGCGATCGTGGTGCCGCATTTTGGAGCTGGATGAGCTGCGCCTGCAGGCTGAGCGTGTAGCGGAGCTGACCCGTAGGCGCGTAGACTGGAACCGCAATTATAGTTGTGAGACGGGCCTGCTCAGCAGGCAGCGTCGTAGCTGCTGCAGTGGGAATTGCCGTCAAGAAAAAGTCATTGGCAGTCGCAGACCTGGACCAATCTGGCAGGCTGGACAACAGCGGTGGCTGGTCACAGGTATTGACGGGGGCCGCTTGCGCCTGGGCAGGTATGAGGTGAATGCAGTCTACCTGAAATGGCAAGCTACGATTTAGCTGAGCCAGCACTGTCTCAATCTCAGCTGGGGTTCCGGTCTGCAACGCCGTGGTTTGGGCCAACGTCGAAGCCGTAGAGCGCAGCGATTCTAATCCTAGGGCGAGGCTGTCAGATTTGCGCACGGCGCTGCTGATCAGATTTTGCCGAGCGGTTTCCAAGAGGCTGGTTCTCGCTTTGCGCAGCGTTATGTACTGACCGATGAGCAAGATAGGCACGCTCAGCAGCAGAATTTGAAACAGCAGAATACGTCTAAAAGAGGCAGAACGAGAATGCACGGTCAGGAGCTACTAGGGAAACGCACTGGCTAGAATTTGCTGAATCAAGCCAGCTTTGACTAATTTTGGCCTACATTTTGAATTAGCAACATCGGTGTAAAGGCAGGGTCAAGAAATCAACAAACTCAGCTAAGCGCTTTGTAAAGCTAGGGACTTGAATAAAGAGTGTGCAAACCACTGTCATTTTAGCCATGAGCGCTGACGGCAAGATTGCTGACGCAGCGCGATCGCCTGCCCGCTTCCCGTCCGGGCGCGATCAAGCCCATCTTGAAGTTCAGGTAGCCGCTATGGATGCAGTGCTATTTGGCGCTGGCACGCTCCGGGCCTACGGCACATCGTTACCTGTCAAACTGCCGAGGCTATTAGAGCAGCGGCAGCAGCGAGGATTGCCCCCTCAGCCTGTACACATTGTTTGTTCTGCTTCAGGCAATTTGGATCCGCAGTGGCGCTTTTTTCAGCAGCCCCTACCCCGCTGGCTGCTGACGACTCCTGGCGGGGTGCAGCACTGGGGAAAGCAGCCAGGATTTGAGCAGCAAATTGTCATATCGCCGGTGGCAAAACAATCTGTGACAGATCAGATAGACTGGGCGATCGCCTTTGAACAACTCCAGGCTAGAGGCATTGAAAAACTCGGTATTCTAGGCGGCGGCACTCTGGTAGAAAGCCTGCTGCAAGGGGGACACATAGATGAACTGAGGCTGACAGTCTGCCCCTTGTTGCTGGGGGGCGCTCAGTCCCCTACCCCGGTAGAGGGAGCTGGCTTTCTAGCGGAGATAGCGCCGCGCCTCTCCTTAATTTCCTGCCAGCCTGTGGCTGACGAAATTTTCCTACACTATCGCGTCGAGACATCTCCCCGCTCAAGGAAAAATTAAATTAGGCTAGAGGGCAATGGCGCTCTCTATTTGCTAATGCTGAAATCTGCTAGTGGTTACACGGTTTCCTGGATGCGTAACCTGGCTCAGATTCCTCAGGCGGCCTGGGACGAGCTGGCGTTGCCGCTAAAAACGCCTTTCCTAGAGTGGGACTGGCTGCACAATATTGAATCTTCTGGCAGCGCCATCGCCAATGCTGGCTGGTTGCCCAATCATCTGACCGTCTGGCGCGATCGCACCCTAGTTGCCGCTGCCCCGCTCTACCTTAAAGGCCACAGCTATGGCGAATTTGTCTTTGACCATCAGTGGGCCGATCTGGCCGCGCGGCTAGGGCTGCAATACTATCCCAAACTGCTGGGTATGTCCCCCTTCACCCCGGCTGAGGGCTACCGCTTCCTGATTGCCCTTGGCGAAGACGAAGACCAGATCACAGGGTTGATGGTGGAAGCGATTGATCAGTTCTGTCAGCGCAACCATATCTCCGGCTGCAATTTTCTCTATGTTGATCCCGAATGGCGATCGCGTCTGGAAAAATTTGGCTTTCAAAAATGGCTGCACCATAGCTATGTTTGGCAAAATCAGGGCTATCAGGACTTTTCAGACTATCTAGGCGCCTTCAATGCCAACCAGCGGCGCAATATCAAGCGCGAGCGCAAGTCTATCGAAAAATCGGGCCTGCAGATACGAGTCCATACCGGCGAAGACATTTCTAAGTCGCTTTGTTCTTTGATGTATGGCTTCTATAGCGATACCTGCGACAAGTTTGGCTGGTGGGGCAGCAAATACCTCACCCGTAAATTCTTTGAGCAGCTTCACCCCACCTATCTGCACCGAGTTGTCATGGTCGCTGCCTACAGTGAGGATTCGCCTAAACCTGTGGGCATGTCTTTTTGTTTGACCAAGGGCGATCGCCTTTACGGGCGCTACTGGGGCGCACTAGAGGACTACAATCACCTGCATTTCAATGCCTGCTATTACACGCCGATCGAATGGGCGATCGCCCAGGGCATCCAGACTTTTGATCCCGGCGCGGGGGGACGCCACAAAAAGCGACGCGGCTTTCCAGCCATGCCCAACTACAGCCTGCATCGCTTTTACGACGGGCGGTTGCAGTCAATTTTGCATAACTATATTGATGAGGTCAACGGTATGGAACAAGCGGAGATTGAAGCGATCAATCAAGACTTGCCGCTCAAGCAAGTCGGCTCTTGATCGAGGTGAGAACTCCGGGGGAGTAAAGCACGGGCTAAGATAGGGGGATCGAGACTCGACAATGAGCATGACATCTGTAACTGATCGACACCCAACTGCAACTCCCAATACCGAAGAATTAGCTGCCTTAGACAATAAGCTTTCAAAGCGCTATATCGAGCTTGATCCCAATGGCTACTTTTTGATCTACCTCGATCGCGAGCAGGGCTTAATCTGTGCCAAGCATTTCACGAACGTGATCAATGACAAAGGGTTGGCCTGCGATCCCCAAACCGGCAAGCCGCTACCTACGCGCGGTAAGGTTGAGCGCAGTCATACTCAGGTTTATACAGGGCGTACGGCTAAGGAGCTGTGCATCATCCTGTTTGAAAATAAGGACAAGCCCTCTCCCATTACCTATTTAGATCACGCCGCTTACTTGGGGCGAGAATTCATGCGGGCTGAGCTAGCTTTAGTTAGCGGCAAAGAGTACGTCCAGGACTAGGTGATTCTCGGTACCTTGCCAAGGCTATCCCACCGTCCCGTATAGTTAACTGTAGGCCGATTACCTGAAAGAATTCTCAACGGATTTAAGGACGATGCGGAAACTCCTCACCTACCTCACTGCTTGGAAACAGTGGAGCCTGGGCCTGGCGATCGCAGTTTGCTCACTGCAGCTACTGGCTCTGCCTGCCTATGCCACTGGCGTCTACCAGATGCCTCAGATCTCAGCCGGACAGGATACCTGGGTTATCGATGATGCCAATCAAATCAGCCGCCTTAACGAAGGAAAAATCAGTCAGCAGCTCCGCCAGCTAGCCCAAAGCGGAACTGAGCTACGACTAGTCACCCTGCACCGCCTCGACTACGGCGAAACAACTCAAAGCTTTGCTGACAAGCTGTTCGAGCAGTGGTTTCCGACGCCAGAAGCACAGACAAACCAAGCCCTATTAGTGCTGGATGATGTCACTAATGGCGCAGCTCTGCGAGTAGGGGAAACAGCGGCTGAGCGGCTGACACCTGAGATTGCTGAAAGCGTTACCGCAGAAACGATCCAAATCCCGCTACGCCAGGGCAATAAGTACAATCAGGCATTTTTAGACGCGACCGATCGCCTCGTAGCCGTCCTGGCAGGGGAACCTGATCCCGGCCCGCCTGTAGACGATGCCAATTTTGAATTAGAAAGCACTTTTGCCTCGGCTGAAGAAACTGAGGAAAATCGCTCTAACTCCACCGTTGTCGTTGTCGGCTTCCTGATTGCCGCCACTATCATTCCGATGGCGACTTACTGGTTCTATCAGTCGATGGGGGGCTAATCACTCACCTTTTGCATGACCTGCAGCGCTGAGAGGCCAGTAGCGGCAAGGCGATCGCTGATGGCTTCTAGCGCTACTTTCAGGTCTGCAAATAGTGCCTGACGCTGTTCATCAGGCAGAGCGATGTAAGGCGATAGGGTACTCAGCAATAACAGATAGTCCTCAACACTATAGGCTGTTTGCCAAATCTGCCACTCAGACTGCAGGTTGTGAAAATAGCCTGAGCCAATCGCAGCTTTTCCAAATTCGCCCATGTTGTTTAGATGAGTTGCTATAGACTCTCGCTCCGCCAGCCCTGGCTCGTAGTTTCGTAAGATAGGGGCTATGGCTTGAAAACTTCTTTTCTCTAGCTGCGGCGCAATATTCCACAGTAAGACGAGCGATTTGCCAGGTTTAAGAGCATCAAAGGCTTTAGCGTGCCGGACATCGGCAGAAATCCAGTGAAAGGCGTTAGCTGCGAGAACAGCATCAAAGCGGGCGGCGGGCAGAGGCCATTCCTCAAAGGTAGTGTTAATGATGCTAACGGCTGGATAGGGCTGGCAGTTCTGACAAGCTAGGGCATAGGTAGAGCGACTAGGCTCTAAGCAAACCAGCCTCAACCCTAGCTGGGCAAAATCGGTTGTTGCAGTACCGGGGCCGCATCCCAATTCCAGCAGACAATCGCCTAAAGAGAGCTTTGCTAGGGCGATCGCCTGCCGAATCAGCGGCTGGGGGTAGCGGGGCCTCGCCTTATCATAAGCAGCTGCAACGGCTGAGTACCAGGTTTTCTTACGGCTCAGCTCTTGGGAGTAGAAAGATGCAGGCGATCGCTCAAAACTGGTCATTCCTGACTTTAAAGCGGCATTTCCTGAGTCCGCTTGATACCCGGATGGATTCCTAAATATAGGCGGAAATATCTTCGCCGCACTCATCCGCTAGGTAGCAGAGAGCACGGAACCGTAGGCTGACAAGTTCTTCGTAGAGGGGATTGAGCTTGCAGAGCGGTGGAATGTGGCCGAGCTTGCGCCCAAACAATAGAATATCTCGCTCGAAGGGGCATTGGGCTGGGATCAGCTTAGCTAATCGCCGCGCGGTTGTTTGCCGCTGCACGTTGAGATTGTCAAGCCAAGCCCGCAGGGGATGTAAAAGATCAAATTTAGGCAGTTGTAGAGAACCGTAGCTACCTGTTTGAAAACCAGAAACGCGGTTATTCATTACACTAATCTTGAACAATTTCAAGAGATTTGTTGGACTGAACGCCCTTGTCTGTGTCTACCCTAAAAAACGCTGCGATGGACTGGGTAAAGCAAACAATAAAAAGAGCGAGGATTTACTGAAGCTCTAGTAAAGGTGGGCGCGTTCTTAACCATTATGCCCAGCTTCATAACATTTTGTTACAGGCTGAGAAATGGTTTCTCTTTTATTTTGCCACGACTAAAAACTTTAGAACGTTGCTGGGAGACACTTTTGAGATTGTCAGCCTGAAATTTGATATTGACAAAAATCAAAATAACCAGTCCATAGAATTTACTAAACCCTATGGACTGGGCTAATAGTTTACAAATGCTTGCCCTCCATAGACGGGTAAGTAGAGGTAAACGGTGCTGTAAAGTGCCGTAGCTATAGCCGCAACGTCCTATCCTACAAAGCTTTGGCTCGTTACGCTGCTGCCAATAAATCCTACGAGAGTAAATCTGCCATTTGTAAAACGGAAACCAGCTTACCTACGTAAGTCAATACACCTGAGAGATAAAAACGACCTAGATTTTTAACAACTTATGTCGAATGTCAATTATGTGACCACGACCGCTGTATAAATTGGCTGTTCTCACGGAAGTTAAGCAAAGGCCAGACCGATAGAAGACTGACGCATGTTTTATGAAATGATCTTTAGGGTGGAGCAGGGTGAATTGATCCATGAGCGTCTCAGGATTATCGTTTAGCGTTTTTTGGGGAACTATCTTTGCCTGCTTGGCGGCTGGACTGCCGGGGCAGGCAGCTTCAGTGTTGCTAAATACAGATCAGGGCGAAGTGGGGACTGTAGATCCCTTTTCAGGCGAATTTGTACCCATGTTTGCGGGGTCTAGCTTCAATGACATTGCTTTATCCCAGCAGAGGATTGCCGTCGGCGTCACGGCTGATAATCAGCTTTATCGAGTGCAGAACGGCGCGGCTGAGTTTGTCGGCAGCTTGGGGCTGAGCGCATCGGTCATTGTCACAGGCTTGAGCTTTGATCCGCAAAATCGGCTCTATGCGCTAGGATTCGAGGCTCAAACCCAGGAAGGACGGGTCTATCAGGTTGATGCCAGTACCGGGTTAGCAACCTTGTTGGTCAGCAGTCTACCCGCAGGCCGCTATCAGGATTTGGTGTTTGATGCCGATCGCAATCAGTTTTTTGCTGTACGGCAGGCTACTGGCAGCGCCGACAGCGTTTTATGGGCCTTGGCCCTGAACGGCACTGCCGCTGATATTGGCAGCATCGGCTTTGCCGCCGTTACCGGGCTGGCCATTAGCAATGGGGCACTGTATGGCTACACGCAGCAGGGCCAGCAGCTCCAAATCAATCCGTTCACAGGGGCTGGCGTTTTTGATTTAGCTGTCAATAGTCCGGTAGGGAGCAATCGCCAGTTTTTGGGAGCCGCTTCTGCGCCGATTCCGTTTACGACTGTGCCTCAGCCTTCCCCTGTTCCAGAGCCTTCTTTTTTGCTAGCGGCGATGGCGGCAGGCGGGTTAGGTATCCTAATGCGACGGCGGCAGCATTCCTGACAAAAAGGTGCATCCGGCAAGGCCCGATGCACCTAAAGGGTTAGGGTTAGCTACGGCCTAGACAAGTGTTTTACGGCGCTTGAGCAGCCTTGTACCAATAGTCCCAAGACCTAGCAGCCCCAGAAGGGTGCCTGGCTCAGGGACTACCTCAGTAGCGAAAAGGCGACCTTCACCTCCTTCGGGATACTGATCTGCTGTCACAACGCCGCCAAGACCTCCCTCGGCCACATCCGCCTCGATGTAGTTTTGCAGTGCCTGCTGGTAGGAGATGCCGACGTTGGTCAGGGGATTGTCAACGAGAGGGTAGTCATCGCCGCCCCTAGCGAGGAAATCAATTGTTGCCAAGGCAATGGTAGGCGCGCTGTCTATTACCTGGCCGTTGCGGACGATATAGGTGCCGTCGTCTAGCTGCACATCTACCACTCGACTGCCAGGAGCTGCTGAGAGATCTAGGCCAACTTCAACGCCGGCAATCTGCGCGAAGCGACCGCTGACATCTTCCACCGCAGAATAGGCATTTTCAAAGATGGCTTTTACCTGAGCTGGCATCACATCAGAAACAATCGAGACAAAGTTAGGGAAAGGCAAAATGTCAATCGTGTCTTTCACCGTGATACTGTCCCCGGCATCAATCACAACGCTGTTACGAACGCCGCCGCCATTCTGCAGGCCAATGACAGGCGTATCGGTTCTTAGGGAGTCTGCTAGTGCTTGAGCCTGCCACAGCAGCGCGTCAGCAATCAAATTCCCCAAGTTTGTTTCACTGGTGCGGACTGATTCACGCACTCCGTTGAGCTGCACTGCCGTTGTGCCCACGACCTCAGCTTCCAGCGCGGCAACTGCCGCCTCTAAAGGAGCAATCACGTTACTAGCAATCACGGCATTAGGCTGAATGCCCTGAGCCGCCAAGTCTGGGCCGAACACGCGCACAGGCTCGCCGTTGAAGGCAGTCACAACGCCATTATCGTCGAATTCGACAATGAGCTGGCCGAGATAACCGTATTCTCCCGGCGTGGTGACGATAGGAACGCTCTGACCATTGGCGTTAGTTGCCGTGACCGGGTAGGGGCCAAACACGCTAGCGTTACCGCTGTTGACGTTTTCCTGGTCGCTGGGGAGAGCATTGTTGAGGTCGTCAACCAGGAGTTCATCCCCCCCACCAGCGATGACCACATCAACGCCGCTCAGCTGGGGAACCAAATCAATCTCGGTGTTAATAGATTGCAGGTGACTAATTAGAATAATTTTGTTGATGCCCTGAGCCTGGAGCTGATTGATTTCGGCCTGTACTTGAGCCAGAACAGGTTGAACATCAACCCCGCCCGGACTGGCAATAGAGGCCAAATTTTCTGTAATAGCGGAAACCACGCCAATTTGTTCGCCGCCCTGATTAATCACAGTGCTTTCGGCAATGCGGCCTGCATCAGCTAGGGGCGCTAAGGGCGTATTGGTAAAGTCTAGGTTAGCGCTGAGAAAAGGAGCGGTGCCGCCAAACTCGTCGTAGTAGGTATTGATGAAATTGGCGAGGAAATCAGGGCCAAAATCAAATTCGTGATTGCCCAGGGCGATCGCGTCATAGCCAATAGCCGCTAGCACCTGAGCATCATATAGAGTGCCCGCCTCTTGGCTAGCCGTAAAGGTAAGACCCGCTAAGAAATTGTCCCCTGAGGAGAGGGTGATGGGA
This sequence comes from Sphaerothrix gracilis Ecp01, assembly GCF_030405905.1. Classification (NCBI taxonomy): domain Bacteria; kingdom Bacillati; phylum Cyanobacteriota; class Cyanophyceae; order Nodosilineales; family Nodosilineaceae; genus Sphaerothrix; species Sphaerothrix gracilis. Next base: position 128,442 of record NZ_JASATW010000005.1, read on the forward strand.
TTGACAGCGGTGCTGCGTAGGCTGTTGATCAGACCGACAAATTCAGCCGCGCCGCCTTCCGTTCCGGCTGGGCCTGCGTCAGGCAGCAGCGCCGATTCGCCGTCGTTGTTATGAAAAATTGTCAGGGTAAAAGCAAGGGCTGAATCTATAGTCAGAAATCCAATCAGGCTTAAGCTGCTAGCAGCTAAGACAGTGTTTTTGAGGAGCTTATACATAAAATAGGTCAAACCGTTACTCTACAATCGATAGCTGTGGATCGAGAACGACAGGGCGTAACTAACCATCAAGCAAGCGAACTCCCAGCCCTGGTATAAATACACACGGTCGTAGCCTAGCGATCGCAGATTAAGGAGAAACGCGGAAAGGTTAAGTGAAGATGCGATAAAGTTAACTCAGGATTAAAAGCCCGTTTTTTTATCAAGGCTTTAAGATTGGCCCCCTTTGACTTCACTGATTCTTTAATCAGATAATGAGCTGGCGAAGTTTTAAGCAATCATTAAAATACCTGTAGAGCTTTGAGTTGCTGGTTTAGTGGGAGTCCTTATGGAGCTGCAAATTTGGCCCGGTAAATCCCACCCGCTGGGGGCCACCTGGGATGGTCAAGGAACTAATTTTGCGCTGTTTTCAGAAAATGCAATTCGAGTAGAGTTGTGTCTGTTTGATGAAGCCGATCAGGAAACGCGGGTGCCGCTGCCTGAAGTTAGCAATTTTGTCTGGCACTGCTATATTCCTGGTATTCATCCTGGCCAGCGCTATGGCTTCCGGGTTTACGGGCCGCATCAGCCGGAGCAGGGCCATCGCTTCAATATCAATAAGCTGCTGATTGATCCCTACGCTAAGGCGATCGCTGGGGATGTCATCCACAGCAGCGAGATTTTTGGCTATCCGGTGGAGCAGATGCCGGATGTAGACTGCGATTTGCTGCGATCGAAGCAGGACGACGCCCAGTTTATTCCCAAAGCCATCGTCATCGACCCCAGCTTTGACTGGGAAGGCGATCGCTTTCCGGAAACCCCCTGGTACCGCACTATCATCTATGAAACCCACGTTAAAGGGTTTACCCAGCAGCATCCCGATATTCCGCCAGAGCTGCGCGGCACCTACGCCGGTTTGGGCCACCCAGCCGCGATCGCCCATCTCCAGTCTTTAGGCGTCACCGCTGTTGAGCTGCTACCGGTTCACCACTTCAATCGCTATCCCGGCCATCTGGTAGGGGCGGGGCTGCACAACTACTGGGGCTATGACTCTTTGGCCTACTTTGCCCCTTACTCCGGCTATAGTGCTGCCGGTATTCACGGCCAGCAGGTGCAGGAATTCAAGCAGATGGTGAAAGCGCTGCACAAGGCCGGTATTGAAGTCATTCTAGACGTGGTATATAACCACACAGGCGAGGGCAACCAGTTTGGCCCTACCTTGACCCTGCGCGGCATTGATAACGCCGTATACTACCGTCTGAGTGAGGAAGATCCCCGCTATTACATTGACTTTACCGGCTGCGGCAACTCTCTCAATGTGCGGCATCCGCAAATTCTGAAGCTGATCATGGACAGCCTGCGCTACTGGGTGCTGGAGATGCACGTAGACGGCTTCCGCTTTGATTTAGCCTCGGCTCTGGCGCGAGAACTGTACGAGGTAGATAGCCTAGCCGCCTTTTTCGACATCATCCACCAAGACCCGGTGCTGTCGGTAACGAAGCTGATTGCCGAACCCTGGGATCTGGGTGAAGGCGGCTATCAGGTGGGTAATTTTCCGCTGCTGTGGTCAGAGTGGAACGGTAAGTACCGCGACACCATGCGCGACTTTTGGCGAGATGAACCCTGCCGTCTCGGTGAATTTGCTTTTCGGATGACGGGCAGCTCCGATCTCTACGAGTTCAACGGCAAGCTGCCCCATGCCAGCGTTAACTTTATCACCTGTCACGATGGCTTTACCCTGCGGGATCTCGTTAGCTACAACGAAAAGCACAACGAAGCTAACGGCGAAGATAACCGTGATGGGGAAAGCCACAATCGCTCTTGGAACTGCGGTGAGGAAGGTCCCACAGAGGATCCAGAGATCATACAGCTACGGCTGCGACAGCAGCGCAACCTGTTAACAACGCTGATTCTCTCTCAGGGCGTACCTATGATGCTAGGGGGGGATGAATTCGGGCGATCGCAGCAGGGCAATAATAACGGCTACTGCCAAGACAATGAAATTTCCTGGTTTGACTGGAACCTACGGGCGGAAAACCTAGAGCTGCTGGAGTTTACCCGGCAGCTAATTCAGTTCCGCCATCAACATCCGGTTTTCTGTCGGCGGGACTGGTTTCAAGGGCGGGAAATTCACGGCTCTGGCGTCAGCGACATTGGCTGGTTTAACCCAGACGGGACAGAAGTGCGAGATGACGACTGGCACGAACATTCCGCTAAGGCGATTGGCGTTTTCCTTAACGGTGAAGAACTGAGAACGCCCAACGCTCAGGGGAAGCGGGTGGTAGACGACAGCTTCTTGCTGTTCTTTAATGCCCAGCCAGACTTAGTCGAGTTTGCCATTCCCTCAACTCTCCAGCAGCAGTCTTGGCAGGTAACGCTCGACACGAAGGCTGGCGGCTTCATCCCGGAGGGGCCAGTCTACGGCAAGTCTGATGTCGTGCCGGTGGCGGGGCGATCGCTGATCGTACTGCACTGCCCGCTGTGCTTCAAAACTGCCGACTGTGCGGACGAGTCAGTCCAGGTCATTACCTGCGCTACCCAGCCTGAATAAATGTCTGTTTACGAGCGCATTTATGAAATTGTGCGACAGATTCCGGCGGGGCAAGTCGCTACCTACGGGCAGGTGGCTGAACTGGCGGGGCTATTTGGCAAGCCTCGCTTAGTTGGCTATGCGTTGTACCGGGTGACGGCTGCCGCTGATGTTCCCTGGCAGCGGGTGGTCAATGCTAAAGGAGAAGTCTCCCACTCTCCTTTGCGCAATGGCACTGACTATCTGCAAAAAGATCTCTTAGAAGCTGAAGGCGTTGTATTTGATCAGGGCGGCAGAATCAATCTAAACCACTACCGCTGGCAGCCGCCGTTGAAGCTACTAGAGAGCCTTGACTCAGGCCGCTAACAAAATATCAAAAACGCAGGAAGGGCAGGTTTGGGACTAACTGTTCTGGCTCAGTTTTGCTGAAAGCCCCCCTATCTCGTTAGTCTAACCAGTAGAAACGAGTAGAAGTGTAGGGGTAGAAAGTAGATGGATGTCCAAACGCCCGATTGGGTCAAACATGCGGTCTTTTACCAAATTTTCCCAGACCGTTTTGCCCGCACCCATCGAGTTCACAATAAGCCTGAGATGGCCGTTACTCTGGAGCCTTGGAATGCAACGCCTACGCTGACGGGCTATAAAGGGGGCGATCTCTGGGGGGCAATTGATAAGCTCGACTACCTGAAAGATTTGGGCATTACGGCGCTTTATCTGACCCCGATTTTCCGCTCTCCCAGCAATCATCGCTATCACACCCACGATTACTACCAGGTTGATCCGCTTCTAGGAGGCAACGAAGCGTTCGCGGACTTTTTGGCAGCCGCTCACCAGCGCGATCTGAAAGTGGTTTTAGATGGCGTTTTTAATCACGCTAGCCGGGGATTCTTTTTCTTCAATGACATTCTAGAAAATGGGCCGCATTCTCCCTGGCTAGAATGGTTTCAGGTCGATCAATGGCCCTTATCTGCCTACGACGGTTCGCTACCGGCTAACTATATTAGCTGGGTTGATAACCGAGCCTTACCCCAGTTTCGTCACAGCAATCCGGCAGTGCGGGAGTACATTATGCAGATTGCCGAATACTGGATTGAGCAGGGGATTGACGGCTGGCGCTTAGATGTCCCGGCTGAAGTGGAGGTCGAGGGCTTTTGGCAAGAGTTTCGCGATCGCGTCAAAGCTATTAATCCCGATGCCTACATCGTGGGGGAAATCTGGACAGATGCGCGGCAATGGCTCGACGGTACCCAGTTTGACGCCGTGATGAACTACCTCTTCACCGGGCCGACCCTGGCTTTTACAGCGGGCGATCGCGTCGTGATGGAGCATGTAGAAGCGCCTGAATACTATCCCTATCCGGCCCTAGACGCAGCCGGCTATGCCGCCAAAATGCAGCACCTCCTCGACCTCTATCCCTGGGAAATTCAGCTAGCTCAGCTCAACCTCCTCTCTAGCCATGACGTTCCCCGCGCCGCGACGGTGGTGGCCGAAGACGCCGCCAGCTACAATCTGGCTTTGCTATTGCAGATGACCTTTCCGGGGACTCCCTGCATTTACTACGGCGACGAAGTGGGCCTTGTCGGCGGCATGGATCCTGAAAATCGGCGGGGATTTCCGCCGGAAAAAGACTGGAACTCGGACTTACTGGCAACTCACAAAACCCTGATTGCCCTGCGACATCGGCATCCGGCATTAAGAACGGGCACCTACCAGGTAGTGGCTACTGAGGGGCTGTGCTATGTGTTTGAGCGATCGCTGCCAACAGAAACCGTACTGGTGGCGGTAAATGCAGGGGAAACCGCCGCCGTAGTAGAGCTGTCCAAGTCTCAGCTAGCTTCAGATAACTTCCCCCAAACCGTCTTGTATGGTTCTGGGGAAGGAGAATGGTGCGAGAAAACCCTGAGGCTTAGCCTGCCAGCCCGCAGCGGCTTGGTCATGGGCTAGGGCGGCTACAGCGCCTTCAGTTTAGAGGCTTGGGCTTGAAAATACTGCTCAATGGCAGCGGCGTCGTCATAGCCCAAGGTGAGTTGCTGGTAGGCGACTTCTAAGTTGCCGGGAAAGAGATCCTGAAATAGATAGTCTTCGTACTGATCGGGCAGGGGAGTTTGGGCGATCGCTTCTGCCTGTGATAGCTCCTGAACTTCCCAACTCAGGGCGAAGGCTGCTAGGTCATCGAGGTAGCTGCCGAAAGCGTCGAGGCCAGTGCGGTCGGTGACTGGCCCGTGTCCTGGCAGGATACGAGCCGTGCTGTAGTCGGCTGCGAGCTGCTCCAGGGTGGACTGTAGGGTGCGAATATTGCCGTCTGCTAAATAGGGAATCCGCCGGTTGAACACTAAATCACCCGTCATCAGCACGTCTACGTCAGGCACATAAACAATCAGGTCGGTGCCGCCAGAGTGACCGTCAAACTCGGTGAAATTGACTTGGCGATCGCCCAGCCAGATTTCGCCCTCGCCGTTGACAATTACGCCGGGGGGCGTAGCATTGGGATCCATCTCCAGATTGCGGCTAAGCATGAACTCGCGGATGGGGCCGCGCCCTAGAATGGCGTAATCTTTGGCTGCCGCCGCGGCGTTGCCACCGGAGTGATCAAAGTGATAGTGGGTGTTGACGACGTAGCGGATAGGCTGGTCGGTGAGAGTGGCCACCGTCTCAAACATCAGGTCAGCCAGGTCGTCACTCTGAAACGGATCGACTACCAGTACCCCCTCAGAGCCGATCACAATACCGCCATTGCAAATTGCCGCGCCCGGATTAGCAGGCGGAAAGTCAGTGCTGGCAATCAGGCCATAAACCCCCTCCCCTAGCTCTCGCAGCGTCAGTTCGGCAGATTCTAAAGTTGGCTGAGTCTGAGCCGGAGCGGGAGCCTGCAGGCTAATAATGCCTGTGAGGGTAGCCAGAATCAAAACTAGGGCGATCGCCCACTGACGAAGTTTCATAGCAGTTCGTTTGACCCAATGCAAAGCGTTCTATACGGATTTGAGCTTGAACTGGTGGCGGCTATGCAGCCTGCTTAAATATTGTCTCTTCGCCTAACTATACGGCTGCCTGGCCCTTTAGAGCTGATCGTTGGTATAGTTAAACTCCATTTCAATGCCGCCAATAGCCGAAGCCGCCAGGTTGTAAATGACGGCGGTGATAATACCGCCAATAAAACCAATGATGGCGTAGACAATGGGGATAAAAATAATAGCGCCAATGCCCCCCATCATGCCTGCCATTGGGCTATTGCCGACTGAGCTTCCCATCGACAAAGACATCAAAGCAAAGAAAGCACCCAGAATAAATCCAAATACCGCCAGGATTAGAGCCTGAATTTTACCTACGGATAAAATATCTAGGCTTTTAATCATCACTTTGCGACTTGCCATCAGTCTTGCTCCTTAGAAATAAGGTGTCATTTCAGCCAGTCCAGTGTATTCACCTGGCGGGATGAGAGGGCAAAATTGCAATGTTTCTTTTACGTTGCGCTACCTAAGAGCAGTAAGCCAATCATCGTCGCGCCATTCCAGAGGCTGTGCAGCAGCATGGGGGCCAGCAGGCTGCGCGATCGCGTATAGACAAAGCCTAAAATTGCCCCTAACGTCATCAGCGGTATCACTTCGGACAGGCTGAGGTGAGCCGCCGCAAAAATGAAGCTGCTGAGCGCGATCGCTCCCCAAACAGGCATATAGCGCGTCAGCGAGGGCAGCAGAAAGCCGCGAAACAAGACCTCTTCAAACAGCGGTGCCGCGACGGCGGCGGTCAGGAAAAAGATCAGCAGCGAGATCTGATCGCTCTCTTCCAAAACGGTCTGCAACAGCGGATTTGAGCCACCCTGCCCCTGCCAGAGCTGCTGATTCAGCACTGAGACGCCAATCATCAGCGGCAGCGCCACCAGGTAACCCCCTAGTCCCCACTTCCACCAGTTACCGTCCCAACGGAAGCGAAACCAGCCTTGGGGCAGGGGACGATAGCTACGCACCGACAGAAACAAAACACCAATGCCAATGGCCGCCATCAATAAATAGTAAGACATGGCATAGAGCGCCCGGCCTCGGCTGCCCAACGCCAGAGCATTGATGCCTAATCCGCCCAACAGCAGCGGCAGGAAAATTTGCCCCGTGAAGAAGAAGCCCACGATCAACACCTGCCAGATAGTTTCTGCCGTCCAGGGGGTTTCCCAGGTCAGTTCTGCATTGTGGGCCAGAATCGCTGTCTTACCGCTGACAAAGCGCTGCACCACCACAAACAGCAACAAAGCCGCGCCCAGAACACAGCCAATCACGGGCACCGTGCCGATCAGCGCCAGTTTGACCAGGGTTTTTTGGGCCACGACTTGCTCATTTGCCAGTAGTTGGCTCAAATCGGTTTCCCGTTCCTGCAGCCTGTACAGACGCTCTAGCGCTCGGAAACGAAACCAGCTATCTAAGTTTTGCCGCAGTAGGGGTTCAGCCGTGGCTGAGGCATCGGCCGGTTGCTGCCATAGTCCGGCTAGCACATCAGCCGTCTCACCCAGCTCTCCGCCAGAATCAGCTAAGTTTTGCCAAGTGGCGATCGCCTCTGCCGTCTCCCCTTCCTTCGCTTTCAGCAGGCCCAAACGCAGATCGAGCTGCTGCACTAAGCGCGTCTGCTGTTCAATCGCAGCCTGGAGCTGACTGGGGCGAGCGGCTGCGGCCTCGGCAACGCTATCAGGCAGAAGTTTAGCAAGCTGAGACTGAGACTGAGAGAGGTTATTTTCGGCCTCTGCTTTGACTTCGCTGTACTGCTTCAGCGTGGTTTCAATCGGATTTTTGCCCAGCAGCGCCTGCCTTAGACCTTTGACCTCCGCTGGATCAGCGTCAATCTCTTCGCCCTGCCACTCTGTTGCCTGTAGCAGCAAATCGGTTTGATAGAGCTGTAAGCGGGTGGTCACCTGGGGCTTATTGAGACTGCTCAGCAAAGAAGACGCAATAGCGATCGCCACGACTGCGCTCAGTAAAATCAGCACAATCCGTTTAATCAAAGTCATAGCTACTCTTAGCCCTAGGCAAAACCGTTCTGTCGGCATGTTTCTCTGAGCATTATGACACCGTTTTCTAGTGGTTCCAGGATTGTGTTCTATCAGGTGATGGCAAGCGACCACATCACGGTAGAATCTTGACGGCTGAGCAACCGAGAGGATAGACCCCTGAAAACCCGCGTCGTTCTTGTCCGTCATGGTCAAAGCACTTACAACGCCCAGAGGCGAATTCAAGGCCACTGCGATGATTCTGGCCTCACCGAGCTGGGCCAGCAGCAGGCCCGTAAAGTTGGCTCGGCTCTGCTAGGCATTCCCTTCCAGGCCGTGTATGCCAGTCCGCTGCAGCGAGCTAGTCACACTGCCGAACTGATTGTTGAGGTACTGCGATCGCAGACCCCTACAATTCCTAATCCCACCCTGGACGCGGATCTGCGGGAAATCAGCCTGCCCCTGTGGGAGGGGATGAGCTTCAAGGACGCTGAAGCCCAGTATCCGGCAGAATTTAGGGCCTGGCGATCGCAGCCAGAAACGCTCAAAATGCCCGTTCCAGATGACTCTGGCGCAGAGGCAGACTTCTACCCGGTGCGATCGCTATTTGAGCAGGCCCGGCGATTTTGGCAGTTTTTGCTCAGTAAGCATCAGGGGCAGACCGTTTTGCTGGTGGCTCACAGTGCTATCAACCGCGCCCTGATTGGCACCGCCTTAGATCTTGGCCCAGAACGCCAAAATAGCCTGCATCAGGCCAACTGTGGCATCAGTATTTTGAACTTTACAGGTGACTGGGGCGATCCGGTGCAGCTAGAGTCGATGAATATCACCAGCCACATGGGGGAGCCGCTGCCGACTATGCGATCGCGGCACAAAGGCCCGCGGCTGCTGCTAGTGCGCCACGGCGAAACCGAATGGAATCGACAAAAACGTTTTCAGGGTCAAATTGATATTCCGCTGAATGAGAACGGCATTGCTCAGGCCGAAAAAGCGGCTGAGTTTCTGAAGTCGATTCGGCTTGACGCGGCTGTTACCAGTCCGCTCCTGCGTCCTAAAGCCACAGCGGAAGCTATCCTTAAGCACCATCCCCATCTCACTCTGGGGCTAGAAGATCGACTGAAAGAAATTGGGCATGGCGAGTGGGAAGGCAAGCTAGAAGCCGAAATCGAGACGGGCTATCCCGGCCTGCTGGCCCAGTGGCAAAGCGCTCCCGAAACCGTGCAGATGCCAGGAGAAGGGGGAGAAAATCTAGAGCAGGTGTGGCATAGAGCGATCGCTGGCTGGCAGCAAATTGTCGCTGACCACAGCAATGCCTCTGCCCCCGTGACGGTAATGGTGTCAGCCCACGACGCTGTGAACAAGGCGATTTTGTGCCACGTAGTAGGGCTAGGCCCGGATCATTTCTGGTGCTTCAAGCAGGGCAACGGGGCAGTGAGCGTGATTGACTATCCCGATGGCGTTGATAGCCAGCCCGTGTTGAGCGCTTCTAACATTACCACTCACCTATTCGATAGCATTTTCGATCGCACTGCAGCCGGGGCGCTTTAGGCAGTCGATGACCACAACGCTGATTCAGCAGGTGCGCGTTCTTGATCCGGTGAGCCAAACGGATCAGATTGCAGACGTTCTGATTGAGGCGGGAGTTTTGCAGGCGATCGCCTCTCAGTTGCCCTCCTCTGAATCCGCCGAGGTAATAGACGGACGGGGCAAGCTGTTTGCCCCAGGGCTAGTGGACTTGTACAGTCATAGCGGCGAACCGGGGTTTGAATCGCGTGAAACCCTAAGCTCTCTGCAGCAGGCCGCCGCCGCTGGCGGATTTACCCGCGTGGGGCTGCTGCCCACCACCCAGCCTGTAGCTGACAACCCAGCCGCGATCGCCCAGCTTAAAACACCCGGCCTGTTTCCCTGGGGAGCGCTGACCGTTGCCGCTCAGGGCCAGCAGATGAGTGATCTCGTCGAGCTGGCTGCCGCCGACGTAGTGGGTTTCACCGACAATCGCCCGCTCGATCACTGGCTGCTGCTGCGACGGCTGCTGGAATATGCTCAGCCCTTGCAGAAGCCAATTGCTCTTTGGCCCTGTAGCCAAACTCTGACGGGCGGGGCGGCACGCGAAGGCATAGATGCCCTGCGATTGGGGCTGCCCGGAATACCGGCGATCGCTGAAACAACGGCCTTAGCGGCGCTGCTAGAATGCGTTGCTGCAACAGGCACGCCGGTTCATATCATGCGGGTTTCAACGGCCCGCAGCGTGGCGTTGATTGCCCAAGCTAAGGCAGCCAGATTCCCCATTACGGCCAGTACGACCTGGATGCATCTGCTGTTCAGCACCGCCGATTTAGCAACTTATGACCCAAATCTGCGCCTTGATCCGCCTTTAGGCACGCCGGCTGACCAGCAGGCTTTGATTGAGGGAGTACAAACCGGGACAATCGATGCGATCGCGGTTGATCACACTCCCTATACTTACGAAGAGAAGACGGTTCCCTTTGCCCTAGCTCCCCCCGGCGTGATTGGTTTAGAGCTGGTCTTGCCTATCCTTTGGCAGCGATTTGTCGCCTCTGGGCAGTGGTCAGCCCTGCAGCTTTGGGCTAGCCTCAGCCAGCAGCCAGCCAACTGTCTCACCCAGGCACCCCCTACCTTAGCGGTTGACCAGCCTTTGGAGGCTATTCTGTTTGAGCCGCAGGTTGCCTGGGCAGTAACCGAAAAGAGGCTGAAATCACTTTCTGCCAACACCCCCTGGCTGGGACAGACCCTAAACGGACGGGTGCTGCAAAACTGGTCAGGGTTGGGCCGTCAGGCTGGGATCTAAGTTGCTGACGGATACAGCAAATAAACCGATCTGTGCTAGCTGCTATAGCGGCAAGGCCGAAAGCCTGAGAAATACGCCGCAATCTCCAGCTTCTATCGGCAATCTCTGGTTTATGTAGCAAAATGCATCCAAATTAGCCTTGAATCCGTAATACTCTTAGAACTTGGCCGCAATGGATGCGGATCGGTTCTGTTCACCTTTAGAGTTATCAAAGCATTAGCTGGACATGAAAAATATGCAGAAAAAAATGCAAACTTTTGGCCTTGTCGGCGGCACTCTGGCGCTAGCATTTGGCGTCGGGCACGTTGCTCGCGCGGGGCATACCAATACGCTGCTGTCAGCAGACTTAGATGGCAGTGCGGTTGTTGGCAGTGCTGCTATCAGTGACGAAATAGTTGGAGATATTACTGGTACAGGCGAGGCTTATGTCTTCGGCATTGATGGAGATGAAACGACCCTCTGCTACACCCTGGAAGTCGCCGGGATCCAGCTTGTGCCTGTGGGTGAAGGCATAGCCGCGCACATCCATGAAGGGGCAATGGGCGAAAATGGCTCCGTTGTAGCTGCCCTGGCTGGCCCTGAGGATGGCAATGCCGCTGACTGCCTGACTGAGGGAGAAGAAGGCAAATTTCCGACTGGGGAAGCCGGTATTGTTCAGCGCATCCTGGACAACCCTGACGACTTCTACGTTCAGGTTCACAATCCGCAGTATCCGGACGGAGCAATTCGAGGACAGCTGGCAGGAACGCACCACTAAGCTCGCTGCTTGGCTACCGCTCTGCTTTTCATTAGGTTCGCTCGGCTGCGCCACAGGACGTTGCTCCCGTGGCGCGATCGCCCTGTTGGTAAAGGCTAAATCAGCTCAGCTTGTTGCCCGCTATGGCCAGCAGCTCTCACCTAGCTGTAGGCGGCCTGCTTACCAAAATTTTCTGCTGCCCATGTTGCAGTCGGTAACGAAAGTTAAGCGGTTGCCGAAGTCGTGACGGCTTTGCTGCTGCGCTGCTGCGTTTCATGAGGTTCTAGGTGATAGCCCAAGACCTGAACACCCTTGCAGAAAACCCCTAGCTTTGGGTGCATTTCAAAGGCGGGCTTTTTCTTTTGCGCCCATTCTTGCTCAGTGAAAATGAGAAAACGCTGATTGCCGCGAGCTAATCGAACTGGGATCCGGCGACTGCGAGAAACTAATGTGTGAGTTGGCGTAAACATGACTAACCTTGACGCTTCAATTTTTGACCTCTAAAAGCCCTGAAGATAGGGCAACGTAGCCCCTCAGCTTCACCGGGCTGCATTTGTGTGAATTCAAGTTAACAGATAATGTTAAATTGTGTAAATACTTCTCAGGTAGGACGTAACCTGTGCTGAAAAGCGATCGCTCAGTAAGTTTGTAAAAAACTCCGCAAATCCTGACCCTACTCGCCTTGCTTCGGCTCTCCTCACTGCCAATTGCCCACATTTATCGTTACATTGACAATCAAGACAGGAAATATAAGTTAACAGGTTTCATGACGGCGTTGAAGACAATGCAATCAACAGCGCTTCTTACAGCTCTCAAAGGATGCGAGAGCTTACACATTCTGGTAGAGGATAGACAACATGTTTGAACGGTTTACCAACACAGCGATCGCTGTCATCCTAAGAGCGCAAGAAGAGGCTCGCGCCCTCGGCCACAGCTTTGTCGGCACAGAGCAGCTATTGCTAGGACTCCTGAAGGAAGGTACAAGCGTTGCCGCTAAAGTTTTAGACGACGTTGGCGTGGCCCTGCCGGAAGCTCGCAAAGAAGTTGAGGCCATTATTGGTCGGGGCAAAGGCAAAGTGCCGGCAGAAGTTCCCTTCACCCCTAAAGTTAAGCAAGTTTTCGAGCAGGCATTTCAGGAAGCTCGTAAGCTCGATCACCCCTATATTGAGCCAGCCCACATTCTGCTCAGCCTGACCCAAAGCGGCGAGAGTGTGGCCTACAAGGTGCTGAATAATTTAGGCGCTAATCCGGCTGATATTCGCACCCGGCTGATTCAGTCTCTGGGAGAAGCAGCAGCGGCAGCCCCTGCAGGGGCTCCCAGCCGTCGCGGCATGTTCCAGCAGTCCCCCCAGCGCTCTAAAGGTAAGGCTTTAGAGGAGTTTGGCAACGACCTAACCCAGCAAGCCGCTGATGGCAAGATTGACCCGGTCGTGGGCCGTCACAAAGAAATTGAGCGCGTTATCCAAATTTTGGGCCGCCGCACGAAGAATAACCCGGTGCTTGTGGGTGAGCCCGGCGTGGGTAAAACCGCGATCGCTGAAGGCTTGGCTCAGCGCATCGTCAATCAGGACGTACCGGAGAGCCTGCTAGAAAAACGGGTCATCAGCCTCGATATGGGCTTAGTGGTTTCCGGGACTCGTTTCCGGGGCGACTTTGAAGAGCGTCTCACCCAGATTATTGCGGAAGTACGCCAAGACCCCAACGTCATTCTAGTGATTGACGAAATTCACACCCTCGTTGGAGCCGGTTCTCTCGATGGCGGCATGGATGCGGCTAATATGCTAAAGCCTGCATTGGCCAGAGGCGAACTGCAGTGCATTGGTGCCACTACCCTAGATGAGTACCGCAAGCACATCGAGCGTGATGCGGCTCTAGAGCGTCGCTTTCAGTCTGTGATGGTGGCTCCGCCTTCCGTTGAAGAAACCCTGGAAATTTTGGAAGGGCTGCGGGGACGCTACGAGCAGTTCCACAATCTGCTGATTTCTGATGACGCTTTAGAGGCGGCTGCCAAGCTTTCTGATCGCTACATCAGCGATCGCCACCTGCCCGACAAAGCCATTGACCTGATCGATGAAGCGGGTTCACGTGTGCGCCTGCGTCATACCCGGCCCACTGCCAAGAAAGAAATCAAGCGGGCGCTGCGGCAGGCTAAGCAAGATCTAGACAATGCCGTACAGGTGCAAGACTTCACGAAGGCAACTGAGCTGCGCGATCGCCAGCAGGATCTGCTGCAAGAGCTAATGGAGGCAGAAGGCGAAATCAATAACGCCGAGCGGCCCACGGTGGACATGGAAGACATTGCTGACATTGTCTCTTCCTGGACAGGCGTTCCCGTCAATCAGCTCACCGAGTCTGAGTCCGCCATGCTGCTGCACCTAGAAGATACGCTGCATGAGCGGCTGATTGGTCAAGAAGAGGCTGTGGTTGCGGTTTCTCGCGCCATTCGCCGCGCCCGTGTTGGTCTAGCTAGCCCCGATCGCCCCATTGCTAGCCTGTTCTTCTCCGGCCCTACTGGCGTGGGTAAGACGGAACTAGCTAAAGCCCTAGCAACAGCCGTCTTCGGGGCTGAAGAGGCCATGATTCGTCTAGATATGTCCGAATTTATGGAAGGCCATACAGTGTCTAAGCTGATTGGCTCCCCGCCGGGATATGTCGGCTATGACGAGGGCGGTCAGCTCACAGAGGCAGTACGGCGTCGGCCCTACACCGTCATTCTGCTGGACGAAATTGAGAAAGCGCACCCGGATGTGTTTAACATTCTGCTGCAGGTGCTAGATGACGGTCGCCTCAGCGATGCCAAAGGTCGTGTCGTCAGCTTTAAGAATACGCTGCTGATCATGACCTCCAATATTGGCTCTAAGGTGATTGAGAAAGGGGGCGGCGGTCTTGGCTTTGAGCTGGGCTTTGAAGATTCAGCTACGGCCCAGTATCATCGCATCCGCAATCTGGTCAATGAGGAGCTAAAGCAGTTCTTCCGCCCAGAAATGCTGAATCGTTTAGACGAAATTATCGTCTTCCGTCAGCTTAACCGCGATGAAGTCATCGAAATTGCCGAGCTTATGACCCGTGAGGTAGAGAAGCGCCTCAGCGATCGCCAGATTACCCTGCAGCTCAGCGCAGCCTTCAAAGAGCGGCTGATCACGGAGGGTTACGATCCTAGCTACGGGGCTAGACCGATGCGCCGCGCGATCGCCCGCCTGATTGAGGACAATTTGGCTGAAGCAATTCTGGCAGGTGAGCTGGAAGACGGCGATACCGCGCTGCTAGACGTAGACGATGACGGTCAAATTCGGGTCAGCCCGGCCCGCGAACCGGCTCTAGCTGGCGCAGCCCGTTAATTTAGCTGACTTGTCTATCCTGAAAAACTGGCTCCCAGGCTGCGGCCTGGGAGCTTTTTTGCGCAATTCATGCCTACAATGCCCATGTGGCGAACTGCGGAGACATCATGACGAACCAAACTACAATTCCAGTCGTTGTCAATGGCGCCTGCGGCAAAATGGGCCGCGAGGTGATCAAAGCGGTGTCTCAGGCTGAAGATATGACGCTGGTGGGGGCCATCGACAAAAATCCGGCAGTGCAGGGACAAGATATTGGCGAAGTGATCGGTGGTGGGCCGTTAGAGATTCCGGTGATGGCCGATCTAGAAGCGACCTTAGTGATGGCCCAGTCGGCAGGGCAGGCCGTAATGGTGGACTTCACGCACCCCAACACGGTTTATGAAACCACCCGCGCTGCGATCGCCTATGGCGTCCGTCCTGTCGTTGGCACCACTGGCCTCAGCGTCGAGCAAATTCGCGATCTAGCTGAGTTTGCTGATAAAGCCAGCACAGGCTGCCTCATTATCCCTAACTTTTCGATTGGCGTGGTGCTAATGCAGCAGGCAGCTCAGCAGGCAGCCCAATATTTTAACCACGTCGAAATTATTGAGCTGCACCACAACCAGAAAGCAGACGCCCCTAGCGGTACAGCGGTGCAGACAGCGCAGATGTTGGCTCAGGTGCAGCAGACGTTTAATCCGCCCGAAGTCGAGGAAACTGAAAAAATTAGCGGCTCGCGCGGGGGGACTACAGCTGAAGGCATTCATATTCACAGCGTTCGCCTGCCGGGGCTGATTGCTCATCAGGAAATTATCTTTGGCGACCCAGGGCAAATCTATACGCTACGCCATGACACCAGCGATCGCGCTTCTTTTATGCCCGGTGTTCTTCTCTCTATCCGCCGCGTAATGCCGCTTAAGTCGCTGATCTATGGCTTAGACAAAATCCTTTAAACTTTGCTTTTCTAAGCAAAGTTTCTAACTCAAAAGAGTTGACAAAATTGCCAATATTAAACTGGGTTTGCTGCCGAAAAATCGCTGTCAAGCTGGCAGCCACAAGATAGCTGAAATTGCTCCGCCCAATTAACCTTAAAAAAAATTGCCTGACCCATATAGCCCCCCGGGTCAGGCATTTACCTGTAAGGATGCTTGTAAGCAAAGAACCGCCGCATCTAAATTGCCCCCTAAGATGCTTTGGTTTTCTCTGCCTGCCTCCTTCAGAATTGATTCCATTGTGCTATTTAATCCCAGGTAATAGCTTCGCCATAACTACCGAAAATCATAAAAAAAGGCGTTGAAGAAAAGCAGCAAGATTCCGTGAAAACACGAGATATTTTCTAATTTCCGCCAAAATGGCAAAACTCAGCCCAAACAGGGGAACAATCGCTGCCCTATCTGCATCTACTAACAGTTTGATACTCGACTGCGATTGTCGGCTGCTATCCTAAGAACACAATGCCTTTTACCTGGCGGTTCTCCCTTTTACAGCGAAGCCTATGCTGGTACCCTTGACCCGCGAAAAATTCGACGAGTTGCTGCCCGGCCTCGCTACTGGCGAACAGTATCGCCACTACTGGGGCAGTCTTTCTGATTTTCTGCGGCGCTTGCTCATTTCTGTTGTCGCCGGGGTTGTTGTATTTATTGCCCGTTTAGTGCTGGGTGAAACTTTTGATCCCTTAACTTTCACGGCAGGTACCATTGCCGGTCTGTACTGGCTTTGGAGTCCGGTCTGGCAAGCCAGCCGTCGCAACCGCTGGGCCAGGCGCAGTTCCTACAGCGGCTTTTGGCGGGGAAAAGTTCTGGATGTCTTTGTGACAGACGAAGTCGTTGGTACGGAAGAAACCGTCAACAACCGGGGAGAACTGGTCATTGTTGAAGACAGGGAGCGCTACCTCAACCTGGAAATTGGCGATAAAACAGGATTTACAACTCGCGTGCAGGCGGTGCTAAAGCGTGACCATCGGCTAATTCGGCGCGGCGATATTGCCGAAATGTTGGTGCTTTCTAACCGGGAAGATCTCAGCCGGATTAATCTGATCTCGGATGTTTATGTGCCCGACCATAAGCTTTGGGTGGGAGACTATCCCTATCTGCGCCGGGACATCTTTTTAGAAGTGCGCCAGAAGCTGTTGTCAAATCGCTCCTATCGTCGTCCTCGCCGTGAAGTTGAGCCAATGTACGACGATGACTATCCGCTGCCGGCTGAGGACTCTTATAGATAGCTGCTGGCTTAACGGCCAAATATGGCATAGGAGTCGCTGAGTCCAGCTTCAGGGCCGCTGCAAGATGAACAATATCAGCCTCCGGCGGCTAGGAAAAACTCCAGCCGCTCAAATCAGATGAGAGGCGAATTGGCGTCATGCCCCGTTAGGCTAACGACCTGGTTGCGCCCCTGAGACTTGGCGATATATAGAGCTGCATCTGCCCGGGTAATGATAACGTCAATACTTTTGTCTGCGGGAAGATAAATAGATAAGCCCAGACTAACGGTGACTTGCAATGTTTCTTCAGCGCTAATGGCAATTTCTAAATCCGCGATGGTCTGACGGAGGCGCTCAGCTACGTCCTCAGCCTCAGGGATGCTGGTTTCCGGCAGCAGCGCAATAAATTCTTCGCCCCCGATCCGGCCCAGAGTATCGCCCATGCGCAGGGTCTTCGCCGCTACGGTAGAGATTTGCTGCAAAACGCGATCGCCCGCCTGATGACCATAGTTATCGTTGACCATTTTGAAGTGATCGATGTCAAGCATAACCAACGCTAGCGATCGCCCGTAGCGTCTGGCACGTTCAAACTCTTTAGTAGCCAGTTCCAAGAGATAGCGGCGATTGGCAACGCCTGTCAGTTCATCCGTGGCCGCCAACTTTTCTACTGCGGCTAAAGCCTGTTTTAGCTCATCCCGTACTTGCTTAAGCTCTAAATGCGTTTTAATCCGCACGAGCAACTCAAAATGATCATAGGGTTTCTTGATGTAGTCAACGGCTCCTAGCTCAAAAGCCTGCAGCAAATTATCTTGATCGTCGCTAGCAGTGACAAAAATCACCGGAATATCTGCTGTTTGGGCATCACTTTTAAGCTGCTGACAGATTTCTAGCCCGCTGATATCGGGCATCATCAAATCTAGCAGAATTAGATCGGGCAAAACGCTATGAGCTTTGGCCCAAGCCTGCTGACCGTTACTAGCCGTGAGCGTACAATAACCCTCCTGGTTTAGCACAAAGCTAGTGACCTGAAGGTTATCGTCGATATCATCTACCAGCAGTATCCGAAATTTCTCAGGATGAAAACTAGTCATCTCTGTTTGGTTGGTTTATGGCCAAAGCATTGTTTACCCGTTAAAAGTCAGCTGTGCATTCTCAGTGGTCATCGCCATTGGACATTTCCTGCTGCCTGATTCTGTAGGCAGCTCAAGACGCAAGCTTTATCTACCAATAATCGACTTAATTTCAGCTTAATCAAGTTATGTCTCATTTTGCCCAAATTACTGAGGCTAATCATCCCTAAACTGGCATAGCCGCTAAGACTCAAGCCTACTGAGTTGGCACTATCTCAGTGCTTAAAGGATGACTTACCTGATCTTGCAGTTAGCAAAATTGATTCTAGTAGACGTTTCCCGGTAGGATGCAATGATGCATGTGTAGATTGAAAAAGCTGTTCAACTGAAGACCTGTGCGTAAGATTGTTATCGCTGGCAACTGGAAAATGCATAAGACTCAAGCCGAAGCGCTAGAGTTCTTGAAAGACTTTTTAGATCACCTGAGCGAAACGCCTGAGGATCGGGAAGTTATTTTATGTGTCCCTTTTACCGTACTCAGTACCCTCTCCAAAAACTTACATGGGGGTCGAGTGCTGGTCGGCGCTCAAAATGTCCACTGGGAAACAGAGGGCGCTTACACGGGTGAGGTTTCGCCGCTGATGCTGAAGGAGTTAGGGGTTCGCTATGTGGTTATCGGTCACAGTGAGCGCCGACAGTATTTTGGTGAGACAGATGAAACTGCTAATCTGCGCATTAAAGCGGCCCAGCAGGAAGGGCTAATTCCTATTCTTTGCGTAGGTGAAACTAAGCAGCAGCGCGATGCTGGAGAAACGGACGCCCATATCGCTCAGCAAATCAAAAAGGGTTTAGAGGGTGTCGATCAAAACAGCTTGATCATTGCCTATGAGCCTATTTGGGCTATTGGCACTGGCGATACCTGTGACGCCTCAGATGCTAATCAGGTGATTGGCCGCATTCGATCGCAGCTTAAAAATCCAGACGTGCCGATTCAGTATGGTGGCTCAGTTAAGCCTAATAATATTGATGAAATTATGGCTCAGTCTGACATTGACGGCGTTTTGGTCGGCGGTGCCAGCTTAGACCCGACAGGATTTGCTCGCATCGTCAACTATCAGTCATAGGTGTCGCGCTGGCGGTATATTCCCCCCGTTGAGGCTTCTGGGTCTGAGCAAATGGCCCTCGATCGCTGGCTACTAGAACAGCATCGCTGTGGTCGGCTGCCGTCGGTGCTACGGTTCTATCGCTGGCAGCCTGCCACAATTTCTCTGGGCTACCATCAGCGCCGCTATCCCGATCGCTGGCGAGATCTAACCTGGCAGGGCCAGCCCGTGCCGCTGGTGCGCCGCCCTAGCGGTGGGCGGGCAGTTTTGCATCAGGGAGATTTGACCTATGCTGTCATCACATCTGATTTTGCCGGTAGCCGTCAACAGGTCTACCGGCAAATTTGTCAGTTTTTGCTGCAGGGCTGGCGATCGCTAGGCGTTTCTCTGCGCTATGGCACCGCAGGTCGCGGCTACATTCACCATCCCGGCTGCTTTACCACCGCAACGGCGGCTGATTTAGTGCTTGACGATGGTACTAAGCTAGTCGGCAGCGCCCAGTACCGACAGGGAAATGCTTTGCTGCAGCATGGCTCCATGCCGCTGCGAACAGAGGCTGATTTGTTTTGTCAGGTGTTTGGGGCAGACAAGCCGCCGCCTGACCTCTCAGCAGTCGTAGGTCATCTCACCGATCAGCAAGTCATTGCCGCCCTAACAGCGTCAGCCGGAGCCTGCTGGTCAATTGAATTAAAGACTCAGCCGCTAACAGCCGCTGAATTTCAGGCTGCTACTCAGGAAGCTGACAGGTGGCAGGTTACTTAGACCTGTCTACCTGTCTACGCTGCTGAGGCATGTGATCTGAGCCAAGCTAAAACGCGATCGCTCTGCACTTCAGCAGCACTCCATCAGCTTTGAAACAGTGGCGAAGTCTCGATGCGTCGATCCACCCAGCGACGCGCCTTATAAATAGCTTCACGGCGGCTGAAGACGCCACGTACAGCAACGGCGCTGCCCCAGGCATAATCGACCCAGGCGGCATAGAGCGGTTGGCCGTCAAAGTCGCTTTCGTCAATCGCGATGCGAAAGCCACGGTAGTCAAAGGCAAAAACGATATGGGGATAATCAGGTTCAAGAATCACAGGCTTGGATAACCCAGAATTTTATCTATCTTATCGATAGCCCACTGGCCCAGCAAGGTTAGTCGGGGCGACTACGATCTTCGAGTCGCTTTTGCCACTGGGCGTCCAGTTTTTCCCGCTGCTCAGCCTCTTGCTCAATTAAATCTTGCTCAGTGGTATAGGCCAAATCGTCCTTGTTAACCACAGTGCGACTGGCAAACTGCTCGGCATAGCTGAGTTTCTGCTGTACTTCGCTGCCCGCCCGGTTAAAGGCGATCGCCCGCTGCTGGCGCGACTCGTTACGCGACTCAATCTTGCCGTTGCGCCACTGTACCCAGAAGTAACGCACTAGGGGAATGCTCAGAAAGGCTGTACCGTAAGCAACTAGCAGCCAGTAAATGGCATCGACAAAGGCGACTAAACCACCCAGTTCGGCAACAAGCGCCTGATCCTGCAGCAAATTGCCCAATACCAAAGCGCCGATTATGTTGGCTGCACCCAAACCAATCGCCAACATAATCTGGCCGGAACTAGCCACGCTGAACTGACGGGGAAACTCTTTCAGGTACGCTGCGACCGAAGCGCCGCGGCGATCGCTGGCCGTAACCTGTAGCTCTGGGAAGCGGTAGACCAAACTGCCGCCAGGGGTGACTTCGGGCTGGCCGTTGAAACGGCTGAGGACAGGCAGCATATAGTCTTCGTATTCCTTAGACCAGCCCTCTCCTAAATCATCTAAATAAGGGGCAATTTGCTCAGCGACTACTACACCACCTGAGTTGCGAATGACGGTGCCGATGGTTTGCCAGCGCCGCTCTTCTAGGTCGGCATTGGGATCGCCATCACCAAACAGAAAGGAGAAAATTGCCTCAAAAAAGTTCAGTTCACTGTGAGTTCTGGTTCTGGCTCTAGCTGGCTGCTGGCGGCGATAGCCACGATCATAGTGAAAGAACCAAAACAAGTCTGGCCCAAACCAAAGGCGCGGCACGAAGATAAAGCCGCCGCCCCCGCCTCGACTGCCGCCAAACCCGCCCCCGTTGTCATTATCTGAGCGGGAAGAGTTCATCGCAATCAGCAGAATGGCAATGGTGATGAAGATTAGAGCGATGGAAGCCAGCAGCAGAATGCCAAAGGAAATGCGAATCAGGTAGAACAATACGCTCCACACTTTTTCCCAAGTTTGCTGCAGTCGCAAGCGCCAGTATTTGCTCTGCAAAATGCCGCGAAAGTTGCGGGGAAACTCATAAGCAATTTCTCCCGCTTCTGAAACTTGTAGGTGGGCCTGAGTCTCGGAGGCCAACGCCAGCAGGTCAGACTGGGCCACTTGCACATTTAGCCCTGCCTGAGTGGCAACATCCCCTACCGTGACGCGATAGTCAAGCTGCTCGACGGCCTTCATGACCGCTGCATTGAGAGCCATGCGATCTCTCCAAAGGAAACATTCTTAAGTACCAGTATAGGAAGGTATTCCCTAAGTTACCCAGTGCGGAGAACCGCAGCAAAATGAAAAACTACTCTTTATCTCAAGACTAAACCTTTTTCTAAAGAATATTGATTTGCCAATTTCAAGACTTTATAGCTTTTTTAAGCTCCTTGTTCATTTCTTCATTTCTTCTATATTTTTTAAACAAGAGAGGTCTTTGTGCCTCAACTTAGGTTTGCCTGATTTGAGTATCAAGAATTATCAAATTGAAAGGTTGAATATAAATACTGAATTGAGCCTACAGCAAGAATGGAACGCAGGACCGTAGCTCTATATAGTCATAAATTTACTACTCAGTCAAAGGACTTCTTTATTGGATAAGAGGATTTATCATGCTAGATATGTTGAGCGAACTTGAGCAACTTAGTTTAACGCTAGATTTTCTAAATCGAGAAGAAGCTCGTCAGGTAACTGAGGTTGTAAGTGAGAAAATAAAAGAGAACTTGAATGCCCACATTATAGATATTCTATGGAGACAGGAAGGAAGATATCATGACATCCTCCAACCTTTTAGCAGCTTAAACGTCAGCCGACGAGAGCCTATAAAGCCTTTTGAAATCAGGGAAGATTCAGTCGGTATATGGCCTTGGGTCTACCGCAACAAGGAAGCAATATGGATTGAAAAAATTCATTCCAGCGATTTGAAGCAGCCTATTGAAAATAAAGTGACAGGACAACTGGTAGAGTCCAGAGACTTAGAATTTTTTCGTGACACTGATTCTATTCTTGCTGTTCCACTTCTTTTTAGAGATGCGCTGTGGGGAATCTTTTGCATTGAGCTACCTGTTTCTGGGAACTTTACTACAGAAATTGTAGAGTTCATTAAGCGGTTGTCGAAGCCAATTGCTAATATTATCTGGAAAGCTGATGCTTACGAGTTGAATGACACTCAAACTTCTCAGGCTATTGTCAAGTTCAAGGAGATTGTTCAAGGATCACGAATTCAGGTTAACCCTTATCGGACTGGTTTTATTGCTAGACCTTTCACCAGCGAAACGTCTGATTTTTATGAGTTAGAGGATTGTATTAGAGAGTTTTTAGTGGCGAACAATATTCAAGCTAGGCGCTACATTCATCCACCCGGAAATCGATATGTTGTTTCTGAAATTATGAAGCAAATTAAAGATTCTCATTTTGGCATCGTTGATATTACAGGTTTTAGCCCTAACATCATGCTGGAACTGGGCATGATGATGATATTGAATAAGAAGTTTATCTTGCTGCATCAAAAAGTTGACAATCTTGAGCTACCCTTCGACATTCAAAATTATCATTGCTACAAGTATGAAATTCGTAGAGGCGGCATTTATGCCTGGAGCCCAGGGGACTCTCAAGCCGTTAAGATTGAGGAGATACTGAAATCTTTTATCCCGGAACTCTATCGCGATCCTGTCTTCCGCGATGCTAAGGCGTTTATAGAAATAGAGAATTTGATTGTTGAAACACAGCAAGCTGCACTGGCCTAAATCTATTGGCAGAAAAGATTTCTAAATAGTTGGCTACATGGTTGAATAGATGGCTTACTCAAGATGATGACTTGTCTCTTACGTTAAGCCTAATTCATTAACAGCAAGCTTATAAAAAAACATGAAAATTCGCGAAGAAGACTATGGAAGTCTGTTAATAGAGCAGTACAAGATTTATATTGAGATGATGGATAGAGTTACCTCAAGAAGAGGGCAGGCAAATGCTTTCTACATCTCAGTTCTTTCTGGAATACTTGTTATTCTTTCTTTTCCCGTAAATGAAAATCTTTTAATTGAATCCAGCAATGTCCTTTTTGTCTGTATTAGTCTGCTAGGACTAGTTCTCTGTTTAATGTGGTATGTGAACCTTCAGTCATATAAGCAGCTCAATCGTCTTAAGTTTCAAGTTATTTATGAACTAGAACAGGATTTACCCTTTCCTATGTATCAGAGGGAATGGGATATTCTTGTAAATGAAAAAAACAGCTCCGGATATTATCGGCTTACGGCTATTGAAAAATATATTCCTTTGGTTTTAGCAGTCCCTTACCTGATTTTATTAATTCTCTCTATAACTTCTCTTTATAAGTAGGTTGCCATAAACAAAATGAGCATTTGTAGGTTGCGGTTGAGGAACGTTGGCGTAGTCTTGCCGGAGGCAATAAACCAACGCCCGCATGGGTTACGCTTCGCTTTAGCGCAGTCATGCCCGGAGGGCTTTATCCATCCTACAAATACATAAGGCCATCTACTTATCTAAGCAGTTTAAGCAGCCAGCCAGTGACAAATGGCCTGATTGACCTGTTCGGGGCATTCATCGTAGAGACAGTGACCTAAATCAGGAAGTTCTCGCAGTTCAACAGCGGTGCTCAGGCTGGCTACATGGCGACCCCAGCTAATCGGGATGACCCGATCGGCTTGACCCCAAAGCAGCAGCGTTGGCACTTTGACCTGGGCTAGCAGCATTTGGGTGGCGGGGCTGAAGCGCTCATCAGTGCGAGACTTGACCAAGTACATCAGCGTTCTAGCAGCACCGCGCTCAGCGGTTGGATGAATGAATGACGCTACTAGATCGGCTGTCACTCGCTCTGGCTTGGTGTAGATTGATTGCAAAACGGCCCGAATAAACCAGTTCCGCCGTGCTAGGCGAAACAGGGGACGAATCAAAATTGGAGATGAAAACCAGTCTTCAAACTTGCTCGCAAGCTGACCGCTCCAGCCAGTCAGTAGCTCTTGGCGAGCTGCTGGCAGCGTCAGCATAATCAGGCGATCGACCATTTCTGGATGGGTGGTAGTGGCGGCCAGCGCGACTAAAGCCCCCAGAGAGTGACCCAGCAAAATCGTTGGCTGTCCCAGCCAGGTCTGCCAAAAATCAATTATCTGCTCTACCCAGAGGTCGGTGCCGAAACGAGTTGCGGCTTTCTCTGAGCCGCCAAATCCCAGCAAATCGATAGCATAGACCGGATGATACTGGCTTAGGGGCGTCAGGTTGTCGCGCCACTGTTGCAGGCTAGCGCCGAAGCCGTGTAGCAGTAAAATCGGAGCTGCACTGGCGGCAGTAGGTGTACCCGGTGGTAGATAGGTGTAGCGAATGCGCCAGCCGCGCCAGAACCAAATCCGCTGATTTCCCAATGTCGCTTTTAGCGTTGCCATTGTGCTTTCTCCTTCAGTAGCCGGGAGGTGGAGTAAAATCTCCGGTAACTTTAGCAATTTGCTTGGCGATCGCTAGCAATTCGCGATCGCACCAGCGCCGTCCCACAATTTGTACGCCCATCGGCAAACCTGCGGGGCTGAAGCCGACAGGGACCACAACAACTGGATTGCCGGTGAGATTAAAAATGCTGGTGTAGGAGCAGCCCGCCGACAGGTAAGACAAAATCTTAGACTCTATGATCATAGGCCGCCCCAGCACCGCATGGGGAAAGGCTGGCTGAGGACACACCGGGCAGATCCAGGCATCCCAGTCTCCCAAAAAGGCTTCAAGCTGGCTGATGAAGCGATCGCGGCGAGCCATTGCCCGGCTCGTGCGGGTAAAGCTCAGCCGCATACCAGAGACAAAGCCCCGCGCCGTCGGCCCGCCGGGAACAAACATAGGGGGTACTAGAGACAACAGCCGATAGAGATACATCTTCCAGTCGGCCTCTTTGCTATACAGCTCAGTCACGGCAATCTCGCCAAAAGTTTCCCAGGCTTCGCCGTAGTTGAAATCCAAAGGACTACACTTTTTTACCTGAGCGCCGCGATCGCTCAGCGTCTGGGTTACTTTCTGCAGCATGACGTTAGTTTCCGGCGTGACTGGAATGTCACCAAAGCGATCCGTCCAAGCGAGGCGAAGATTTTCGAGAGAGGGCACTTGGGGAACAGTTTGGGGGACCGGGGGAACCTCCCAGTCACGGCCATCTGGCCCTTCAATCAGCATTAAACCTAGCTCTAAGTCTTCAATGCAGCGGGCAATCAGTCCGGCAGAAACCTGCTTGCGTAGGCTACGAGGGCGATTCGGCAGTGGTGGCAGTTGACCCACTAAAGAAACGCGGTTTTCGGTGGGTTTGAGGCTAAACAAGCCGCAGAAGTGGGCTGGAATCCGAATCGAACCGGCCGCATCAGTGCCTAACTCCATTGCCGATAGCCCTGCTGCCACCGCAGCGCTGCCGCCTCCCGTACTGCCACCGCAGGTATAGTCTAAGTCCCACGGATTATTGGCCTGGCCGAAGAGGGGACTATCGGTTTGTAAATCTTTTGCTAGCTTCGGCATGTTGGTTTTGCCGAGCACGATTGCTCCGGCTGCCTTCAGCCGGGCCACGGCTGCTGCATCTCGCTGAGGTACGTAGTGCTTCAACGGCGGATAGCTGACCGTCGTTCGCAGACCCGCCGTTTCCCAATTGTCTTTAATCGTGATCGGAACGCCGTGCAGAGGCCCCCAGAACTCGCCGCGAGCGATCGCGGCATCTGCGGCCTGTGCCCGCTGGCGGGCGGCCTCGAAATTAGGGGTGACAATGGCGTTGAGGGCGGCATTGTGCTGCTTAATCTGGCGCAGATAAGCTTCGAGAACTTCGGTAGCAGAAAACTGGCGATCGCAGATGCCCTGGGCTAGGGCATGAGCCGGTAAAAAAATAAGGGAAGCCTGATTGACCATAGGAACTGTCAAAAAACTAAAAAGGCCAACAAGCTAAAATATAAGGCCAATACCTGGGCCTCACTGTCGGGCAAAGCGGGATTGGCGTCATCTGGAGAAAGTAGGAGTGTTTATGAACCGTTCGTGGATCAGCGCAGCGATCGCCTGTTGCCTCGCCCTCTTCGTCTTATCGGGCTGTTCTCCTAGCGTCACCCACAGCAATCCTGACACTCCCTATCGCCAAACGACGCCCAGCCCGGATGGCATTGGCAAAGTCTATCTAGGGCGAGAAATTTCCCAGGTGATGGGGCACCGGGGTGCAGCTTGGCTAGAGCGATCCAGCCGTAAATTTGAGGAAAATCCCGGCTTAGCGGTGGATTTACTCGCATTGCAGCCGACCGATACCGTCGCTGACATTGGCGCAGGTACCGGGTATATCAGCTTTCGGCTGGCCCAACAGGTACCCGCTGGCAAAGTCTTGGCGGTGGACATTCAGCCAGAAATGTTGGAAATGCTGGCGGCGCGAAAAGCGGCAAACGGGATTGAGAATGTCGAGCCAGTGCAAGGAGACGTAGATAATCCCCACCTACCTGCCGCCAGTCTTGACTTGGCGATTATGGTGGATGCCTACCATGAGTTTGCCTACCCCCAGGAAATGATGACCCATCTGGTAGAAGCGCTGAAGCCAGGGGGACGAGTGGTATTGGCGGAATACCGAGCGGAGAATCCGTTCATCGCCATTAAGCGGCTGCACAAGATGAGCCAAAAGCAGGTGAAAAAAGAAATGGCAGCGGTTGGCCTCACGTGGCAAAAAACGGATGAATCCCTGCCGCAACAGCATTTGCTGTTTTTTGAAAAACCTGCCTGATGCCTCAAAATCTTACGGCTTGCATTCGGCCCCTGAGATGGGAGAATAGGGAGTGGCGATCGCAACTCAAGACATCATGACTATGCTGAAGCGGATAGCAGCTTTACTACTGGTAGTAGTCGCGCTGAATTTACAGGGCTGTGTTACAGCAGGCAGCGGCCTAAAAAGCTATGTAGACAGCTACAAGGGCTATCAGTTTCTCTATCCGACTGGTTGGCTAGAGGTCAATACCAGCAATGCTGATGTGGTTTTTCACGACCTGGTCAACGATACCGAAAACGTCAGCGTCGTGATTAGCGAAGTACCGGAAGGTCAAACCCTGCAGGATTTAGGCGATCCTACCGAAGTGGGCTACAAGCTTTCTAAAAGCATTACTCAGATGGCTGGAGGCGATCGCGATGTCCAGCTGATTAGCGCCCAGGAAATTCAGTCTGATGACGAAACTTATTACATCCTGGAGTATTTAGCTGATTTGCCTTCGGGGTTGCGCCATAACTTAGCTAGCGTCATTGTCCGCCGAGATCAGCTTTTCACCTTTAATGCCTCCACCCGCGAAGAGCGCTGGGACAAAATGAAAACTCTTCTGAAGCAGGCAGTGGCGTCCTTCTCCGTTTACTAAACCGCTATGATGCCTCAGTTTGTTCTGGCTTCAGCTTCGCCAGCGCGGCGGCAGCTACTGGTGGCCGCAGGCATTCAGCCTTTTGTCTGTCCCAGTCGCTTTGATGAAGATCAGGTCCGAATTGCTGACCCGGCTCGGCTAGTAGAGGCCTTAGCGGTGGGCAAAGCCGAAACAGTGGCCCCCCAGTTTGCTGACGCGCTGGTTTTAGGCTGCGATTCGGTGTTGGCGTTCAACGGCCAGATTTACGGTAAGCCTGAGAATGCAGAGGCGGCGATCGCCCGCTGGCAAAAAATGAGGGGGCAGGTGGGCGAACTCTATACGGGGCACGTCCTGCTCGATACCCGTCAGCAACGGCAGCAGGTACGCACACAGGTTTCTAAGGTCTTTTTCGCCCAGGTGAGCGATCGCCAAATTGCGGCCTACGTCGCCTCTGGTGAACCGCTAAACTGCGCTGGCGCTTTCACGATTGACGGCAAGGGCAGCCTTTTTATTGAAAAAGTCGAGGGCTGCTACACCAACATCATCGGCCTCAGTATGCCACTGCTGAGGCAGATGCTAGATGATTTAGGCTACAGCGCTACCGATTTCTGGCACCGTTGAGAGATGAATTCGCGCAGCGGATATAGCAGCGGTGAGTCGGGCTTGATCCGGCGCACACGCAACTCCTATCAGCGTCTTCACCCGCAAGTGGTGGCTATCGGTACCAGCCTGCCGCGATCGCTAGAGATTAATTTTTAAGACAGCAAAAGTTTTTGAGCTGCTAGGAAAACTAAAATTTCTGTATCGATAGATACAAAATTAAAGCCTATGACCGTTTCAACTTCTGTTTCTACCAAGCTAGCTGCTGCTGTCACTGGTTTCGTCCCCCAAGCCCAGCAGTGGGTAAAACTACGCGATCGCATCTCTGAGTACAGCGCTGAGGAAGCACTGCTGCTGTGTGAAGAAGCCGATGGCCGCTGGCTGGCTTGGGTGCCTGATCACGGTGAAGCCGTTCTAGATCGCGGTCAGATTTTCCAACGCTAAGCAATTCACCTGAAAGATTGAGACGGAGAAGCGAAGCGTTTGCCTAGAGAGCAATCAAGAAAATTGCCGTCGCCAGTTTAACCCCCTCACTTGGCTCCAGTCTAGCGGGATACAGTTTGCGAGCTTGGTTTAATCCTTTATAAAACTGGGTCAAAGAACCGCTTGCAGTTAAAGCTTGCATAAACTCGTTCTAAAAGATATTTGCGGGATTTCTACTAGGTGGGAGTATAGAAGTCAGCATCTATAGTTTAGCTCTACGAAAAAACTAATCGACACGTTGCAGCTTCAAGTTGAATCCGTCCCCGCTTTAACTTCAATCTGCAGGTAGATATTAGTAAAAACTTCTTAGTCAGCATTCTCGTTCGACTGCGTTCACTTGAGATATTGATCTCATCAAGAGAAGTCTGATTGATCTCAGCATCATCAACGCGTTTGTTTCAGAGATTTTTTCTTTGAAACAAATTGTGCAGAAAAACTGAGCATCTGTCTAATCCTCTTGGGCGGTTCTAACAAGCTATGGGGATACGCGATCGCCAAAATCTAGAAATAGCTCTCTAGCAATTCCTTTCTCAGGAATTTACCAACACAATGAAAAAAAATCTGCAAAAGCCTTTGTTGTTTTCGTCTTTAGCGGTAGCCGCGAGCGTCATCGTTCCTGCTATAAACCCTACTGCAGCCCAAGCCGTGACACCTCGTTCTATTCCTGCTTTTGGCTTTGGCTGTGTCAGCAATAACAATGCTGCTAACTGCGAGGCTGGCAGCAATCAGTTTAAGGTCAAGCTGACTCAGCATAGCTCCACTCAGGTGATGTTTAAGTTTTTCAATTTTGGCTCATCGGCCTCATCCATTACCCGCGTCTATTTTGAAGATACCGGCTTTAAAACTTTAGGCTCTATTGCTGAAATTATTAACTCTACCGGCGTCAATTTCTCAACTAACCATCCCGGTAGCTCTAATATGCCAGCGGGCCGGACAATTGGCTTTTCAACCTCTTTCAGTGCTGGCGCAACCAGCCCGGTTCAACCTAAGGGAGTGAACAACGATGTTGATTCAGTCCTAGATCCTTCTTCAGAATTTGTCGGCCTTGTTTTCAACGTTTTGCCAGGTTTTGATGATTCCTTTAATGCCGTTGTGACTGACTTACGGCGCGGAACTCTGCGGGTAGGTCTTCATGCTCAAGGCTTTGAGAATGGCGGCAGTGAGAGCTTCGTTAACGAGTCAGTGCCCGAACCAATTACAACTGTAGGATCTGGTATTGCCTTGGGGTTTGGAGCGCTGCTCAACCGTAAACGGAACGCCGCTAAGCGCAAGTCTGCAGAAGCCTAAACCTGGTTTCTGTTAGCTCATTCAAAGTGCGGGGGCTTGTCAGTAGGGTAGAGCGATCGCCCAGTCTCAAACCAGACTCAGGTTGAAAGCTGTAGCTGCATTTTCTCTGCCCTCTGCCAAGGCTCAATCGCTTATTGAGCGGCGCTATTTACCTACTGGCGTGACGTATCTAAAAATTGAGGCTTTTGTAAGTTGGCGTTGAGCATAGCAAAAACCAACGTTGACAGGGCTTCTTGAAATTTCGTTGTTGGCCAATCTAAATTTTTAGGCCGGTCATTCCACTGGCTTTATTTTTGTCGATTAGAACTATCGCTTAGCTTCAAGCTGTTGCTTCTTTTAGGTAAACGTCAATGATGCCTCAAGCTTTTTCAAAGCGGTTTGTAGCAGATAAATTTTGGCTATTAGGCATTGGAACTGGCCTCGTCGCAATTCATCTAACCATGACGGATCGGCTGGGGCAAAGCGAGCTTTTCAGCACTAGCTTGCTCTATTGGTCTGCGATTACCTATTTGATCTGGCAAAAACACGAAAAACTGAGATTGCAAAGCGGCTGGTTTAGCACTTTGTTGGGGCTATGCTTGGTAACTCTAATCTTAGTTAAAAGTCAGGCTTTGGGCAGCGCCGACTTCTTTTTACGGCTGCTGCCTTTTTTAGCGGCTTTGGCCTTAGCTCTAGTAGCTTCGGGCTTGAGAGGGCTGCCACAGTACTGGCGGGAACTGCTAGTTTTATCGCTTTTAATTCCCCACAGCGGCCTGCTTTCTCAGCTTCTCGATATTTCTAAAAGTACGGCTCAGGCCGCCACAATCTTTTTGTGGTACGCAGGCTTCGATGTCTATCGTCAAGGTGTTTACGTGGTTCTACCTGCGGGCAGTGTCGAAGTAAATCCGGGCTGTGCTGGTTACAGCCTGATGATGCAGCTTCTAGGAACCTCAGTTATTTTTCTACTTCTTTACTCAACTCAGCGGATACAACGAGTCTTTTTGCCCATTGCGGCGATCGCTTTTGGCTTTTTAGTCAACTCAGTTCGCGTGGGTTTGATGGCAGTCCTAGCGGCTTCTTCCGGCCAGGAAGCTTTTGAATATTGGCATGTGGGTAATGGATCTCTCATTTTTTCGGCGGTTTCTATTACCTTGTTGGGGCTTTTCTGTTTCTTTACTCTCCAGCCAGAGTAGATAGCTTATGCTTGAATCAAAGCAAACTAGGCAGTACTGGCGATCGCTCAGAAGCATTCTTTTATGCCTAACTTGTCTAAGCATTTTTGGCGTACTGGGTAAGCTGCTCCTGGCTTCAGAAGCTTCTGTGTCTGAGCGAATCAAGCCGCAGCCACTGACTTTTCCAGACAGGATCGCTCTTGCCAATTTTCGCTTTTTAGCAAGTCAACCAATTGCGGCCCCTGCTAACCCAGAGGCTCAAAATCGCTTTCTGATCAACGGTCAAATTTACCGATATCAGCAAAACTCGCGATTTTTGACTGCGGAAATGTACTACATGGTTGATACGAGCGGCAACGTCGCTGGTTTTTTAGAGCAAAACACGGCTATTCCCATTGAATCTGTTAGACCTGCCCTCAAAACAGAGAAATATCAGGCAGCCGTTGGCTATTACCTCCTATTTCCCTATCAGGAAAAACGCTATTTAGCTAGCTGTATCAATCCTAAAGGAGAAAGCACAGTCACCCTGCCGCAGTTTAGAGATAACCGCTATCGCTACGACATTCTCAGCCCACGTCTTTTGAAATGGCTATTGACTTCAGAAAATATTCGTGACTTTCGCTGCCTCTGGGTACTGATGTCTACCAGTTCAGCTCAGAAAGACCCAGGCGAAGACTATCAGGTGCTAGAGCAAGCCTGGTTTGACTGGCAGGCGCAGTGGCAACCTCAATTTTCCCGCTTTGACTAGCTAGATTAGCCTTTTCATCCAACCTATCAGGTGTCCCAAAATGGCTCATACCGCGTCTAAAATGACTGACTCTCGTAAGACAACTGCTTTAATTCGCCTGTCTGGTTATGGCCTACTTTTCATATTTGCCGTACAGCTAGGAGATATTTTCATTCCGGCTTATTTCATGGATCCAGATTGGGAATTAGGCATGGTGGCTAGTCTATTAGAAAGAATGCCGCTGGCCCTAATTGCCCTGGTTCTGGTTTTCTTTGGTGAAATGACCTGGCGCAATAAGTGGGAAAAGCGACTTCTATGGGGACTTTCCTGGTCAACCTTGATTGTCGGACTGCTGTTTTTGAGTCTGGTTCCACTCAGCGTCAGCTCAAGCATCAAGCTGAAAACAGAAACAACTGAGCGAACAAACCTAGAATATAGGCAGCAGATTGCTCAGCTAGAACAACTGCAAGCCAGAGTTGAAAATGCGACTGCTCAGGAGATGGATGCTCTAGCCGCAGCCCTGGCTGGGCAGACCACAGCTATAGAAGTTAGTGACTCTCAGGCTCTGACCGAGCAGGTGAATGCTGAAATCCAGTCGGCCCAAAAGCAGCTTAGGGTTCAGCGCGAAACGGTTGAAAATGCTCAATGGCGCAACCTGCAAAAAAACGCTATCAAGTGGAGTCTAATTGCGATTGTGTCTGCATTTCTGTTTTTCTCGGTCTGGAACCTCACCGCTTGGGCCCGCTAATTTTCGCTTCGCCCGCTATGTCTAAGCAGTTGCCGCTCTCAAGGCGTCGATAATCTGCACGTTGGCCGATGGAAAGGGATACTGGTCGATCTCATCTAACGTTACCCAGCGAATTTCGTCACATTCAAGCGGCTGCGGCTCACCGCTGAGGTGGCGGCAGTGATGCACGTTGAGCGTGACTTTGAAGTGGGTGTAGGCATGTTCTACTACAATCAGGCGATCGCCCACCTCAATTTCAATATCCAGTTCTTCTTTGATCTCCCGTTTGATGCAGGCTTCAATCGTTTCTTCTGGCTCAACTTTGCCACCGGGAAACTCCCACATGCCGCCAAGCAGTCCTTCCTGACGACGGCGATCGATCAGAATCTGGCCCTGATCGTTACGGATGACGGCGACGCCGATAAATTTGTGGGGCAGCGGCGGACGACTTTCAGACATAGGTAGCTCCGACTGTACATTCTGATTGTAGGCCGCGCAGTGGCGCTGCCAAGGACAAAGCAGGCAGGCTGGGCTGTGGCGAGTGCAAAGGGTGGCCCCTAGATCCATCAGGGCCTGGTTGAAATCTCTGGGCTGCTGCGGATCAAGCAGGGTGGCTGAAAGCGACCAGAGGCGATCGAGGGCTTTGCTAGGGGGCTGCGGCAGGGCGATCAGCCGCGCCAGCACCCGCTTAACGTTGCCGTCTAAGATGGGCACGGCCTGGTTAAACGCCGCGCTGAGAATACCGCCGGCGGTGGTGCGGCCAATGCCCGGCAGAGCGATCGCCGCCGCTAACTGACGAGGAAACTGCCCCTGATGCTGCTGCACGACTGCTTGAGCCGCGCGGTGTAGATTTCTGGCCCGCGCATAGTAGCCCAGCCCCTGCCATGCTTTGAGTACGGTTTGCTGGTCAGCCGCCGCCAATGCTTCAACCGTAGGAAACTGCTGCAGCCAGCGCTGGTAGTAGGGCAAAACCGTCTTCACCTGTGTCTGCTGCAGCATAATCTCCGAAATCCAGATGGCATAAGGATCGCGGCTACGTCGCCAGGGCAGATCGCGGCCAAACTGAGCGTACCAGTCCAGCAGCGATCGCCGCAGCTCCTCTACAACAGAATTCGGCAAGTCCGCTGACGAACTTGCCGAAGCTGAAATCTCTCTCAATAATTCAGGCTGATTCAAGAAAAGCGTTCAGACTTAAATTAATCAGACAGGCTGGAGCTATCTACGTTGGCTAAAGACTGCTCAAAGGTCATTCTCTGCTCGGCGCTGCGGAGAAAATAACCGCTCATCATGGCAGAAGCCAGCAGCCGCCCTAGGTGCTCACGGCTAGTCGTAATCGTAATGTCAAAATGCTGCGATGGCAATCCGCCTAAGAGACCGACAATATTGTGCTCCATCACCTGCAAAACTTCTGAGGAATCAGGCTTAGAGAGCTGAGCAATCATTTCAGGCTCTAAAGATTGAACGTACTGCATCAGGGCATTGTCACCAGCAGACTTGCCTAAAAAATCTGACGCTTGACCGGGCGCGTTATTCACAACAGCTACCTCACTCGGACAACAAATACTCGCTGGGCTGTATAACCCTGGGAGCGGTGCTACATCTGATGTAGCGCTTAATGCCACTGTAGCAAGGCAAACTACGGACTAGGGTAAGTAGAACCGAACCGCAGCTACCCCATCTTCCCTACTGTTTACCAGGTCGGATCGACATAGAGATTCACCGTCATCTGCGATCGCCCACTGGGAACCGCCGTAATGCAGGCGCAAATTGGGTCAGCTTCTCCTTCCACTTCCACTTCACAGGCATGACAAGATCCCATCAGGCAGCCTGTGGGAATGGTGACGCCTGCCCGGTCAGCTACCTGTAGCAAAGGCTCTCCGGCTTCAGCCTGAGTCACTATGTTATCTGGTAGGAAGCGAATTTCTACGCTCATACTTCCTCTACTGGGCGGCGTTGGGACTGGCCTGCACCTGTTTCAACATGTCCACCAGGGTATGATGAGCATCCTGAGCGCTTTCTAACGTATGATCAAAGTCCACCCGCACTGGGGTAGGCTGACCGTCAACCTGAGCTGTCAGATTCATCCCCTCAGCGTCGATGGATTCCATTGAGGCGGCTGTGGCCGATTGAATGCCGCCAAAAATCTGGGCATAGGTCAAAACAGCCTCGGCATGATCTTTATTCATGTGCTTGCAAATGCGATCGCTCACTGCCGCTGTAATGGCTTCAGACATGTAAAATTCTCCAAGCTATATCCCTAACCTAGCACTGCTTGCAGAAGTCATGGAGTCCCCGTCAGCGCATAATCTTAAACATCCCTGGCCTACAGGACATATTTTTCAAAGTCCGGGGGCACATTTGACCTACCGCGTTGTCGGGCCTTGCTGTCGGCTGTTTGACCGAGAGCAGCTCCCTTGGCCCTGCTGTCGCCTGCAGTGGCGGGGTAAGGAACCCAGTTGGCGCCGAATTGGTCGCCGCCTAGTGCCGGATATGGCAACGCGAAAATTTGCTTCCTACAGCGTTGAAATCGTTGGTCAGGGCTACCGCAGTGAGCCATTTGTAACGACCTTGTATACGTTTGCTCTGCCCCCCGAACTGCAGCAGTGGTGGTATGCCAAGCGTCTGCCTGTAGACCAGTCCGCTGCCACCGTGAGTCTAAAATTATGACGCGATCGCCCCTTAGTTCCTTGGCGTTGCGGCTGACGCCCGGCGCTGATCTAAAGCTCAGCCTGCTGGAGTTCGCTCAAGTTCACGAACTGCAGGCCGGTTTTGTTTTGACAGCCGTTGGCAGCCTACAGGCGGCGCATCTGCGCTATGCCGGACAGGCTGAAGGAGAGCAGCGACAGCAGCGATTTGAGATTGTGTCTCTAGTCGGCACCTTTTCAGCCCAAGCGGCTCACCTGCACATCGCGCTGGCTGACGCGCAGGGAAAACTGCTCGGCGGCCATGTTTTACCCGGCTGTATTGTCTACACCACTGCTGAAATCGTCGTGGGTGAGCTGAACGAGATCGCCTTTAACCGCGCCCCTGATCCACAGACGGGCTATCGAGAACTGGTGATTGAGCCACGCCGTTAGCTCGGCGGACGTGTTTATCCTGTCCTATTGCCGGCAGATTATGACTTGATAAACTAGGCCCGGCGGTAGCGGCTAGCTGCGATCCCAATTCCCCCAACGCCTGCCAAAATGGCGATCGCAATGGGAGAGAGCGCTGCGTAGTGAGTATCGAGCTTTGGCCCTTCGCTGATATTTTGAAAGTCAATTCCAGTTTCGCCCACCGGAATCGTCAAAATATCGCCGTGGCCTTCCTGCCGGATTTTAATTGTCCAGTCACCCGGTAGGGATTCATCTGGCACAAAAGCAAACTGGCCGCTGGTATCGGTAGTGCCCATCTGCCAGGGTGTTTCTGGATCGTTGGGCGCGTAGACGCTTACTTCTGCTCCCACAAAAGGCGAACCGTCGCCAAAAGTTGATTCCAGCACCAGCGTTGCTTCCTCGCTGCTGACGCTAGACTCTACCGCCCCCGCTGAATCGCTTGGTTCAGTAAACAGGGGAACAAAATAGTTGGTTTGAACCGCGTGTGCCCAAACTTTGGCGGGCAGTCCTAGCAGGGCGATCGCTGCCAAGGGCACCAGTAACTTTGCCTTCATGTAGATAACCTCCGTCAGCTACAAAGCATGACTATAAAGCTGTGCTCCATCATAACGGCTAATTTGAGCAGCGTCGTGGTGGTCATAAAAAGTAGCCTAAATTTAATTTAGCCATCTACTTTGTTATCACGCGGCCTGATGGCGCTGCCATAGCCGACGACTCACCCAACCAAACCCCAGCAAAGCTAGTCCTCCCACTGTTCCCGCTTCAGGCACTTCAGTGGGATCTTTCGGCTTTTGCTTGAGAGCTACTCTATCGACTAAAAGTTGGGGGTCGTTAGCGCTGTCTGCCGTGGCGAGGCTAATCCCCAGAGAATACGTCCCTGTCTCTGGCACTACAAATGAGAAGGTTTGCGCTCCTGCCGTCGGGTCATAATTTTCTAGCAGCGAGAACAGTTGAGAATTCACTGTCTCAAAAGCGTCGCTGAGGCGGCTGATTGAGATAAAAGCAGAGGTGCTGGGGTCAAGCGTGAGTCCCTGGGTTAAGAGCTGCCAGTTTAAAGTGAGGGTTTCTCCCGCTTGGGCAAAGAAAGATTGACGCAGAGCGGAGCCGACCGCATTTTCAACCGCGCCCAGACTGTTGGGCGGAAGCTGTAGAAAATTCTCCAGGCTGGAACTGCCGAGCACCTCACCTGAAGCAGACAGAACGGCCTGAAACTGTCCCTGACTGGGGTCTATTCCCCCTGTATTACCTGCCGCCTGCACCGCTCCCCGGCTGAGCCAGCCCGTCAAGCCCGATTCAAAACCACCGTTCACTAGCCGGGTCGGATCAAAGTCAGGGCGTAAATCTAGCTCAGTAATCTGGGTAGACCAAATATCCGTTGCCGATACGTACTCCTGAAAAGTCCAAAACTTAAGCTGATCGGTGGGGTCTAAGGCCGTGGCGCTATAGTCGCCCCAGCGATTGCGACCGGCACCAAACGTCACCTCGTAGTCGCTGACGCCAGCCTGCAGCAGCAGCGGCTCAGTAAAAGCAGTGGTGTTGCCAGTGGTTTGTCCTGTAATGGCGTAGGCGCTGACAAACTGATTGGGGCCAGAGGCATTAAAGCCAATCACTACGTCTTCATAGTCATTGACCGCGATCGATCCGTAGTAAAAATCATTATCTGAATCAGCAATCAGTCCTTCCTGCAGCAGCTCGCCGCTAGCCACATCGATCTGAAACCAGCGTAGAGCAGCGCGTCCATCCTGCTCGACGGTTTGTACGCCCCAGATGGCTCCGTTTTGGGTGATGGTGTGGGTGCTGAGGCGATCGCCCCCGGTTTCTAAGTTTTGTTTTGGCCCTGGCTGATCGGCTGAAAATTTAGTGTCATAAGCTTCTAGGGCGATCGGCGTGTCGATAGTCAATGCTGGAGCGCTGGTGACGTTTTGAATTTGGGTGGGCTGGAGCCGATCGGCGTTGAAACTAGACAGCAAGATAGCTGCATTAGCGTTATCTAGGTTGAGCGATGGCTGTAAGTTTAAGCCTGTTTGAGCGATGTTGTTGTTCTCAAATAGTACGGCTTGAGCCACCGTAGGACTGTTGCTCAACAGGTCTGCTTTGGGTACTGCCAAAATATGAGTTTCTAGCCTAAAAGCACTGCCGCCTGTCTGCGGAAACATATTGGCAGCTAGATAGAGTCCATCACGATCAAAGCCCAAGGTGGGAAAATCAGCCCAGCGCTGATTGTCGGAGTCACTATCTATCGCAAAACCTGTCCAACCTGAGAGCGGACTGTCTGAGTTAGAGACAGCTAGCAAAAATTGATTGTTGGCATCAGCGTTATCAACTGAAGCCGCAAACCAGCGCTGGTTAAACGGGTCGTAAACAACTCTTGGATCGAAGGTAAAGCCGGAAAAATTGACGCCAGCGCTCAGCCAGAACTGATCTAAGGTACTGGTTTTTACCAGGTTGCCTGAAGTTTTTTCATAAACTTTGTAGCCGTCATTTACAAACTCAATAATGTGATCTGAGCCAACGCTACCAGCAGGACTTGGAGGAATCAGATCGCTATCGGCTGCCAAAGAGCTACTGGTAAAGTTCTGCCCAATTGATAAAGTCGCTGCTTCAGCTTTATCAATCTTTATAGCCGAATAAGCAGCTGTTGCTATGACAGCCGCAACCGTGAAAAACTTCAGGAACTTTTGGGGTGGAAGGCACCGCATCGCAAATAAGAGGTAAAAACTTGATCAATCGCCAGGTAGATCCACTCACTTAACTTTCATCAAATATCAAATAAACTGCCAATCTTTCAGAGGCAACTTCTCAGAAAGAAAATATTCGTCTGAGCTATATAAAGAGGTAGTCAATCTGGTGAATTTGCAAGAACTCTTCAGATTGCTAAGAACTGATGACGTCTCTTGGTAGCTGCAAGCCTTAATGCTGTCTTTACGTGTACCCTGTAGCAATCTCGTATAGTAGAAGCCGTCTTGAATGTATTTCTTTTACGAAACACGATGCGATACGGATGCCTAATTTCTCTCTGTAGTTTGCTGGCAGCAAGTTGTAATGCTCGCTTAAACACGCCTCAGCTAGAAGGCGAAATCAAAGCAGGGATTGAACAGCAAGGTTATCGAATTAGGGTTAAATCGGTAACATGCCCCAGTGGTATTGACCAGCAGCCGGGTGTTGTGTTTAACTGCGTGGCTGAACTTCCCTCTACCGCAACTTTTAATGTCGAAGTGCGTCAATTAAATGACTTAGGTCATGTGGATTGGACAGTGCCCTCATCTCCGGTAATCCTCAACGTTACGGCTTTAGAAACCGACATTCAGACAGCTTTGGGGCAGGATTTGGGGCAACGACCTGCTGTTGATTGCGGTTCTCTTTATCGACTAAATTTACCCAGCGAAAGTTTCGAGTGTAATGTGATTGGCGATCCGATTGCGGGCCGCGATCGCATCCCAGCCGTGACCGTTAAAATAGATGCCCAAGGCAATCTCAACTGGCAGGAAATTCGCTACGTGGCTCCCGCTGTCTCTACTACAGATTCGCTAGAATCAAGTCCATCTACTCCAGAGCCAGCAGACGCTACCGCCGATGATAGCGATTAGATTAACGGGCTTAACCTTTGATTAATCTGGTGCTTACATCGCCTTAATAGCCCACCTAGATAAGTCCGGTATGCTGAAGCGGTCTTGCCCCACTAATTTATATGCGCTGCTCAAATTGACATGACGACCGTATTTGATTTTTTGGCTAGAGGTGGCCCCGTCATGGTGCCAATTTTGGGAGCTTCGGTTTTAACCATTGCCTGCGGCTTTGAGCGTGCCTGGTTTTGGACGCGGCTGCTGCGGCGAGAAGGGCAGATTGTCAGTCAGGTTTTAGAGACGGCGCGGCAAGATCTAGGCGCGGCGGCGGCGATCGCCCAGCGATCACAAGACTTACCGATCGGTCGTTTTTTGCTAGCCCCTTTGAGATTAAAGCATCCGTCTCCAGAAACTTTTCGGTTGGCAATGGAGGCAGCGGGCGATCGCGAATTTGTCAAAATGCGCAAGGGAGACAAGCTGTTAGAAACGGTGGTGGCTGTAGCGCCACTATTGGGACTCCTCGGCACCGTCACCGGACTGATCGCCACCTTTGGCAGCCTGGACATTGGCGGCGGCGGCAGCACTGAGCAGGCCTCGGCAGCAGCGGCGGGCATTGGCGAAGCTCTGATTACGACGGCGGCGGGGATGGTGGTGGCAATCTTGGCTCTGCTGATTTTTCGCCTGCTGGTTTCCCTGCAGGCACAGCAGATAGATTACTTTTCGGATGCAGGTAACGAGTTAGAGCTAATCTATCGCCAATACTGGTACGAGCCAGCGATTTTAGCGGCTGACAATGCCCTGCCTGAAAGCACCAACAGACCGCCCAAAATTCTGTCGGGCGATCGCCACTAGCCACCGTCATGCGATTTCGCCAGCCGCGTGAAGAAAAACTGCCCCAAGTTGACCTGATTCCCATGCTGACGGTGATGATGGGAATTTTGGCCTTTTTTGTCACCATTACCCTCACCCTCACCAGCCAAAAGCTGTTAGAAATGGAGCTGCCGCCTCAGGGCGAAGAGGCTCCAGAAATTACCCCGGAGCAGCTGCGCCAGCTCTTTCTAATCCGCTTAGACAATCAGGGTCAGCCGCTGCTTAACGAGACTCCTATTGGCGCAGATCAGCTCAAGCTCCGCATTGAAACCTACCTGAGCCAGAATCCTGGTAAAACGGTCTACATAGTGCCAGCGGAAAATTTATCCTACGAGGAAGTGATTCAGTTTGTAGAAGCGATGCGTGAGGTAGGAGGCGATCGCGTTTCTTTAGCGATCGAAGAGTAAACTATTATGCGTTCTCGCAAAAAGCATCCCAGTTCGCGCCTTCCTGAAGTCAACTTGATTCCGATGATGGATGTATTGATGACGGTTTTAACGTTCTTCATCATCATTTCCATGACGCTGACGGGACGGCAGGTAGTGAATGTAGAGCTGCCAGAGTCTATTTCTCAGGGGCCTGAAGAGGCGGAACTGCTGTCAGAGGACAGCCAGCCCCTCGTAGTGGGGCTGAGCCAAGATAATCAAATTGTGCTAGACAATGAGGCGGTGAACTTGACCCAACTGGCCCAGACGGTACGGGCTTACGGGGCTGAAAATCCTGACGGCCAGATTATCTTGAAGGCGGATAAGACGCTGCCCTACAGCCAGGTGGCGAAGCTGCTGAATGATATTCGAGACATGGGGGCAAATCGGGTGTCGCTGGCGGTGGAGTAAGCAGCCCGTGGCGATATGATGAACTAGGTTTTGGGAAAGAAAAGCATGGACGGCGATCGCTACGCCCAGTTCACCGAGGCATATCGTAATCTCAACCTGTTCCCTCTGGTTAAAGCGGACGAGATTGAAAGATTTCGGGTGGCTTATGGGGAGCGGGCGCGGCTGCGGCTAGAAGATGAAATTCTGGCGATGGAGGCTGACGGCAAGCTAATCTTCACCGGACATCGCGGCTGCGGTAAATCGACTCTGCTCAATCAGCTAGCGAGAAATCTGCGTCAGCAAAACCTGTTTGTCGCCAGCTTCTCGATTGCCGACATGGTGGAAATGTCGGACGTAAACCACATCAACATTCTCTATTCCATTGCCCTAAAGCTGCTGAGTCAGGCCACTAAGCGACAGGTGCCGATTCCAGAAGGTACCAAAAACGCTCTGCTCAACTGGTTTTCTCAAACCAAGTCTCGCACTTATAGTGAGCAGCTCAAGCAAGAGCTGTCAGCCGGAGTCAATATCTTTGACTTCTTCACTGGCAAGCTGCAAAAAGAGGGGGCTTTTCGAGAAGAGATTAAAGAAACCTACGAGCGCCGCGTTTCGGAGCTTTCTCAGCAGATAGATCGCATCGCCATTGCCATTCAAAGCACCACTAAAAAAGAGGTGCTGGTCATCATTGACGATCTCGACAAGCTGGATTTGGCAGTGGTTGAGTCCATCTTTCAGGACAATATTAAGGCTCTGTTTTCGCCCAATATTCGGGTGGTTTTTACGATTCCCATTGCCGTTGTGCGTGAGCCAAGGCTGCTAGCTACGCTGGAGTCTGAAAGTCGGATCTCGCTGCTGTCGGTGACGAAGTTTTTTACGCAGGATGTGGCTCACCAGCCGGAAGCTGAGCCAATCGAAAAAAACGTGCAGATGTTGCAGCGGGTTCTAGAAAAGCGGATTGCGGCTGACCTGGTGGAAGGCGATATTTTGCGACAAATTGTGCTGCTGAGCGGTGGCGTGCTGCGGGAACTGGTGCGGCTAGGGCAAGAGTGCTGCCGTGAGTGCATGTTGGAGCTGCGGCTAAATCCAGAAGTGACTGACCTGAAGATTAACGCTGAGATTTTGACGGCAGCGGTGAAGTCTTTGCGCAAT
Source organism: Sphaerothrix gracilis Ecp01 (assembly GCF_030405905.1). NCBI lineage: Bacteria > Bacillati > Cyanobacteriota > Cyanophyceae > Nodosilineales > Nodosilineaceae > Sphaerothrix > Sphaerothrix gracilis. The sequence continues at coordinate 170,419 of NZ_JASATW010000005.1, forward strand.
CAGTTTGCGCGGCCCTTGGGCAGTAATCTCTACGGTTTGCTAGTGGAAACGTACAAGCAGTTTACGCCGCCGGATGCGAAAAGCGATGCGTTCTTAGAGATGCTGCATGGGCTGTATGTGCTGGAATATGAGAATGACGATCTGTGGTATGACCTGCATCCTTTGGTAGCGGATCTGCTGCGGCGTAAGGATTTGATTTAGGTTTCGACTTCGCTCAACCACCAGGGTTTTGACTTTGCTCAACTATCAGGGTTTCGTTTCACTTGACCGGCAAGGCTGCGCCTAATTAACAGCAACTCCATCTAATCAGCAACAACCAACTCGTTCACAATAGACATATTCAATCCATGCTCCCTGAGCGGAGTCGAAGGGAGCGTTTCCCTCAACCCATCCCCCTCATTTCGCCCCCATGCCTGTTTCTGACCTGAATGCGCTGAATCAACGCGAGTTTCGCAAGCTGGTGCTGTCGGTTAAGGCGAATACGCAGCAGTTGGAGCTATTGCTGGCAATCTGCGACGATCGCAATTTGCAAGACACGCTGATCTCAGCCTACGAAGCAGAACTCCAAGCTGAAGGGATTACGCCGCTGCGAGCGCGGCTAAACCTAAAGCAGCCCAGTTTACGGGCAACGCTGGAGGCTCTAGCAGCTCAGGAACCGGCGCTGCAAGCAGGCGATCCGGCAGTGGTGACGGTGCTGAATGCGGGGGAGCTGCTAGGGGTGCGGCTAGCGGCGGAGAAGTCGGAGCAGGAGCGCTTTTTCTTTTCCTTGCAGTGGACGCGGGAGGCGCTGCGGCAGTTTCACTTTCCGATTGTGCTGTGGCTGCCGGATGGAATTGCCACCCGCTTGGCGCAGCAGGCTCCCGACTTTTGGAGCTGGCGGACGGGGGTGTTTGAGTTTGTGGCGGCGGGGCGAGAGGTGGCAGAAATACCAAGGCTGATGCCCCTAATGCCGGAGCGGGAGCCGGTGGATGAGAGCGCTCAGGTACCGCTGGTGGATTTGCTGGCTCAGGTGGCTGAGCTAGAGCAGTCTACGCCAGAGTCGCCGCTGTTGGTGACGCTGTATAACGAGGTGGGGCAGGCGTATGAGCGGCGGTATGAGTATCAGCAGGCGTTGGAGTTTTATGAGAAGGGGTTAGCACTGGCTGAAAAGAAGGGAGATTTGGCGGGGCAGGCTAAGTCTCTGAAGAATATAGGCAATTCACTACAATCCTGCGGGCGACCGTTTCAAGCTGTTGAGTTTTATGAGAAGGCAATAGCGATTAATCAGGAAATTGGCGATTGCAATGGCGAAGCCAGTTCTTTTATGGGTCTAGGGAATGCGTACTATTGGCTGGGACAGTACCAGCGGGCAATCGACTTTTACCAGCAGTTTTTAGAGATCAAGCGCGAAATTAGCGATCGCAACGGTGAAGCCAGTTCTTTGATGGGTTTAGGGAATGCGTACGATTCGCTGGGACAGTATCAGCGGGCAATCGACTTCTATCAGCAGGCTTTAGAAATTTTCCGTGAAATTGGCGATCGCAACGGTGAAGCCAGTTCTTTGATGGGTCTAGGGAATGTATACGATTCGCTGGGCCAGTATCAGCGAGCCATCGACTTCCAGCAGCAGGCTTTAGAAATTTTCCGTGAAATTGGCAATCGTAATGGCGAAGCCAGTTCTCTCTGTAATCTAGGGAATGCATACTGTTCGTTGGACCAGTATCAGCGGGCCATCGACTTTTATCAGCAATCCTTAGAGATCTTTCGTGAAATTGGTAACCGCAACTTCGAAGCAAATTCTCTCAACAATCTAGGGAATGTGTACGGTTCGCTGGGACAGTATCGGCGAGCAATTGACTTCTATCAGCAGTCTTTAGAAATTAAACGCGAAATTGGCGATCGCAATGGCGAAGCAAATTCTCTTATGGGTCTAGGGAATGGGTACTATTCGCTGGGCCAGTATCAGCGAGCCATCAACTTTTATCAGCAGTCTTTGGAGATTAAACGCGAAATTGGCGATCGCAATGGCGAAGCAGCTTCTTGGTTCAACAAGGGTAATGCACTAGCTAGAATTGACCAGAAGTGGGAAGCCCAATCATCTTACGAAAAAGCACGGGCTTTGTACGAAGAGTTAGGACTACAGAAAATAGTTGAGCGGTGTGACACTGCTATTCGAGAATTAGGAAAAAAGTAGTTGTTCCTACCAAGCAAGCACCTGCTATTGGCGGCGAACCTGCAAAACCGCGAAATCGGCGGCGAGTGCCGATAGCGATTTGGTTTGTGCTTGGCTTGGGACTGGCCCTGCTAATCTGGTGGCTATCTCAGTAAAGCGCTTTCAGATCCCTGGATTCTGCCAGCGTAGTTCAATAAATCACAACAAAGCTGAAGAATCCAGGGATCTCGGCAGGCTCGCTCTCACCTCTTAATCTCGCCGTCGCTGTGCCCAGAGGCTGATCACCTCATCTTCTTGCGGCGTCTGCTCCGGTTTGCTCCAGCGGCTCATCTCCACAAAGCCGAGCGCGTGTAGTCGTCCCATCATGCCTCGTACCCAGGACGGTGCACCGATTAAAATCATCTGGTTCGATCGCGTTTTGGTTTCGTCTGCCTGTTGATCCATTTTTCATCTAGATTTGGTTAACGTTCGGTATTCGCCGGTAAGGGGCAAGCGCACGCTGCTCCTACCGGGCAGGTTCGTGATTGACTAGGAAAAAATGGGCCATATCGATACAGCCGATCAACACAGCCCATAACCACCATGTTTGTAGTTGCAAACAAGACAAGTCTATCACAAGTGTTTGTAGCTACAAACATTTACGTTGCTCAAACCCTCTGACACCATTGATTCATGGCAAAAGCGGGTGAAGCGCTCAGAAATGTTTTGAAAGTACACGGCATTAGTCAAAACAAACTTGCCGTCACGATGGGCATTAATCGCTCCACGGTTCATCAATGGATACACGAAGTTAGCGATCCGCAAGCCGAAGCCGTCACTGAAATCGCCGCTGCCCTCTATCGCCTCAACCCTGCCGCCGCCAAAGACTTTATTCAGCGCTACTTCAGCCCTACCCATCAGGCTCTTTTCCCTGATGCCGACAGACTTTAGCCCTGACTAGCCCGCCTTATTTCTCAGCCCGTACCGCCCGAAACATGCCAAAGCGACACAGTCCGGCACCAAACCCCAGACGCATCAGCAAGATAGTCGGCACTTCCCGCACCGACTTAATGAACCCCGGCAAGCCAAACTGTAGCCAGCCCTGAGGGCGGATAATTCCCTGCCAGATAGTGTCTAGCCAAGACGGCAGCGTTTCTTCTGTCCAGTCAGCAGTGACAACCTCACCCGCAACCAGTCCGGTTTCCTCCAAAAGCTCCGCAAAGCCCTCAATGCTAGCAAAGGCCGGATGCGACCACTGATCTAAGAGCTGCCGCATTACCGGCCTTTCCCAAAAATTCAGCGGTCGGCGGCGATCGTCGCGCTGATTCCAGTCAGCCACCACTAAAATGCCGCCGGGCTTCAGCACTCGCAGCAGTTCCTTCGCAAAAACCGCCTTATCGGGCATATGCGGCCCAGCCTCAACCGACCACACCACATCAAAGCTGCCGTCTGGAAAAGACAGGGCCATCGCATCGTCTACCTGAAACCGAGCACTTACCCCTGAGGGCGTAAGCTGCTGTGCCCGCCTCACTTGCTGGGGGCTGATGGTAATGCCCGTCACGTCAAAGCCATAGTCGCGCGCCAAAATGCGGCTGCTGCCGCCAATCCCGCAGCCCACATCTAGAACCGTGGTTTCTGCCGGGAGCTGGTCTAACCTCCCCCAACGCACCATCTCATGCACAAAGTCTGACTTGGCCCTGAGAAAATCTTTGCGCCCCGGCGGCGAGCCGTAGTGCCCCAGGTGAATATGTTCGCCCCAGTAGTATTCCAAAATGCCGTCTTCCGTCCAGGCATCATAGGCATTGGCGACGGTGTTAGATGACTGGTAGCGGCGAGCGGTGATCAGGTACAGCAGACCCCCCAGAATGACAAGGGTTAGCAGCACCCCAAGCGCAACAGAGAAACTCATGGAGCCGTTATATTTCGTAACAGTTTGTCTATTGTATAGCGATCGCCCCCTAGGCGCGACCCTGCCAACCTCTATCGCAGGGCAAACTTACGAACCGCTAGCAGACTCCCCATCAGGCCCACAACGCTGCCTAAAGCAAAGAGAGAAGTGGGCAGCAGCAGGGTTTGCTGGGCTGAGAGCTGTAGGCCATCAATCAAAAATTGAATGAAATCTGGCTGCTGGGTCGCAAACTTTTCTAAAAAGTGGTGAATCGCCAGCATCAGCCCCCAGGACAGCCCGGCCCCAATCACGCCGAAAGTAGCTCCCTGCAAGATAAAAGGCAGATAAATCCAGGCGCTGGTAGCTCCTACAAGCTGCATCACCTCAATTTCGTGGCGACGGGCCATGACGATGAGGCGGATTGTGGTGGTGATGACGGCGATCGCGGTCAGGCTCAAAATTACAATCACAAACAGGCTAATCCACTGTAGCCCCTCATTGAGCTGTGCCAGTCGCTGCACTGCCTCCGTGACATAGAGGACTTCATCAACTCCCTGCATCTGATTCAGCTTGCTGGCTAAGGTGGCGACCTCGGCAGAGGAACGGGCCTTGACCTTTAGCTCATCTACCAGCGGATTGCCGTTGAGCTGCTCGGTGGCACCCGCAATGTCAGAAATGCCTAGCTCTTTAACCAGATTTTCCCAAGCTACTTCCTTGCTAACTGTCTCGACGGCGATCGCCTCCGGCATCTGCTCGATGTTGGGCGCTAGGATATGCGCGTCGAAGCCGCTTTCCAGATAGACCGAGACTTCGAGCTGACTGCCAAACTGGTTGAGTAGCCCTTCCATCTGCCAGGTAGACTGCAGGCTGATGCCAAAGAGAAACAGCAAGACCGTCATGGTGCTGACCGCGGCCCAGTTCATCCAGCCGCCCCGACGCAGCCCCAGCAGAGTTTCTCGAATTAAGTAGTCCGCTTTGGTAAAAAGCTTCAGCATTGGCTCACCTCCGAACTATTGGAAAAGCTTCATCAGCACACCCGTCAGTCCGCCCATTAGTTTGGCATGTCTATTGCGGATTGGGAATTAGCGAGTTGAAAAAGTTTGGATTGAAGCGGGGAGATACAGGAAGGGCAGAGAACGGGTACGCTTTGCTTAACCCATCAGCGAGAGCCAGGGACAATATTTTATCGGTCTAACTCGAAGTGAGTTTGTGTTGTTAGGATAGAAAAGATTGAACAATATTTTTCATAGCTTATGGCGGCCTCAGTTTTAGTTGAAAAGAAAAAGCTAAAGAATCCACCCCTAGACATTCATTTTTTGGGCGATCGGGCGCTACGTCAGCCAGCGAAGCGAATTTCTCGGGTAGATGAAGAGGTGCGGCAGCTAGCGAGAGAAATGCTGCGCACAATGTACAGTGCTGATGGTATTGGCCTAGCAGCGCCGCAGGTAGCGGTGAACAAGCAGCTCATCGTCATTGACCTAGAGCCTGATAATGCGGCCAATCAGCCCATCGTGCTGATCAATCCCAAAGTCACCCACGCTAGCAAAGAGCTTTGCACCGGGCAGGAAGGCTGTCTGAGCATTCCAGGGGTTTATCTAGACGTTATTCGGCCCGCCGCGATCGAGGTTTCGTTTAAAGATGAAAACGGTCGGCCCCAGAAGATTAAGGCAGCGGACTTACTGGCCCGCGCGATTCAGCACGAAATGGATCACCTCAGCGGCGTCATGTTTGTCGATCGGGTTGACAATGCCCTGGCGCTCAACCAGGAACTCCAGAAAAATGGTTTCTCGGCCAATGACGTGCAGCACTACAGCAGCAAGTAAGTAATTTTGCTTGTTTGAGCGGCGATCCGGTTTAATAGGAGAAGCTATCGTAGCGATCGATTAGCGTGGCGATGGTTCGGCCAGGTGACAGCGATCGCCGCTGTTGCGCTTTGCGGTTCCGTGTAGACAAAATTTAATTATTAGCGATTCAAAATATGATGACGCCTAAAAGCGGCCTTTTTTTGGCCGGAGCCTGTCTAGCCGCGATCTCAGCCGTGGCTGCTATTTTTGAACTCTCTTCTGGTGAACCCGATTGGGGCGCTACCCCTACGATTGCGCTCTTAGCCGTCTGCGTTCCGCTAGTGGTTCTCTTTTTCATTGCGGCAGTTCGCGATGCCCGCGCCAATCAGCAGTAGTTGTCGGCTTAATCGCGCGTAGAAGTCACCTCATCGCCTGCAAGCCTCGTAGCTGCAAGGCTTTGTCCTGTAGCGGTGGCAGCAGTGCTAGCGGCACGTGGAGCTGATTCAAGCCCGTATGCTCGCTAAAGTCTTTGGCCGGGCCGTGATAGTCGCTGCCGCCGGTAGCCAGCAATTCATACTGGCGGCATAGCTTCAGCAGTTTTTCCACCTGGCGCGGTCGATGGTTGGGATGATAAACCTCAATTCCTACCAGTCCGGCCTCAACCAGCTCCGGCAAAACCGCTTCTACGCTGCCGCCTCTAAAGAGATAGGGGTGGGCCCACACCGGCACCGCGCCGCAGTTGCGCAGCAGCTGAATTCCTGCTGTCACTGAAAATTTTTCGTAGGGCACATAGGCTGGCCCTTGATCCCCCAGCCAGCGCTCAAATGCTTCCTGCGTCGTTTTGACATAGCCAGCCGCTACCAAAGCTGCAGCAATGTGGGGTCGTCCCGGAGACATGGCGGCTGACATAGGCGGCAGCTCAACCGGATAGCCCAGTTCAGCCAACTTTTCTACCATCTTTTGGGCTCGCCGCCGCCGCCCAGCAATTCGCTCTTGCAGAGGATCCTGGAGGCGATCGCGGTCGGGGTAAAAGCCTAGAATATGGAGCGATCGCTCTAGATGAACTGTGCTCAGCTCTAAACCCGGCACTATTTCAAGCGGATAAGGCGCCGCCGCCGCGATCGCCTCGTCCCATCCGGCCATAGTGTCATGGTCAGTAATGGCTAAGGCTTTAACGCCCGCGGCTAGGGCTGACTGAACAAGCTGAGTGGGCGTTAGCGTACCGTCGGAAAAGGTCGTGTGGCAGTGCAGTTCTAGCATGTTAGCTGTAAGCAGATACCTTTATCCTAGCGCCTAAATTTACGTCAGGTTGGCGTGGCATCAGCGCTGGGGTGAGGGGAGCTTAGCTGCTTAGTTGCTAACAGATATGATTTGAATTTAAATGATGCCGCTCAGCATCAGGCGGCGTGAATTAATATGGCTCAATACTGGCCTTGAAAGCCGTGATGGTAAAGATATGGAATTAAAAGTGTAATTTAATACAGTAAACACGTAAGTGATGATAACCTGTTGAACGGCTAAGCTTTAACTAGCCGCTGGATCGCCTTAGCTATCGCTATACCTCTTGTTCAAAAGCAGGGAGGATCCTAACCCTTCCCGCTGGTGCCTTCAATTCTGAACTGCGTAACTTCTGTTTGTTTGGCCGTATAGGTATGAATGTCAAGCCTTGGAAAATCCGCAACCAGACTTTTCTCTGGGGGCAGCGTACGTACCTTATGGGTATTCTTAACGTCACGCCGGATAGCTTTAGCGATGGCGGTCAGTTCAATAGCTTAGAGATGGCCGTCAGCCGCATTTGCTATTTGGTCAGCGCCGGAGCTGATTTGATTGACATTGGCGGCCAGTCAACCCGTCCGGGGGCTGAGCAAATTTCAGTTGAGGCCGAACTACAGCGAGTAATTCCGGTGATTCGAGCGGTGCGGCGCGATCCTAATCAGGCTCTTAGCTCGACTGTGATTTCGGTAGATACCACTCGCGCTGCTGTAGCCCAGGCTGCTGTTGAGGCCGGAGCTGATATCATCAACGATATTTCTGGCGGTACGTTTGAGCCTGAAATTTTCAAAGTCGCGGCGCAGCAGCAGGTGCCCTACATCATGATGCATATTCGCGGCACGCCGCAAACGATGCAGCAGATGACTGACTACACAGACGTCGTGGCTGAAATAACTGCTTTTCTGCAGCAGCAAACTGAGCGGGCGATCGCCGCCGGTCTTTCTCCTGAGCAGATTGCCGTAGATCCGGGCATCGGCTTTGCCAAAACCTACCCGCAAAATTTAGACATTCTGCGGCGGCTGCCAGAGTTTAAGTCCCTCAACCTTCCTATTTTGGTGGGGACTTCGCGCAAGAGCTTTATCGGCTGGATTTTGAACCAGCCTGATCCCAGTCAGCGGGTTTGGGGCACGGCAGCCACCTGTGCCGCAGCGATCGCCGGAGGAGCCGATATTTTACGAGTTCACGACGTTGCCGAAATCCATGATGTCCGCCGGGTCGCAGATGCTATCTGGCGCAACTGCACGCCTTAGTGAGGCGGTACCTCAACCCAGCGCCCCTGCTGGCTAGACTGGTGGGTCAAATCCATGAGTAGTTGCGAGTAGTAGCCCTCTGGCAAAGCAGGGGCTGTTACCTGACCGCGATCGATACAGTCTACCCAGTGATTTACCACTCGGATAAAGGGGGCCAGACGACCATCTTCGTAGGTTTGAGGAAAGGCCAGCCGTTTGGGAATTTCTAGCTCAGTTAGGGGTTCTCCGGCAGGGGCCCCATAGAGCTTGAAGCCGTGAACATAGTCGCTGGAATTGCTGCTGCCCAGGACAAGGGTGCCGCGATCGCCGTAGATCTCTAGCCAGTGTCCTCTCCCCTCATAGGCCACGGCGCTTAAAGCCATCTGACAGGGCGTGCCATCCTGCAGGTCTAGCATGAGGGTGCAGGTGTCATCGGCATCAACGGGTTTGAGTTCGCCGCTGACGGGATCGGGGCGCTGGGTAATGGTGGTGCTGAGGCGAGCGCAAAGTTGTTGCACTGGGCCAAACAGCCAAGCAATATAGTCAAAGGCATGGGAACCAATTGCGCCTAAAGCCCCACCGCCTTTATCTTTCAAGGCGTACCAATTCCAGGGGCGATCGGGATTGGCGCGGCTGCCAGCCAGCCAGTCAATCTTAATTAAACGCTTGTTGCCGACATAGCCTGCGGCCAGCAATTCGGCTAAACGCTGCCAGGCGGGTACGAAGCGAAACTCAAAATCCATCACGCCGATGAGATTGCGGGCCTGGGCTAGCTCATTGAGTTCCCGCGCTTCAGCCGCCGAGAGAGTTGTGGGCTTTTCTAGCAGCAGGTGCTTGCCCGCCTCTAGCGCCATTTTTGCCATCGGGTAGTGCAGAAAGGGCGGGGTTGAAACGGCAACGGCCTCGACTTCAGGTAGGGCCAAGGCTGCTTCGACGCTTGGGCAGGCGTGAGGAATATCGTGGGCCTGGGCGATCGCTTTGGCTTTGTCTAAGTCACGGTGATAGACGGCGACGGGACGGGTGCGGTGATGGGCCTGCAGTCCGGGAATGTGAATCTTCTGACCGAAGCCAGTACCAATAACGGCAACGCCGAGTGTGGATGTCTCTGTAGCCATGCTTACGCCCCTGGGCTGTTCTCAATTAGGGTACAGTTTGGGCAATGCCTCTGACAACTTAGCCGCATTGCTATTTGCTGGCAGATAGTACAAAATTACTGTGTGCTTTCTGGGCGACTGCAGCGATCGGATTTCAGATATGAATGCTTTAACGCAGTGTTTATCAACAGCCGAAATCAGCCAGCGCATTCTCGACATGGCGGTGACTGGGGTTTACCGGGAGTCGGTGATCGAGGCGTTCTATCCGCTGGCTACGAAGAAGCAGATTCGTCAGGCGATCGCCCAGGCCAAGCAGCTTGGGGTGCGATCGGTGCCGCAGCTGCGGGATGAAACCCTGGGCACCTACTATCAAATTGATGCCAGCAGCTATGCGGCGGCTCAGGCGGTTGTCAGAGCCGAGATTGCGCGGGGAGCAGAGGCGTCTCCGGCAGAGCGGTTGTTATTGGCGACGCAGGCGCTGCGAGCGATGCTGGGGGTTTCGGTGACGTTTGCCCTATTGCTGGGCGTTTGCAGCACTCTACTGTGGTTAAACGGTCAACTACTCTGGGGAACGGGGACGCTGCTGGGAAGCCTGAGCGCGGCGGGAATTTGGCTGATTCAGAAGAGGCTGGCAAGGAATCTGATATGAGCAATGGCTGAGCAATTTCTCGCTTTTGACAGACGTTTGCCAGCGGGCGATCGCGCTATCTTGACTTTGATAAACATGCAACAGCCCCTATGCAGCCTGACTCTCCGCCTAACCCTGAACGCCACGAAATTGTCACAACTCACGGTTTATCAGACCGACGGGCTTTTGCCGAAACTCAGCGGACAGTCATACAGCTAGAGGGAACCGGCGTCAGCGACTTCCAGTTTTTTAATGCGCTAGCCGATCTCTACCATCGCCGTGGTCGCTCTGAACTGTCAGCCATGATGGCTGAAGCGGCTTATCACTGCTATCAGCAGTCAGACTAAGGCAGATTAGGGTGTAATCTCAGTAACCACCCGGCCACCACTGATGACTATTGTTTCCTCGTCTAGCTGTCCGACGGCGCGGGGGCCTCGTACCTGTACTGGCGGCTCGCTTTGCTGATAGTTGACGTTGCCTTCCGCGACAACTTGCTGAGAGTCTAGATTCCAGGTAACGCTGTCTGACTGTAGCTGGGACTGCTGGCCCTCCACAATATTGACGCCCTGAGTTAAATAGACGATCTGCTGATCAAGATTGAGTTCTCCCCGGCTGGCGCTGATCTGCACTTTTTGCTGGGGCTGGTTAGCTTGGAGAGCTGCCGGAATCACAACCTGAGCTTGCTCTACATTCCAAATCGCCACTTGGCTAAAAATTTCCAGCGGCAGTTCTAACAGCTCTAGCTTGACATCTTCAGTGAGCTGCACCACTTTCTCTGCTAGATCTACTTCCCCCTGCTGGCCTATAACGCGATCGCTTACCTGATTGTCCTTAAGCTGCTCGACTTTAATTTGGCGATCGCTCCTGACTTGCTCTTCATTAATCAGCCAAGTGAGCTTTTCGGCCTCCATTCGCAGAAAAGGCGCTTCGGTGGTGTTGGCAACTACGTTTTGATCAAGCTCTAGCCGATTTTCGCGGTTATAGATTTTGGCTGACTGGGCCGCCGCTTTGAGCTGGGAGTGGGTGCCCGTGATTTGGTTACGCACCGTCATCAAATCTAGCTCTGGCTGCCATTCCAGCTCCTGCCCTTTGAGGACAATTTTGTTCTGAACGCCTGTCGCCAGAATATTGTCTTTCAGGAAAATAGATTTTCCATCCTGCCGGACTTCGCCGCGATCGGCTTTGACCCGGTAAATCACTTGGCCATCTTGAAATAGCTCACCATCCGGATTAGTCACCTTGGCCACTTTTTGATCAGGGCTGTAGGTGACTTCATCGGCATGAACCCGCCAAAGCAGGTTGCCGTTTTCGTCAGGCTGCTCCAGCGTGACATCTTTAAGGGTTAGTCCGGCTTCTGCAGTGTCATCGGCTGTACTTTCAGGCGTAGCCAGCGGGCGCTGATTGGCTAGCTGACAGGCGCGAACGCCCCCCAAAATCACCGCAATCAGAACCACTACACCGGCTAGGCGATACCATTTTCCCATGCTGATAGTGCTCGATGGCAGAGAATATTGCGCAGTTGCGACATGTGCTGTGTCTTAACCGCGATCGCGGCTAAAACAGCAACGTCACCTATTCTAGAACTCCACAGCGCTAGCTGAGTTCGTGCTGGTGTTCTTCCTCGTCCGAAAAGCCAAGGCTAGAGAGCGGGCGATAGGTGTAGGGATGGCTGCGGGGCGTTTTCCGGATGTCGTCTTTAATTAAGTCAAGGTCGATGTAGCGATCCGAGACATTAATCAGGCTGTCGCTGGTCATCGAGCGCAGACTGACAACCTCAACTCGGACGCCGCGATAGCTAGCCGCATCCACCGCATAGGCTAGGTCGCCATCGCCGCTGACCAACACGGCAGTGTCGTAGGCACCGACTAGCGCCATCATGTCTACCGCAATTTCAACATCCAGATTGGCTTTTTTGGAACCGTCTGGAAGCTGAACCAAATCCTTGGAAATGACCCGATAGCCATTGCGTCGCATCCACAGCAAGAACCCCTGTTGCTTTTCATTGGTGCGATCGACGCCGGTATAGAAGAAAGAGCGCAGCAGCCTAGATCCCGCCGTGAGGCGACAGAGCAGCTTGGTGTAGTCAATTTCGATGCCTAACTGCAGGGCTGCGTAAAACAGATTAGAGCCGTCAATAAAAATGGCAACCCGGCCTCGGTTTTCTAAAACCTGCTCTGGCGTGAAGAGGGCTTCGTGCTCGAAGCTAGAAGGATGATTAAGCATGATATTTTATATCCAAATTATTAAGGGTCCTAAAAACCACAAGTATAGTTCCTGGTTAATCGGCAGCTAGAAGTCCATCATTGCCAGGGGAGGAGGTGTTTCGCAGCTTGAAAAGTTCAGGCTGTTATAAACTAGGCGTTCTATATCTAAAGAAAGTTTTTATTTCTTACTCAGTGAAGATCCTAGAAAACTAGTTCTAGTATGCCTGCATAAAACTCAGATGGGCACTAATCTTTAACTTCTCTCAGGCTTTCGATAAAAATCTGAATCCGGATACCATCAAAACGGGAAAAAAAGGCGAATCTACTGAATTTGAATAGGTTGTCGACAAGTGTTAACAGTTCTCCACAAACAGAAATTTCTATTTGCCAGCTGAAGTTTTTCATCCACAGCGCTTTTGACCTATCTGCCTAACCAACTTGGTATAAGGCCAAATTAATGATGTCCATAATCAGCCCTGTATCCTCTACAACTGCTGCCTGGATAAACAGCTAACTTCATAGCCAGATCCATAATTTACTATGATCTATCCAAAAGCTGCACGGCAGCTAGGTTGACGCCCTATGGCGATAGCAGTCCCGACTTGGGGAGGATTTCGCTACTCTCAAAATTGATTATGATGGAAATGTAAACGTATGTAAATCTCTATTTTTACGCCGCTACTGATTATTTGTTTTCGAGGTCTTTGCAGGCTTCAAGGTTTTTTCAATGGCTTTGATTGCATCATTTCACGAAGATCTATCAAGACTGAAGCGCGCAGTCTAACTTTAGGATGATGCTTTATGTTCCCTTCGTTCCAACTAAAGATGCTGGATAGCCCTTTATCACTTTCGCATGGCTTGCTGACGCTGTTTGGGACTCAAACAACGGCTCACTATGCTGAAAGAATTCCGTCCGCTCAGGCGATCATTATCAGCAATCACCGCAGCTTTCTAGACGCGCCGGTGCTAATGGATGCGCTGCAGCGACCGATCCGATTTGCCTGCCATCACTACATGGGGCAGGTACCCCTGCTGAAAGAATTTGTAGAGCAGCTTGGCGGTTTTCCGCTGGCCGAACCTAAACAGCGGCACTTGAGCTTTTTCCGGCAGTCTGTTCGCCTGCTCAAAAGCCAACAGTCGGTGGGGATTTTTCCCGAAGGGACGCGGTCGATGGTAGAGATGGGTCATCCTGCCAGTGTTTATGATTTCCATCGGGGCTTTGCTCACTTAGCGCTGAGAGCACCGATTGAGGAACTGCCCGTTCTGCCAGTTGCGATCGCTTCTCCGGAAAAAGGCATGGTTTCGCCCATCCCCTTGCGGTTTTTTGGCCTATTCGATCCCTCTGAACCTCTGTTCGACCAGACAGGCTTTCATCCGGTCGTAATCTACGATCGCGTTGATGTGCTAATTGGTAAACCCATCTGGATTACGCCGACCCAGCGGCAGCAATATCGCGGTAAGCAGGCAACCGAAGTGGTCGAGGAACTTACCCTTGACTGCCAGCAGGCGATCGCTGGACTGTTGCGCCAGGGCTTATATTAGACCAAGGCAGCCGCCACCATTTGGGATTACGAGCTTCAATTAGCTATGCCGACAATTCAGTCTAATATTCACCTGCTGCGGCTGACCTCTATCCGTCCTCATTTGCCTGTGCTTTTGTTTCTACCCGGTATGGACGGGACAGATGTTTCATTGCGACCCCAGCTAGCCGATCTGCAGCTCTACTTTGACGTCTACTGCCTGATGATTCCGCCGGATGACGACTCAGACTGGGTGACCCTGGCCCGGACGGCAGCGGAGGCTCTCAGCCAAAATCATATTTCTGGACGCCCTGTTTACCTGTGTGGTGAGTCTTTTGGGGGCTGCTTGGCGCTACAGATTGCAGCTACCTATCCGCAAATATTTCACCACCTGATTTTGATTAATCCCGCTTCCTCCTTTGGCCAGCACTTTTGGATGGGTTGGGGGGCTGACCTGCTACCGGCGCTGCCTTACTATCTGTATTACGTCTCAGCCTTTGGGTTACTTCCTTTTCTTGCTGCCTTTGATCGCATTGAGATTCATCACTGCCAGGCTTTGCTGACCGCGATGCAGGCCGTGACCCAGAAAAGCGCTCGTGGACGGTTGAGGCTGCTCAGTTTGTTCAAACCCGACTGGGTCCGGTTGAGGCAGCTCAAGCAGCCAACGCTGATTGTAGCTAGCCGCGCCGATCGGCTTTTACCTTCAGTGGCAGAAGCGGAAAAACTGCAGCAAGCGATCGCTCAGGCCCAGATTTCACTTTTGCCGAACAGCGGCCATGTTTGTTTGCTGGAACGACAGGTAAAGCTAATTGATATTTTACAAACCCACAAATTCGTTCCAGATCAGGCATTTAGCACTTTGGATGCGAGGTATGATGAAACCTATAAAACAATTTAAACAGCCAGATCTTTGTCAAATTGCTTCACACTTTGTTACAAATAGGGTGGTACATCCATAGGTCTCGTAAAGGATGCTTGGCGGTTTGACCGGGTTCAAACAATCTCCTAATGCTGACTTCGGCGAACGGATGCTCAATTCCGTCGCCAGCCAGTCCATTCGTCACTTGTTTACATCTAGTGAGCAGGTAGAGGTGGAAATTCGCTGCTCTCCGGCGAGCAAGATGCTGCAGGGCAGCATTGATAGCTTCAAGATGCAGGGTAAAGGATTGGTGATTCGGCGTGAGTTTGAAACGAAGGAAATGTCTTTCGAGACTGACGCGGTGGCAATCGACGTTGGGGCACTGCTGGGGGGCAAAATTCGCCTGCGGCAGCCTACCCAAGCGATCGCTCAGGTGGTGCTATCCGAAGCAGCTATCAATAAAGCTTTTGAGGCTGAACTGGTACAAAAGCGCCTCACCAACGTCACCCATGAAGAGCTAACAAATCTGTCAGGGGGGGAACCTATTTCCTTTCGAGACGTACGGCTAAAGCTAAAGCCCAACCAGCGGGTAGAGATCTGGGCCGTTACTGATTTGCCTAATCGTCAGGATGTTCCTATCAGCCTGTCGGCTCAGGTGACAGTCGAGAAGCGACGGCGGATTCAGTTTGAGGATGCTCAGTTTGAACCGGACAATGTGCCTGATGATGTTCAGGGACTCTCTAAGGTTCTAACTCAGGGATTCGTGAAGGTGCTCAACGGTATGGTAGATTTAGAGCGCTTCAACTTAGATGGGGTGATGCTACGGGTCAACCGTTTGGAAACAAAAGGAACGGATCTCGTCTTCAGCGGCTACGCTCAGATTGAGCATTTCCCTGGCACTCAATAATCTCTCGGCATCTATCTATGCCCTTGCTTCGGCTTTTTACCCTAGGTGGGGTCGTTATCTGGCCCTTACTGGGCTTCTCTCTGCTAGCCACCGTGCTGATTTTGGAGCGCTGCTGGTTTTGGTGGAAGCTGCTGCAGCGTCAGGAGCCAGTCATTACAGCGGTGTTGAAAGCCTATACCAGCAATCCCCAGGTGGCTTTGACCAAGCTGAAGCAGAATCTGGATTTGCCTTTGGTGCGTATTTTTTTAGCGGCCCTTAGCCTGGGGCAGGCCACACCGGAGGAGTTTCGCCTAGCTCTGGAGACAGCCGCTCAGGCAGAGTTGCCCTTACTGAAGCGGTTCAACACTGTTTTTGACACGATTATTGGCGTCGCGCCCCTGCTAGGACTGTTGGGAACGGTCCTGGGACTCATTGAAGCCTTTGCCTCTTTACGACTGGGTGATGTAGGCGGCGTTGAGTCCGTAGGGGTGACGGCGGGAATTGGGGAAGCGCTGATTTCTACGGCTGCAGGGCTAATTGTGGCGATCGCAACGCTGCTATTTGCCAACCTTTTTCAGGGACTTTATCGACGGCAGCGAGCTTTTATGCAAGAGGCGGGCGGGCGCTTAGAAATTCTGCACCGCCGTCTCTATCGCCAGCAGCTACAGCCGCCTAGAGACCAGTATGGGGGAACTGTCCGGTAGCTCAATCTGGAGCCGGCATGGCCCGTGCTTACGGTAACGGCAATTCTTTGACGACCCTGACCTTACTGGCCTTTAAATGAGAGGTGATGGCGGCAACCGCTGCTTGCACATCCTGCTGGGCGATCGCCTGGTAGATTTCTTGATGCTCTTGTCGTACCTCTAGAACGCTGGGATTTTGCCGGGTCGTCTGCTGGCGCAGCAGCATCATTTTGCTGAAGACCTGCTCTAGGAGTGATATCAGACAGCGATTACCGGAGCTTTCAGCAATCAGGTGATGAAAGCGGTAGTCTAGCGCTAAAAGCTGCTGGCCTAAGTGACCGGCAGGCGATCGCTTGGCCCAGGTTTCTGCCTGCTCCACGCATTGGGCGAGGGCTGCTAGCTGGGTAGGGTTGGCCTGCTGGCAGGCTTCTGTCACAGAAAGCGTTTCTAGCGCGATGCGGCAGTTGTAAAGCTGTATAGCCTCTGTCGCTGAAACCGTCGCTACCCGCAGCCAGCCATTGGCATCAGCCGTGACCAATTCTTCCTGCTGGAGCTGGCGCAGGGCCTCACGGATGGGAGTTCGGCTGACCTGAAGCTGCTGAGCGATTTGAGTTTCAATCAGGCGATCGCCGGGGGTTAGGGCCCCGCTCAAAATACTTTCGCGCAGCGCTTCATAGGTCTGAGCATAGAGAGATTTGCGGCGCTGCAGAGATTTAGCTAGCGGCCCCAAAGCGTTGGCTCCCTGGAAGAATCAAGCATAAAAATAGTTGGAACAGATTTTTGTTCTGTATACAGGATACAAGGTAGACGCAGGGTTCGCTAAAATTCGGTTGTAATGTTTTGGTCTCAAACGACTGTGGCTTGGGGTTTCATGCCGTCGCCGGAGTCGGCAATTTTAGGTTGGAGCTAGGGTTTGCCAATAAGGAAGAATTTCAGTTTTGTTCTTTGCTAAGACAATAGTTTTAGATCAAGCGCAGTAGTTTATTGCTGACAAAGGTACCTCAATGGCAACTCTCAACATCAAAACGGCGACTGTCGAAACTGACAGCGGTGACATCAAAATTCCAGCTTATCTAGCTCAGCCGGTCGAAGTAGGCGCGTTTCCCGTCGTGGTGGTGATTCAGGAAATTTTTGGCGTCAATGCCCATATTCGCGATGTGACTGAGCGCGTTGCGAAAGAAGGCTACGTAGCGATCGCCCCTCACATTTACCATCGCCAGATTCCCAATTTTGAAGTTGGTTACAGCGATGAGGACTTGGTGCTAGGACGCAAATATAAAAACGGCACTCAGGCTGATGAGCTGCTGCGAGATATCCAAGGGGCGATCGCGTACGCTAGAGCTTTGGCGAATGCTAAGCCGGGAGGCGTCGGCTGTATTGGCTTTTGCTTTGGCGGACATGTCACCTATCTGGCAGCCACGCTGGCAGACGTGATAGCTGCTGCCGACTTTTACGGGGCGGGCGTGACGACGATGCAGCCGGGGCGAGAGCAGCCTACCTTGACCCTGACGCCCCAGATTAGCGGCACGCTCTACGGCTTTTTTGGTACCGAAGACCCGCTGATTCCGAATGAGCAGGTAGATCAGATCGAAGCGGCTCTAGAGCAGCACCAAATTCCGCACAAAATTTTTCGCTATCAGGGAGCAACACACGGCTTCTTTTGCGATCGCCGCGATAGCTATGATTCTCAAGCGGCAGCGGATGCCTGGGAAAAAGTTAAAACTTTCTTCAGCGAAAAGCTGTAGACCCTAAAATTAGGCAAAAAAAAGGAGAGCCGCGAGCAGCTCTCCCTACCATCAGGGTGCATCTACATACCAGATTATGACACATCTGGGAGGAGGGGTGTCACCCCCTATGTAAAGTTTTCTGAAGAAAAGGGCGGTTTTCCTATTGATTTAGCTTTTTGCCCAAAATCTGATTGGTCATTTTGGGATCGGCTCGGCCACTGGTCTGCTTCATCACTTGGCCGACAAAGAAGCCCTGTAGTTTCTTTTTACCGGCTCGGTACTTTTCTACTTCATCGGGATGAGCTGTCAGAATCTCGTCAATGATTTTCTCTAAAGCACCGCTATCCGAAATTTGGCTCAGCCCCTTATCCTCAATAATCTGCTTCGGCGAGCCACCCACTTTGAGCAAGTCGGGCAAAATCTCCTTGGCAATTTTGGTGCTGATAGTGCCATCATCAATCAGCTGCACCATTTCCGCCAGCATCGTGGGCTTGAGCGCAATTTCAGCAATTGTTAGCTTCTCTGCATTTAGATAGGCTGCTATATCCTGAGTGACCCAGTTGGCCGCCGCCTTGGCATCGGCGCCAGCGGTCACCGCCAGCTCAAAGTATTCAGTAATGGTGCGATCGTCGGTCAGCACGCGGGCGTCATAGGCAGACAGGCCTAATTCTTCTTCGTAGCGATGCCGTTTGCTTGCAGGCAGTTCTGGTAGTTCTGCTTGCCAAGCCTCTAGCTGCTCAGGCGTCACCTCAATCGGCGGCAGATCCGGCTCTGGAAAATAGCGATAGTCGCTAGAGCCTTCCTTCACCCGCATACTGCTAGTGCTTTGGCTGGCTTCATCCCACAGCCGGGTTTCCTGAACCAGAGTCTCGCCTGCTTCAATAGCGGCAACTTGGCGCTCAATCTCGTAGTCGATCGCCTTTTGAATGGCGCTGAAGGAGTTCATATTTTTGATCTCTACCTTCGTGCCAAATTCTTGCTGTCCTACAGGGCGTACGGAGATATTCACGTCGCAGCGCAGCGAACCTTCCTGCATATTGCCGTCGCTTACCCCTAGGTAGCGGACAATCCGCCGCAGCTCTTGGGCATACTCAGCCGCTTCCTGCCCCGATCGCATATCGGGTTCAGAGACGATTTCTACTAGGGGCACCCCTGCTCGGTTAAAGTCCACCAGAGAATAGGCCGATCCGGCTAGGCGATCGCTGCCGGCATGTACCAGCTTGCCCGCATCTTCTTCCATGTGCAGGCGAGTAATGCCGATGCGCTTAGTTTTGGCCTTGCCGTTTTCGTCTAGCAGCGGTTTCCCTTTTTTGTCAGTCAGCTCAATTTCAATCCAGCCGTGTTCGGCAATGGGCAGATCAAACTGGGAAATTTGATAGTTTTTAGGCAGGTCGGGATAGAAGTACTGCTTGCGATCGAATTTGCTGTAGGGAGCAATCTGACAGTTAAGCGCAAGTCCTGCCTTGACGGCATATTCTAAAACGGTCTGATTCAGTACAGGCAGAACACCCGGCAGCCCCATGCAGATTGGATCAATATAGGTATTAGGCTCAGCCCCAAATTCTGTGGAGCTGGGCGAAAAGATTTTGGTTGCGGTACTGAGCTGGCAGTGAGTCTCTAGGCCAATGACAGCTTCGTACTGAGTTTTGGCAGGCGCAGTCGTCGTCATAACTTTCGTGCGATCTAAACCTATGCGCTGTTATTGTAGCGCTGACCTGTGAATGAAAACGCTTAGACCTGATAGATCCGGCTTCTTCTGTTGTAGACCGAACTGAAGCGATCGCCCAGGGGAGAAAACCGTTTGTTTGCGTTTGTCTACTTGGGTATTTAGATCCATAAAAGCAAAAGGGCAGACAAAAAAATGCCTGCCCTGGAAAAGTCTGGAACGAGCCACTCTAGCGACCGGCTCGTTTAATGATTGTCTTAGAAGGAGCTGCGACGATAGCTACCGCCACTGCTGCCAGATTCGCTTCGGGGTCTGGCCTTATTGACCTTCATTTCACGACCCATCCACTCGGCACCGTCTAGGGTTTCAATTGCCTTTTCCTCTTCAGCTTCAGCGGACATATCCACAAAGGCAAAGCCGCGTGGGCGTCCGGTTTCGCGGTCGGTGGGTAGGCTTACCCGATTAACGTTGCCGTATTCAGCAAATACTCGCTCTAGATCTTCGCGAGTGACATCGTAGGACAGATTGCCCACATAAACAGACATAGGAACATCTCCTTAGTCAACAACATGTAGCGAGTCAAACGGAGATGTACCTGTAATCGAAATCGAAATCGACATGGAAACAAGCGTGCTCTACCGAAAACTAACTCTCTCTAGCTTAGCACTATTGCACAAAGGCGTACTTTTGAAACCGCCAGTTTTGGGCTTGCTGATATGACCTTAAAAGAAGCTGTAGATCTAAGCAGATCGCCCAGGCCAAAATGCTAAACGGAATAATCTTTAAACAGCTCGATCTCAAACTTCTATTTAGCGTTTGCCAAGCTGCGCTCAGCGATGAGAACGATCTAAAAGTAAGTTAGAAACCTGTCCGTGCATGAAGGCAATGTTGGGATCGCGCTGAATTGCCTGATAGTAGCGCTGCTCAAATTCATTACCCTGCTCTGCCGGACGCAAAAGCTGGCGGGCATCTGTCAGCAGCGCATTCACCTGTCCCAAGGTCATGGGTTCTTTAGCATCTAAGGCTTCGTCAATTTGAACAATAAACTTAGATATTGCTCTTAGCCAGCTAAACCACTCATGTTCAACCACGAGCTGAAAAAATTCGCCGCTGGAGCGAATACGGCCATGCCTTTGTTCATAAACAATTTTTTCTGAATCGAGCAAGGCTTTGTGCAACTTTAGTAAAGCAGCTCGTAGCTGCCGCAGGCGATCAAAAGGAATGTTTGAGGCAGAGTCCATTACGGTTACGTTTCAAATCGGGCATTTCCTTCATCTTGTCACAGGATTTCCCTCAATTGAAATGTCACAGGAACAATACAAATTAGAGCTATAGAGAGATTATGGGGGAGTCTCTAACTTGGCTCTCAGCTCTGCCTTGATCCGGCTGAGAATTGATCTCTCATCTAAGGACTCTAAAATGCTGTTGACAATCGCCTTAGGGCCATCTGGCCCCCAAGAGGCTCCGTTGGCCAGATAAACCTTGATCACCTGGCCGATGCTATAGGTTGAGACTCCGGCTACGGCGGCCTGAGTAATGGCGACTGGCAGATAAGGCGCTAGGGAAAGTCCCCCTGTGGCTAAGGCCGAGGCGCTCAAGATAGATTTGAGTGAGCTAAGGCCGAACGTCACTAGCATTTCGCTAGCGCCTATGCCCCCTAGCCCAATTGCTACTTTTTGCAGCAGCTTCAGCGCCCCTGACTGAGTCATGGCAATGCCGTAGAGACGCGATAGGGTAAGAATCATGGCCACATCGATTACGGCCCCGCTCAGCATATCGGCTACGGTAATCGGATTGAGCGCCACGGCGATCGCCTTTGTCATCACCCCGTTCCAAATGGTGTCATCTGCCACGCGATCGCGAATCTGCAGCTTGCGGCTGACTAGCTGCTCATTGACCTCTCCGGCATAGAGCAGGCTATTTAAGGCCACCAGCGCTTTACCTTCGCGGTGTAGAATCTCCAAAATCTTGAGTTTGAGGTCGTCTACCTGAGGCTGGCCGCGCTCTAAGCGCGGCTGCAGCTTGCCCTCTGGCGTCCGGGTGGCGATCGCCACCAAAGGCGAAGCTGCTGTCATCACAATCTCATCGGGCGAAATCAGATCGCGCAGCCTATCATCTCGCAGTTTTTCGTAGACGAGCTGGCGGTCAGCGGGCGGATACTGATCAATCTTGTTGAAGATGAGCAGAATGGGCTTACTGGCGTCTCGGAGCTGCCTTAATGCCTCAAACTCTACCCGCGTAATATCTCCGGCGACAATAAACAAAATCAAATCGGCCTGATGGGCCACCTGTTTAGCTAAAGCAGCGCGGGCTTCTCCCTTCACTTCGTCAATGCCGGGTGTGTCAATTAGCTCAATACGGGAATTGCCTAAGCCCTGCAGGACTACTCGCAAAATTGTCTGGTTGTCCGTATGGGCGATCGCCTCTTGGTCTACTTGCCAGTCCACACTTTCGATCTGCTGGGTGACTCCGTGAGTTGGCCCGGTGGCAAATACGGGCTGACCGACTAGGGCATTGAGCAAAGACGACTTACCCCGGCCCACCATGCCAAAAACAGCAATATGAACCACCGTATTCTCTAACTTATAGAGCAGGCCATTGAGACTGCTAATTTGGGTCTCTAAGCCAGTGCGTTCGCGCGGCGTTAAATCTAGGCGATTGACCAAATCTCGCAGGGTCTGTTGTGCCTGCTGATAGTAAAGGTCCGTCTGCAGCTCAGAAAAGTTTTCAACAGCTTGAGTCAAATCGTCCTCTACGGCCAAGGTATCGGCTAGCGGGTCTAAATTGGCATCGGAAAAAGTTTCTGACATCGCTGTTGAGAGTTGCCTCCAGTCAAGCCAAGCAAGCTACCTCTTCTATGATGACAAATGCCAGAAACCGCCGTGAATTTGCTGCAAATCCCAGCCGCTTTACCTGGAATTTGCCTCAGCACAACTGATACCTATAAAAGAAGTGAGACAATTGGGATCGCCCATCAAGGATGCAAAATTGCATGGAGTTTAAAACAGCCGCTCAAGAAGCCTGCTACCAGCGTATTACCCCCTGGATGCACGAATTGTTTGAAGGTGCCGTTGTCACCTTTGAAGATGAACCGCTGTTTATTATTAATCTAGGATCGGCTGTCGCCTCGACGCGCGTGATTGCCTGGCAGGAAGATGAAGCGTTGGTGACGACCCGTTCCTATGTAGTCACAGATATTGAAATTACGCCGGATTTGACCCACTATTTGCTGCGAGAAAATAACAGCATTTATTTTGGTCGCTTTGCCCTCGATAGCGAGAACGACATTGTCTTTGAACACAGCCTTTTGGGGTCAACCTGCGACCTCGACGAGCTGAAGCATTCTGTGACAACTGTTATTCAGCTCGCCGACAGCTTTGACGATGAAATCGTGGTGCGCTGGGGCGGGAAACGGGCGCTTGATCGCTGGTCTTCCTGAGCGGACTAATGTGGCTAGCGAAATTAGAACTTGATCCGGATCAGTAGATGCCGAGTCAGCAAGAATTGAGTTATAAAGCTTTATAGTTTACGACTCAATCAAAGGCACTATGAGACGACAACTGTGGGTGTGGGGTTTGAGCCTGCTGGTTTTCTGTATTGCAACAGTCGGCATTGTGCGATCGCCTGGGTTTAATCGGCTGCAGCCTGTAGAAACGATCACCGGACTGCCGCTAATGGAAAAATCTGCCCACGCAGCCCTAAAGCCGACTGCTAAAACCGAGGCGAGTCAGGACTTAGATTTACAGTTAGAAATCAGTCAGATACCTGTAGAAGCCGGTCAGACGCCTGCGCCAGCCCCCGCTGCCACGCCGGTAGAAGCGCCCCCCGCGATCGCCCAAGCTGTCCCTAGCTATCAGCCCCGCGAAGAAATGGCGCTAGCAGATCCGACCAATTATGGCGATCGCTATGCCACTGATGCCTATGGTCGTCCAGCCTACAACGATTTTATTGCAGTCATTCATGAAACGGTTGGCTCAGCTCGCAGCGCCATCAATCTGTTTCAAACCCCCCACCCCAGAGACGAAGATCAGGTCAGCTACCATACCCTGATCGATCGCGACGGCACCGTTATCTATATTGTCCCTCCTGAAAAACGTGCTTTTGGAGCGGGCAACTCTGTTTTCAACGGCCCTAATGGCCCGGAAGCGGTGCTGACGAATCCGGACTTTCCGGCCTCAGTCAACAATTTTGCCTACCATATTTCCTTGGAAACCCCAGCAGACGGACGCGGTAACGGTCAGACCCACAGTGGTTATACCCAGGCTCAGTATGAGTCTTTAGCCTGGCTGATTGCCCGCAGCAGCATTCCCGATAGTCGCATTACCACCCATCGCGCCGTCGATCGCTCCGGCAACCGCATTGATCCGCGCAGCTTCAACTCCCAACTCTTCTATAGCCTGCTGCATCGCTATGCCGGTCGTAGCTGATGGTTGGCCTAATTTGTGGTTATCTTTACCGTTAGCCTACAATAGGCTTCTGGTACAGGATTTGGGATAACGCCTAGGAGGCGGTTTGGCAGCGCAGTTACAGTCATCAGCAAGTCGATCCTGGCCTTTTTGGCCAGCCGTGCCGCTTTATCCCTACGGCAAGCGACGGACTCTGCGCCAAGAGGTGGTCAAAGAAACCATTTGGACGTTTGACCAGTGCCAGGGCATCTTCTACGTGGCGGTGCCCATCCGCATGACGGTAGTACGGCTAGAGGCGGGCGGTCTGCTGGTCTATGCGCCAGTAGCACCCACGCAGGAGTGCGTCAGCCTGATGCGCGAGCTAGAAGCCACCTATGGTCAGGTGAAGTACGTTATTCTGCCAACCGTTTCTGCGATCGAACACAAGGTCTTTGTAGGGCCGTTTGCCCGCCGCTTTCCGCAGGCACAGGTTTTTGTGGCGCCGAATCAGTGGAGCTTTCCGCTGAACTTGCCGCTCAACTGGCTCGGTTTTCCCCTCAGCCGCACCACGTTTCTGCCATCAGATAGCGCCCAAGCTCCTTTTGCTGACGAATTTGACTATGCTCTGCTAGGGCCAATCAACCTCAATTTAGGTCCCTATGCTGAGGCGGCTTTTTTTCATCGGCGATCGCAGACACTCTTGGTCACTGATGCCGTGATGTCGATTCCCCACGATCCGCCCGCCATTTTGCAGGCGGATCCCTATCCCCTACTGTTTCATGCCCGCGACGATGCCCATGAAGCGATCGCGGATACTCCCGCCAACCGGATTAAAGGCTGGCATCGAATCGCGCTGTTCACTTTTTATTTTCGGCCCAGCGTTTTAAGCGTAGTGGGTCTAGGCAAAACCCTCCAAAATGCCTTCAAAGCGCCCAATCGCTCCAAAAAAGCCTACTTTGGCCTGTATCCTTTTCGCTGGCAGGCTGACTGGCCTCAATGTTTTGAAAAGCTGCGCGGCCAGGGACGGCTATTTGTCGCCCCGATTTTGCAAGGGCTGATTTTTAACCGTGGGCCGCAGGCCGTTCTGGGCTGGGCAGATGCGATCGCCCAGTGGCCATTTCAGCGCGTAATCCCTTGCCATCTTGATTGTCCCATTGCCGCCAGTCCGGCTGAATTTCGCCGCGCCTTTGAATTTTTAGAAAAGCCAGCTGCCGCCGCAACTTCCGATAATGCTTTTCTTCCAGAGGTAGATTTTGCCGTGATTCGCCAGCTCGATCAGCGGCTCAACCAGACCGGCCTGACCCCTCCGGCTGAAGTCAATTGGCCCTAAATTCCTAGTTTGCACGGAGACTTAGCTTGCCACAATCCATTCGCCAGGTTCAGCCGAAGCTGCAGTTTATTGCGCCCAATTTCAACCCTTGGATCTTGAAAGCGGTCTACTGGGTTTTGCCGGTCGTGATGCGGCTGCGGCTGCGCCCTTGGCTACCAGCGGGAATTTCGCGGGTCGAGGTTGAGCACATCGAAACGCTAGTTGAGCTATATCAGCAGTTTCAGGCCGGTAAGATCCGCTTTTTGATGGCCTGCCGCCATGTGGAGGTAGATGATCCGCTCTGCGGCCTTCATTTGCTCTCTCGTGCTGTGCCCAAGGCAGCCCAGCAGCAAGGTGTCTCTTTGCAGCAGCCTCTCCACACCCATTTTGTCTACGAGCGAGGCATGACGATTTGGGGCGGAGACTGGCTGGGCTGGCTGCTTTCGCGGCTGGGCGGTGTGCCTATTCACCGGGGTAGACGGCCTGACTGGACAGGACTGCGAGCAGCCCGCAAGCTGATGGCGGAAGGGCGATCGCCGATGGTGGTAGCCCCGGAGGGGGCCACCAATGGTCACAGCGAGCAGTTGGGGCCGCTGGAGCCGGGCGTGGCTCAGCTGGGCTTTTGGTGCGTGGAGGATTTGCAAAAGGCCAATCGACCTGAAGCGGTCGTAGTGGTGCCCATTGGTATTCAATACTATTACGAGCAGGCTGATTGGCAGCGGTTAGGGCAGCTCCTAGCTCAGCTCGAAACCGATAGCGGCCTGCCTGCTGAAACGACAGTTATGGGAACGGACAGTAGCGATCGCTGCTACCAGCGCCTTTTGCGTTTAGGGGAGCATTTGCTGACGCAGCTAGAGCAGTTCTACAGTCGCTTCTACCACCAGGTATTACCTGTACCAGCTTTGTCAGAGTCTGCTGCGCTGCCGGAGCGCCTAGCCGCCCGCCTAGATGTTCTACGCGAGACGGCTCTGCAAGTTGCCGAAACCTATTTCAATATTCGGCCTCGTGGCAACCAGGTGGATCGCTGCCGTCGCTTAGAAGAAGTCGGCTGGATGCATATCTACCGAGAAGATATCACCGATTTGCAGGCCCTTTCTAAGCTGGAACAGGGACTTGCGGACTGGGTCGCAGAGGAGGCTAGCCTGCGCCTGCTGCATATGCGTCTGGTTGAAAGCGTGGTGGCAATCAACAGTGAGTACGTCACCCAAAGGCCTTCCTTTGAGCGCCTGGCTGAAACAGCGCTGCTGCTGTTCGACGTGCTGGCGCGGGTGCGGGGCGATAAGCTGCCGCAGCGGCCACGTCTAGGCGATCGCTGGGTGCAGATGACCATTGGTGAACCCATTTCGGTGAGCGATCGCTGGCCCAACTACCAGGGCAATTCCCGCGCTGCCCGCCGCGCTGTCGCTGACCTGACGGAAGAGCTGCGAGTTGCTTTAGAGGGGATGATTCCTTAGTCATTATCGTAGGCGACCCTGTGCTCAAGCCTAACGCTTTGCCCTCAACAGTCATTATGGCTAACGTTGGCGATCGCCAGTGTCCCAATGCCTCACTCTTCAGCTAACCGTAGAATACTCTCAGCCAACTGCTGTCTGAGTTCCGTTTGGCTAGTAGCCGGAGCTTGACAGGTCAGTCCCTGACAGACTAGCCCAACGCTATCGGCAGGTAGAGACTTTTCCAGCTTATAGACGCTGGTGGGCCAATATTCTGGCAGCAGCGATCGCAGTACCTGAGCATCTGAGCGCACGAGAGTATGGTGATAATAGCTGTCTAACCCAGTGAGCAGACTAGGGCAGGCGCGGGGGGCTTTGGCGATCGCAGTGCTGAAGGCTTGTAAACTCTGTTCGGCGCGATCGAGGTAAGACAAATCTTCGCTGAGTAGAGCCAAACGAATTAGATTGCTCACCGCCACGCCGTTGGCGGCTGGTATGGCACTGTCCTGATAGGTACGCTCTCGCACTAGCAGATTTTCACTGGCATCTTCAGCGGTGTTCTGATAGCCGCCCAGCTTCTCATCCCAAAAGTTTTGGTCAAACTCAGCTTGCACTTTGGCCGCTGCTGCCAGCCAATCAGTCTCAGTTAGGCAGTCATCAAAGCCGATCTGCGCCTGCTGAATATCTAAGAGCGCTTTAACTAAACAGGCATAATCCTCTGCTTGAGCCGGGAGGACAGGGGCTGCTCCATAGTTCAGGCGATGGAGTCTATCTCCTTGCCACTGATGAGTCAAGATAAACTGAGCCACCTGACCGGCTAGCTCTAGATAGGCTTGCTGGTTGAAGACTGCTGCCGCTTTAGCTAACCCAGAAATCATTAGGCTGTTCCAGGCCACAATCATTTTGGTGTCGGTGACGGGGGGAATGCGGCCAGGCCAGTGAGTTGATTTAGCCGCTTGGTTATCCTGCGCGCTGAGGCAGGTTTTTAGCTCGGTGGGAGGGGTGCCGTAGCGGTGAGTAAACAACTTAGTCAAGGCGCTAATAACTGCCTGGCTCAGCTCGCCCGGCTGCTGCCGCTGGAGCACGTTAGCTCCTTCAAAATTGCCCGCTTCAGAAACTGTGAACTGTTCAGTGAGCTGCTGCAGTTCCGGCTCGCTCAGCAACGCCTGCAGCTCGTCATAGCGCCAAATATAAAATGCACCTTCTTCCGGTTCGATCGCCTCAGCATGAATGAAACTATCTGCGTCTTGGGCTGCGTAGAAATAGCCTGCTGGGGCCATCATTTCTCGCTGTAGCCACTGTACTGTCCCGGCGATCGCCCGTTCAAAGGCAGGTTCTTCGACCCCTGCACTCCACAGCTCAGCCAAATACTCTACGATTTGGCCGTTGTCATAGAGCATTTTCTCGAAGTGGGGCACCGTCCAAGTAGGGTCAACGGTATAGCGATGAAAACCACCAGCGACATGATCATAGATCCCCCCTAGGGCCAAATCCAAGCCACGCTGATAGCAGAGCTGATAGGCATTTTCGGGGGCTGCGCTGGTTTCAAACTGGGCATAGCGCAGGGCTGCCAGCGCTTGGGGAATCATGGGAAAGCTGTTTCCCGGTGTGGGTTTGAGCAGGCGCACATTAGCTGTCAGCCCAGATTTTAAGAGGCCCGCTGAAAGCGCGGCGGCGGGCAGCTCCCCGGCAGCGCCTTGCAGGTTCGCCAGAATTTGAGATTTGACCGTTTCTACCTCCCCTTGACGGCTGGTATAAAACTGGTGCAGTGCTTGCAACACCTGTAGAAAACCAGGTCTGCCGTACTTAGGCTCCGCTGGAAAATAAGTCCCCCCATAAAAAGGAACGCGATCGCTAGGGGAAAGAAATACGTTGAGCGGCCAGCCACCCTGGCCGGTCATCAGCTGCAGCGCCTGCATATAAAGACTGTCAATATCGGGGCGCTCCTCTCGATCTACCTTGATGGGCACAAAATGGCTGTTTAGGTAGCTGGCGATCGCCGGATCAGAAAATGCCTCCCCCTCCATCACCGTGCACCAGTGGCAGCTAGAGTAGCCAATCGACAAAAAAATGGGCCTGTCTTCCTGCTCGGCCAAAGCAAGCGCCTGATCGCACCAAGGCCACCAGTCAACCGGGTTGTCAGCATGTTTGCGCAAATAGAGGCTCTGAGACTGAGCTAAACGGTTAGACATGGCACTTTTGAAAAATTGGCAGTAGTCATAGTCATCAGCAAAGGGATAGTGCCTGACACTAGCAGTTATTTCCTAGCTGGGTCACTGCTTTCAACTGTACAGCCTTGCTGTCCGGCAGCAGCCTGAAATCCTTAGCGCCACAGGCGATCGCTTGCGGTTTGACCCTCAGGATTGAGCTAGCTTTTAGAGGGCGATCGCTTATTTCCGTTCCAGCCAAGCATGACTGTGTCCCAGATTGCCGTAGCCACAGCCCGTGACCGACGACAGCTCATACGCTAGATAGATTCTTTGGCGCAGAGGGATAGCGTCTTGACGCAGTTTAGGTAAGATGAGGACACAAAATTGTTGCGCTCATAGCAAATCAGCCGTGTCACATTCTCCTCAAGAACCTCCCTC
The DNA here is from genome assembly GCF_030405905.1 of Sphaerothrix gracilis Ecp01. Classification (NCBI taxonomy): domain Bacteria; kingdom Bacillati; phylum Cyanobacteriota; class Cyanophyceae; order Nodosilineales; family Nodosilineaceae; genus Sphaerothrix; species Sphaerothrix gracilis. Next base: position 199,702 of record NZ_JASATW010000005.1, read on the forward strand.
CAACCGATCTCCGCTGGACTTTGATGAACTCCTAGCAGTGGTGATTTCACTGTTTACGGTGGGTTTGATCTTGCTCTTTGGCCTTTCCCGTCGAGGCACTCGCTTTAGCCTGACAGAAGGATTTCAAACCCAACCCTCTATCGAAGCTGATTCTGCTGAAACTGGTTTATCGCTCAGAGAGCGAGAGCTGGCCGACGAGGATCTAAGTGACTTAGACATTGATGATCCTGCTGTTGTCGGGGCTGTAGAGGGCGATCGCCCCACAAATCTCTTTCCCACACGGCTGAGAAGTTTAGGGCGTCAGGCCGAGCTAGATGAGTTAGAGACTGAAGCAGAAGAGGTTGCCCCTAGAAGCGCTGTTAATCGCCCTGCCGTTGTAGTGCCTACTCCTTCGGACAGAACCCCGCCCCCTCTACCGGCTCAAACCAATGCAGTTGAGCGGGAGGTTTCAGAACCGCTGGAGTTCAGCGATGTGGCTTCAGATTATTGGGCAGAGCCGTTTATTGACCGCCTCAGCTCGCGGCAAATCATCTCAGGTTTCACTAATGGCACCTTTCGGCCTGAGCAGCCTGTCACTCGGGCTGAGCTAGCTGCTCAGCTCACAAAGGCGTTTGCCATGTCCTCAAGTCAGGAAACCATCAATTTTACGGATATTTCAGAGGATTACTGGGCGGCGCAGTCTATCGATCAGACGGTTAAAGCTGGCTTTATGGAAGGTTATCCCGATAATGAGTTTCAGCCAGAGCAGTCCATCCCACGGGTGCAAGTTTTAGTGGCGATCGCAAGTGGTTTAGGACTGACAGCGCCAGAGGACGCTGAGTCGATCTTAGCCTCAACTTTTAGCGATGCCGATGCCATTCCAGAGTGGGCCGTCGATCAGATAGCCGCTGCCACTGAAGCAGGCTTAGTTGTTAGCCATCCCGATGCGTCTCAGCTCAACCCCAATCAGGATGCCTCTAGGGCCGAGGTCGCCGCCATCCTAAGCCAGGCTCTGGTCTATCTGGGAGAGCTAGAGAATATTTCTTCCCCCTATGTGGTGCAGCCCTAAACAGATCTATTTAGGGACCTGAGTAACGCGCCAGCTCAGCTTCAGGTTGAGCCAAAAGTTCCAGAGGGTGACTACTGCGATCGCAATCAGGTTGGCTAAATAGCGATGCTGCTGGTCGAAAAATACGTTGAATAAAAGATTGAGCAGCAGCACGTTCAAAATCAGTCCTGATAGGCAAACGGCATTGAACTTGAGGAAACGCTTAGCGCGAGGCCCCCAGCCCCGCTGAGACTGGGTGATGTCAGCAAATGTCCAGGCATCGTTCCAGAGAAAATTGTTGAAAATGGCAATTTCCGCCGCCACGATTTTGCTGCGCGTCAGGCCCCAGGCCAGCGTACTGGGATCGCTGAGCAGATAGAACACGGCCATATCCACAAATACGCCGCTCAGCCCGACGGCACAAAACCGGAAAAATCGTCCTATGGGCAGCTGGCGGCGGAGATGGCTGATGCGCCCCTGCGATCGCAGCCGGACTAAATGTTCCAGATAGGCCACATATTGCTTCCAGGTGACTTTGCTATCCCCTGCCTCCCGTTCCTGAAAAACATAGCCCACCTCCGCTGTCGTCTCGATCCGGCCTCGACCAATCACTTCTAGCAAGATTTTGTATCCCACTGGGTTTAGGTGTGGCCCCGCAATGGCCCGGCGCCGCACCATAAAGTAGCCGCTCATGGGATCGCTAACTCGGCCAACCACGTCGGGCAAAATCAGCAGCCCCAAAACTTGGGCACCCCGCGACAAAAAGCGCCGCACCACGCTCCAGTCGCTGACGCCGCCGCCGTCAACATGGCGGCTCGCAACGGCTAGATCAACGCCAGTCTGCATATGTTTCAATAACTGTATGAGGCTCTCCGGCGGATGCTGCAGGTCAGCATCAATCACCCCTAAAATTTCGCCGCGTGACACCTGCCAGCCTCGAATGACTGCTGAAGACAGTCCCTGCTCCGTTTCTCGCCGCATGACTCGCAGCTGCGGATATTGGGCTGTTAAATGCTGCGCCACCTGCCAGGTCAGATCGGGGCTGTCGTCATCCACTAGAATCAGCTCGTAGTCCCCTGGTAGGTAGACATTTAAGAGCTGAGTTAGCTGTCCGACGATCTTGGCAACGTTTTTGCTTTCGTTGTAGGTAGGAATGATCAGCGAAAGCTGCAGCGATGACACAGACGAATCAGCGGCCTCAATTTGTAAGGGGCCAGTGGGCGTCGGAATCAAAGCATTGGTGTAAGTCATTTTTAATACTGGAGGAGTAAAAATACTGAGGAAGTACTATGAAGGCTATTGAAGTGCTGTTTAAGAACGCTCATAGACAGTCAGGGTAAAGCGATCAAGGGGCATGGTGCCCGCCAGTTCTTGCTGCTCTACGGCCCTATAGTCTGGAGTGAGTGCTGCTGTGACTGACTGGCGAATTTGACGGGTTTCAGCCAGGGTTTCAGGCTGGTTCCAAAGGGGTTCATGCGCCTCTAGCCAGAGTACCCGGCGGTAGCGAGCGGCTGCCCCATCGGTCAAAACGCTGTTGAGCGCCGTTGGCAAACCCTTGGGTGGCGTGGCTAGTAAGTCAACAGGAGCCGCGGCTGGCAGATAGTAGGCTAAACGGCAGATATGTCCCCAAGCCTCTGAGTTAATTACCAGCAAAGTGGGTTCATTGACGACTGCCCCGGCAACTCGGTGAAAGACCTGCCGCGATCGCCCTACCATATCTCCCACATCAAGCCCCAGATAGACCAGCAGACAGATCATAATGACTGCCCGCTGCCATCGCTGCGGCAGTTGCACAATCCAGGTTGTGACCAGCAGCAGCAGTCCTGGCAAAATAAAAATAACGCTGCGTCCATATCCCCAGGCCAAGGTTGAGCGACCGCTCATCACATCTAGGCCCAGCGCCAACAGCAGCGGCAAGCCACCCAGCACCAGCGCCACGGCTGCCTGCTGCAGATGCCCGGACTGTACGAGCTGTTTAACCATGCCACCCAGCCCTAGCAGCAGCAGCAGCCCGATAATAACCAGAACCGATCGGGGCAGTTGGATAGCCCAGTCGCCTACTGTTAGCTGAGTACCAACCACTTCTAAGACGCCTATAGCGTGCTGTAGCAGGCTATCTAGAAGAGTCGTGCTGCTGGAAAATCGATCGAGATCGGCATTGTTGAGCTGCTGGGGCAAGCCCCACAGATACCAGGGCGCCACAATCAGTCCGCCTATTAGCAGGCAAAGCCCATACTGCCAGCCGCGACGACGCAGCCGCAAGGAGGGGGGTTTTTGCGGATTGAGCGTTAGGGTTGCGAGCAAGCCCAGCGCAACTAGCCACAGAGCATACAGGTAAAAAGTCATCAAGCCACCGACGATGGCAGTGGTCAAAACCCCGCACCATAGCCACTGCTGTTGGTTTGAGAGTTGCCTACGGCTGTGGTAAAGCTCTAAGGTGGCCCAGCCGCTGAGAGTCACCCAAAAAACGGTGGGCGCATACATCCGCACGTTGAGGGAATGAAACCAAAAGAAAGGATTTAACCCCAGCAAAGCAGCCAATACCAATCCCCCCCGATAGCCTAGGAGCGATCGCCCCATGCCAAAAGCCCCCATGATTGCCAGTAGGCTCAGTCCCAGATTGAGGCTGCGTAATCCAGCTTCGCCATTCCCTGCTATAAATAGCCAAACGTATTGGGAGAGAAAAAATAGCGGTGGATGGGGTTCTTGACCCACGATGCCCTGCAAAAGCGGTTTAATCTGCAGAAGGGCATCCTGCCAGCTTGCAAACGGGGGTAACTGTAATAGCTGGGCATAGTCAGACAAGGCTACCGGAAAATCAGGCGGTGCTGTGTAGTTTCCTCGCTGTCCGGTAGATAGCAGCAGTGACAAGACTTCGTCGTACCAGAGTTCTCGCCCACCCGCATAGAGAACGCGAATGAGGACAGCTATGGCGATAGCGACTAAAAGCAGAATTTCTAGACGCGGCTGCTTGATTTTTTTGGTTAGCATAGCCTGATGCTTGCTCTGACAGTAGTAGAGCAGTTTCCTCAGCAAAGATAATCTAGCAATAAGAGCACTTATTCCAAGGTACCCAAGCTGTAAACGCGACTTGCTGCTTTTGCTCGCCACAGCATTAAGTGAGTGATGGCTTAGGACTTAACGTCTTTCTCTCCCGTTTCTAGGTGCTGCAGCAGCTTGAGAGCTGACTGATAAGCCTCTTCGGTTAGCTCGCTCCGCTCTTTAGAATCATCTGCTAGCCCGTCAGATAGAAGCTGCAGCGCGCCTAATACCGTATTGAGGTGATTGCGAATTTCATAGGAAAACTGGGTCAGCCGCTCGTTTTGCGCTACCTTGATCATGCGCTGGGTAGATTCATTAAGCTGCAGCATATAAAGTCGTTTGTAGTAGGTGCCCTGCTGCAACAGCGCTTCGTGAGTGCCGACTTCAACCACTCGCCCCCCCTCTAATACGGCAATTTGATCCGCGTTTTGGATGGTGGAAAGACGGTGAGCAATGACCAGTGTTGTGCGATCGCGGCGCAGATCGTCTAACGCCTTCTGGACGATGCGCTCTGAAATGGTGTCTAGCGCGCTAGTGGCCTCATCTAGAATTAGGATGTCTGGGTCTTGGACTAGGGCGCGAGCAATCGCAAGGCGCTGACGCTGCCCCCCAGAAAGCAAAACGCCGCGATCGCCAATGATAGTTTCAAAGCCCTGTGGTAGACGATTAATAAACTCATAGGCGTTGGCCCGCTTGGCCGCATCCAAAACTTCATCATCAGTGGCTTGGGGCCGCGCATAGACGATATTGTCGCGGACTGAATCGTTGAATAAGAACGTATCTTGGCTGACAATCCCCATCCGGCGGCGCAGGCTGCCCAGCTCAAAATCCGCTAAATTGCAGCCATCAATCGTAATTTTGCCAGTATCGGGGTCATAGAAACGCGGCAACAGATCGGCCAGGGTAGACTTACCGGCTCCCGACGAACCAACCAGGGCCAAGGTCGAACCTTTTGGCAGGCACAGATCTATGTCTTTGACGACGAAGGTATCTGTTTGAGGATATCGAAAAGAAATATGGTTAAAGCGGATTTCCTGGCTGATCCCTTCAAACGGCACCGAGCCATTCTGCATAAAAGGCTTGTCGTCGCGGCGCAGAAAGTCATAAACCACCTCTACGCTGGCAGCGTTATTAGAAAACCGTCCACGAGCTGAATTGAGCTGACCGATAAAGGGGATAAGGCGCGATAGCAGGAATATATAGGTCAGCAAGATAGTAGCTAACGAGTCTAGGCGATTGGCAAAAATAGTGCGCCCAACTATCACCATCACAATCAGCGCTAGAATGCTGACGATTTCGTTAAGTGGCCCCAGCAGGGCAAAATTCGCCTGCGATTCAAAACTGGCTTTTTCGCGCTCGACAATCAGGTCTTTAATCCGGTTAAACTCTTTAGTCTCGTTGGCAGTTGACCTGACTAGGCGCATGCCGCTCAGCATTTCTAGCACCCGAATTGAATAGAGCTTAGAGGTTTCTGCCAGCCGTTCACCAAACTTTCTGGCGCGGGCGATCGCCGACTGATTGACAACAAAAACTAGGGAGAATATGAGAGTCGAAGCAATTGTGAGCTGCCACGAAATGGCCAACAGCAAAACAATAAAAAAGGCAATATTTAGCAGAATTCTGGCAATATCAATCAGGGTTTTAATCGCCGAGGCGGTGCGATTGACCTGATCGTTTAGTCGCTGGATAATATCCCCCGATCGCATTTTAAAGTGATAGTCCAAATCCACATCCAGCAAAAGGCTTAAGCCTTCTAGGCGGATGTCTCTTACCAGACTGCGAATCAGGCTAGCACTGGTCATTGAGCTGGCATAGTTGGCTGCATTCTTCAGAAAAATTGCGAAGAATACGATAGCGAGCATGAAGATGATGCGCTGACCGTCTGGAAAGCGATCGAAGAGGCTAAAAAAGTCCGCTAGCAGCGGTGGTAAGTTGGCAGGCTGCGCTAAATCCTGTCCTAAAAACTCCAGTAAGACAGGAATAATTAAGGTTGTGCCGACGCCATTGAAGACAGCTCCCGAAAATTCCAGCAGAATAGTTAGAAAAACTAAAACAGGATGCCTGAGCGTAAACTTGAGGAGTAATTTATTAGGAGATATCTGCATAGGGGTGCACTGAGGGACTATTTTTTAGCAATATTGAATCTCTGCTGGTATAAAAAATGATTCGCAATCGCAGTGAGAGACAGCCTGGGACTATCTGACCTTCCGAGCAACGGCATAGGGTTGAACTAAATCAAACAGCAAGCTGGCCATTGAATCAATACTGTAGAATTTTAGGCAGCGCTGTCTAGCCTGTTGCCCTTTTGTCACAGCTTGATGATAGTTTTGAAAAATTTGCTGCACCTGGGCTGCTAGCTGTCTGGGTGCTCCAGGCTCCACCAAATATCCCGTATCCTGCAGAATGGCGGCGATGTCGCCGACCCGAGTAGCCAAAACTGGCTTAGCCATTGACATGCCATCGGTCAGCTTGAGCGGGAACTGGGCCTGAGCGGCGGGGGTATCCTGCTGGGGTACTACCACCACATGAGCAGCGGCCACCACTTCTGGCATTTTGGCAGCTGGAAAGACGGGGAGCTTAATAATCCAGTGGCCCCAACGCTTCATGAGCTGTTCATCATAGTCATCGTAAGGACTGCCACCCACAATCACGAGCCGATATTCGGGCTGATCCATTAGATCAAGGGCCGTCAAAATATCTTCTAGTCCCTTATATGGCCGGGGTGCCCCTGGAAACATCAGCACTTTATAATCACTCAGCCCGTACTGCTGACGGCTAGCGGCTGGATCGTAATGGGCTGGATCAAACAGAGCCGTATCTTTACCATTGGGAATATAAACGCCGCCAAAGCGATCGCGCAAAAACTGCGTGTGCAAGGTAATGGCATCAGCCCAGGACGTGCAGCGCTCGATCCAGCGCAGATAGAGGGGGTGGTCGGGCTGTCTCAGAGCGCCCTCTGGCTTGAGCACATCCCGAGCCACCTGTCGCAGCGAAAACGGATACTGCCAGCGATCGCCCCCGTGCCAGCTCAACTCCCAGTCATCAATGTCCAAAAATATTGGCTTACGGGTTCTAAGCTTGTAGGTCAAAGCTAGGCCAAAGCTGCTGGGCTTGAGCTTATAGGCATAGACCAAATCTCCTGTGATCTGCTGCTGCAGTTTTTGGGCAGAGCGAAAAAACCGGGGGTAAACCCCGCCTGCTACTGCTGTAATGGGTAAATCAGCCGGGGGAGTGCCTTCGTCCGAAAAGCCTAAAATCTCAACCTGATAGCCAGCTTGCCTGAGTGCCTGTGCTAGCAAAAACGGTCTAACAGCGCCGCCCCAGCGGCCAGCACCCTGACGGGATAAATCACTGGCAATAATCGAAATCTTAAAACTGTCTCCGCCCATTAAGCGATTTCCTAGACGCTGTACATTGGCAAGCGTTAGTCAGTGTGCTGTTTAGAAATACCGCCTGACTTAGTTAAATCTGCGAGCAGATCAGTTCGGCGGTACTTCTAAGGCTAAAGTACCCAAATCGCCCTTCCGAAAATCGGTCAGCATTCGCCGGGCGGTGCGTTCAATATTTCCCTGATCCTGTACCTCTGCTAAAGCTGACAAGTAAGCTTCTCCATTGAGATCGCCAACCTCTAAGCCGTAGCGCTTGGCAAAGACGCGCTGGGGCATGAAATGGGGCGATCGCTGCTGCAGCTGCTCTACCAAATCAACTAGCTGAGCTGCTACCCGCTGATTGTCGTAAGCGGCTGTCCCAATATCATCGCAAATGGCCAGCTTGACAGCCGCCTCCTGATCTTTGAGATGCGCTGGCAGCACCCCCGGCGCATCCAGCAGTTCTAGCTCGTCTGAGAGCCGAATCCAGCGTAGCTGCCGGGTCACGCCAGGCCGTCTAGCGCTCTCCACTACCCGGCGTTTGAGCAGGCGGTTGATTAAAGCAGACTTGCCCACATTGGGAAAGCCAATGACAACGGCTCGCACCGGGCGTGGCTTCATACCGCGATCGCGGCGACGCTGGTTCATCTGCTGTCCGGCTGCCTGAGCCGCTTTGGCGACAGCGCTGACGCCCTTACCGTGCTGAGCATCAGTGAAGTAGGGCTGCTCCGACTGGGCCGTGAACCAGTCTGCCCAAGCCTGCTGCACTGCTGTAGACACCATGTCCTGGCGATTGATGACTAACACGCGGTTTTTGCCGCTGATCCACTGGCTAACTTGAGGGTGGCAGGTTGCTAGGGGAATTCGAGCATCTCGGACTTCTAGCACCACGTCTACTCGCTTGAGCTGCTCTACCAGGGCCTTTTCGGCCTTAGCGATATGACCGGGATACCACTGAATTGGCGGGGAAGTTGTCATAACGAGCTAGGCATGAAGGGGACGCGGCGTTAGCAAATGACCTTAGCTGACGCTTTAAGCTCTTATACCTTAGCGAACTACGGCACCACTAAAACGGGGCAGGGGGCGAGATTGATAACCCGATTGGTCACGCTCTCGGTTTTCGCCTCCTCAATCAAACCGATGCCGCGACAGCCCATGACAATTAAGTCGGCGTTGATCTCGTCCGCTACATCGCAAATGACAAAGGCGGGCTGTCCTTGCCGCTCCATCGTTTCGCAGGTGATCCCTTTTTCAGTAAACAGAGACTTAGCCTGCGCCAGCAGCCGCGCCACGGCCTCTGGAGAAGTTTGACTGACAGCCTGCCCCGATTCGTCAGGGGCAGACTCAACCACTGACAGTACAATCAGGCGACTGCGGTGAGCTTTAACCAAATCAACCGTCAGACTGGCGGCTTGCTCAGCTTCTGGACTCAAATCGATAGGAAACAAAACAGTATTAAACATGGCTTCACCCAGGGTGAACTCAGACTCCGGTAAAATGGTATGGATAGGCTTATATACCTAGTAGTGGTTGAAAGCCTAAAAGGTTCACTGCTTAGACTCTGTAATCTAGGGTAGGGCAAGGTTTGCCCCACTTTGGACTGAGTTGTGCATAACGTAATAAACGCATGTAGGAGGTTTGAAGACTGTGGCGAAGAAAACCGTAGCGAGTTTGTCAGCATCTGATGTTTCTGGTAAGCGAGTGCTGGTGCGAGCGGACTTTAACGTACCTTTAGACGATCAGGGCAACATCACCGACGATACTCGCATTCGAGCGGCATTGCCGACAATCCAAGATTTGACTGGCAAAGGGGCCAAGGTGCTTTTGACCAGCCACATGGGGCGTCCTAAGGGTAAAGTCGTAGACAGTATGCGGCTAGATCCAGTCGCCAAGCGGCTCTCAGAACTGCTAGGGCAAGACGTAGTCAAGTGTGATGACTGTATAGGCGATGAAGTCGCCAGCGCTGTCGGCAGCCTGCAGAACGGACAAGTAGCGCTGCTAGAAAATGTGCGCTTTTACGAAGGCGAAGAAAAGAATGATTCAGACTTTGCCAAGCAGCTAGCTGCCAATGCCGATCTCTATGTCAACGATGCTTTCGGCACTGCCCACCGTGCCCATGCTTCTACGGAAGGCGTGACCCAGTACCTCAGTCCTTCGGTAGCGGGCTATCTGATTGAAAAAGAGCTACAGTACCTGCAAAACGCGATTGAAAATCCCCGGCCCCCTCTAGCCGCAATCATTGGTGGCTCCAAGGTTTCTAGCAAGATTGGCGTGATTGAAACCTTGCTAGATAAAGTCGATAAGCTGCTGATTGGCGGCGGGATGATTTTTACCTTCTACAAGGCGCGCGGTCTTAGTGTGGGCAAGTCTCTAGTGGAAGAAGACAAGCTAGAACTGGCTAAGACTCTAGAGGCAAAGGCTAAAGAGAAGGGCGTTGATCTGCTATTGCCCACAGACGTAGTCGTTGCTGATAACTTTGCGCCTGATGCCAATGCTCAGACCGTCAGCGTCGATAATATTCCCGACGGCTGGATGGGACTTGATATTGGCCCCGATTCTATCAAGACCTTCCAAAATGCGCTGTCTTCCTGTAAGAGCGTGATTTGGAACGGGCCGATGGGCGTTTTTGAATTTGATAAGTTTGCTAAGGGAACTGAGGCGATCGCGCGATCGCTAGCCGAACTCACCGGCCAGGGCTGCATTACTATTATCGGTGGCGGTGACTCTGTGGCGGCGGTTGAGAAGGTGGGCGTAGCCGACCAGATGAGCCATATCTCGACCGGCGGCGGCGCTAGCCTAGAGCTGCTGGAAGGTAAGGTGCTGCCCGGCATCTCGGCCCTAGATGAAGCGTAGAAAATCTGCGGACAAATACCCTATCAAAATAGGGATTTAGCGTGACTAGCCGGTAGGGGTTTGGCAAACCAAATCTCTATCGGGCGTTTACGCAGTCGTCGTCAGCGATCGCTAGTGTTCAAAGATGCTGCTGTAGTGCAGCAGGTCTAATTCTACTAGCGTGGGCAGACAATCAAAGCAGCGCTGGGCCAGTTCCCAGCGGCCTTCGCGGTGGAGCATTTTGCTGAGCTGCTCCTGTAAGTTGTGCAGAAACCGCACGTCGTTAGCTGCATAGCTGAGCTGATCGGCGGTTAGATTGTTGGGGTTTCCCCAATCAGAACTTTGAGCAGACTTATCAAGCTCGATGTTTTCAAACTCTTTCACCAGTTCCTTGAGGCCGTGTCGGGGGCTGTAGGTGCGGCTGAGCTTGCTGGCAATTTTGGTGCAAAAGACAGGATTGACCTGAATTCCTAAGTGATGCTTCAGAGTTGCTAAATCAAACCGCGCAAAATGAAAAATTTTCAGGCTGTCAAGCGACTCTAGCAGACGCTTGAGGTTGGGAGCTGCGGTCTGGCCGATTTCAACCCGAATCGCCGTCACTCTATCCTCAGAGTCACAAAGCTGAACCAGACAGAGGCGATCGCGCTGGGGCAATAGCCCCATTGTCTCAGTATCAACGGCGATTCTGTCAGACTTTAAATAGAGGTCTAGGCGCTCGGCGGAAAGATCGCGATCGCAAACCTGAAAATTTTTGTTATCCATGCCTAGAGAGTTACCTGGATGTAGTGAGCAGCGCTCAGCCCTGCCGTGAACTAGACGCGGTAGACATGGCTGACCCTACCGCGAACGATTGCTGAAAGCTACTCTAAGTTGTCGAGCGCCTTAGCGACTGTCTGCACGTCTTTGTCGCCTCGGCCTGAGCAGTTAATCACGATGTAAGGACTGCCGGAAAGCTGAGGGCAGAGCTGATTGAGATAGGCAAAAGCGTGAGCCGTTTCCAAGGCCGGAATGATTCCTTCTAAACGTGAAACCTGTTGGAATGAATCTAGGGCTTCTTTATCCGTAACGCTGTAATACTCGGCCCGACCTGTCTCCATCAAATAGCTGTGCTCTGGCCCCACGCCGGGATAGTCTAGGCCAGCGCTAATTGAGTGGGCCTCAATTACTTGACCGTCGGTATTTTGTAGTAAATAGCTCATGGCCCCATGCAGCACGCCAACGCGCCCTGCCGTTAGCGTAGCGGCATGTTTTTCGGTGTCAACCCCTTCGCCTGCGGCTTCAATGCCAATAAAACGAACTGAGCTGTCTTCAACAAACTCATGAAACAGCCCCATAGCATTGGAACCACCGCCAACACAGGCCAGCAGAATGTCCGGTAGTCCCCCCCACTTCTCCTGACATTGACGGCGAGTTTCTTGACCAATAACGGCATGGAAGTCTCGCACCACCATTGGGTAAGGATGGGGTCCAGCCACCGATCCCAAAATATAGTGAGTCGTTTCTACATTTGTGACCCAGTCGCGAATCGCTTCAGAGGTCGCATCTTTGAGCGTACCTGTTCCCGCTGTGACTGGACGAACCTCTGCCCCCATTAGCCGCATCCGAAAGACATTCAGCGCCTGCCGCTCCATGTCGTGTTCGCCCATATAAATGACGCAGTCGATGCCAAAACGGGCACAAACCGTCGCGGTGGCTACTCCATGCTGTCCGGCGCCTGTTTCAGCAATGACCCGCTGCTTGCCCATGCGTTTAGCGAGCAGTACCTGTCCGAGGGCGTTGTTGATCTTGTGAGCACCCGTGTGGTTGAGATCTTCGCGCTTGAGATAAATTTGCGGCCCGGAACCATCAGGACGGGCATAATGCTCGGTTAGACGCTCAGCAAAGTAGAGCGGGCTGGGCCGCCCGACATAATCCTTCAGCAGTCCGTTTAGCTCAGTCTGAAACTCTGCGTCAGCTACATACTTCTGGTAAGCCGTTTCTAGCTCACTGAGGGCAGGCATGAGAGTTTCTGGAACATACTTGCCCCCAAATTGACCAAAGCGGCCTAGGGCATCGGGGCGGGCAGAGGTACCGGAGGATTGAGGCGACAGAGGAGTGCGAGTCACGGGATTTTTTTTGATAACAGCGCGTCCCTCATTATAAGGAAGGTAGGCGGAAAATAGGAAACGAGCAATCTGGATTTTGCGGTTGTGATAGACCTGGGCTGAGCTTGCTGAGCCAACCAGTCTTTGCGGAAAATTTACTGAGACTAAATACTTTTTGGTCAAAAAGTTTTGTGTAATAAAGATAACTACCTGTCACTACTGTCTACGAAGACTCCTGATTGAGTCTGAACTAGGGTGCTGTCTATCGTCTCAGGGTGATTTACCCAGTTCCAGTTCCTGAGTCGTTCTTAGAGCGGGTCGGCGTCATCAACGGATGATGTGGCCTGTTAGACAGCTATGCTACCTATGAATTTTTCATACGTACCCAAGCGACGGGTACGTATTCTTGCGGATTGCCCGAATACCTCATTGCAAGGATTTACGCTAATTGAGCTGCTGGTGGTCATCATTGTCTTGGGAATTCTCAGCGCGATCGCCCTCCCGACGCTTCTCAATCAAGCCCAGCGGGCTAAACAGGCCGATGCCCAGAGCAAAGTCGGCGCGATCTTGCGCGGTCAGCAAGCCTACTACATGGAGCACAGCCAGTTTGCCAACCGCTTAGAAGATTTAGGCATCGGTATCAGCCCTTCGGCCAGCTATCACTATGATTCCGATCACTTTAAAGCCTATCAAACCCTAAGTGGTCAAAGAGTTGACGGTGCTAGGGCCAGGGCTTTGCCACAAAATAATCTGAAAGGATACACGGGTAAAATCTGGATCGAAACTGAGGGCAGCCAGCCCATGATCTACTCCGTAATTTGCGAAGGGGATTTGGGCGCAAAGGACTTTATGCAATCTAGAACTTACTGTCCTTAACTACTTCCCTCAACTACTCCTGGACAACAATTTTTTCGGGATGCCTTTTCTGGTACCAGCGCAAAAACAGCTTTTCTAGCTCTACCCAGACAAACATGAGGCTGCTAAAGCCAAAGCAAATTAGCAGTTCCTCTGGGCTGAGAACGTGGGTGCCAAAGAAGTCCCGTAGCGGCTCGACGTAGATCAGCATAAGCTGGAGGACGGTAGTGATAATGACCGCTATCAGCACGAACGGATTAGAAAAAGGCGACATCTCTATCGTCAGCCGGGTGCTGGAGCGAACGGCGATCGCGTGGCCCATTTGGGCAATGCAGAGGGTGGTGAATACCATTGTTTTCCAGCGGCTGGGATCGAGGTCGTTGGCGGTGTGATTGTAGGCGTGGGTGAACGCCCAGTACATCAGGGCGACGGAAATGACGGTGAATACTAAGCCAATACGCACCATGTAAGCGCCCAGTCCTCTGGCAAAAATGCTCTCTTGCGGGTCATGAGGTGGGCGCTGCATCACGTTGGGGTCAGGCGGTTCTACAGCCAGCGCTAGGGCCGGAAAACCGTCTGTCACCAGGTTCATCCACAGAATTTGCAGCGGGGTTAGGGGTACGTCCGCCATGCCAATAATGATGGGCGAGGCGGCAATGGTGAGGACTTCGCCAATATTAGACCCTAGAATATATTTCACAAAGCGGCGGATATTGTTGTACACCACACGCCCCTCTTCAGTCGCGGCCACAATGGTGGCAAAATTGTCGTCTAGCAGCACCATGTCGCTGGCCTCTTTGCTGACATCAGTGCCGGTGATACCCATCGCAATGCCAATATCAGCCTGCTTCAAGGCGGGGGCATCGTTGACGCCATCCCCTGTCATTGCCACAATATGATGCCGCCGCTGCAGCGCCTGTACAATTCTGAGCTTATGTTCCGGCGAGACGCGGGCATAAACACCAATGTGATCGACTTCGGTTTCTAAGGTTGAGGGATCGAGCTTTTCTAGCGCTTTGCCGCTAAGGGTGCGATCGCCTGCCTGAATAATGCCAATATCTTCAGCTAAAGCTTGGGCCGTGAGCTGATGATCCCCGGTAATCATAATCGGTCGAATTCCGGCCTGCCGACAGCGCTGAACGGCTTGCTGCACCTCAGGTCGAGGAGCATCCTGCATCCCGACTAGTCCCAGCCAAATTAAATCTTGCTCTACATGAGCTTCATCGGCTTCGTCTGGGATAGTTTCTAGGAGCCGATAGGCCAAGCCCAAAACACGCAGTCCGCGACCGGCCATCTGTTCATTTGTCTGCAGGATGGTAGAGCGCTGTTCCGGCGTTAAAGGCTGCACCTGTGTCTGCTGCTGCAGTGATTGACAGCATTCCAACAGCAGTTCCGGAGATCCTTTGGCAAACATCAGGTAGGGCTGATCTGGCAGGTTAGCAAACGCCTTGGTCGCTAAGGCCGATTCGCCGTTTCCGGCCCGCTGCACGACGACGCTCATGCGTTTGCGTTCTGAGGAGAAGGGAAATTCGGCCACGCGCGGAAAAAAGCTTTCGTTACCTACCTGCCGAAATCCCCCTTTTGCGGCCAACACCAGCAGTGCCCCTTCAGTGGGATCGCCTAAAATAGCCCACTCGCCATGTTCCTTTTGCAAAATGGCGTCATTGCACAGCAGGCAGTCCAGTAAAAGGAGCTGTAGCTCTGGCTGATAGGGAGAAAGCGGCTGCGTGTCTTGGCAAAACTCGCCTTCTGGCTCGTAGCCTTCACCCGTAATTTGGCAGGTTAGAGATGCCGTGCTGACTGTCTGCACCACCATTTTGTTTTGGGTCAGGGTGCCTGTTTTATCGGAGCAAATGACGGTGACTGAGCCTAGGGTTTCCACGGCAGGCAGCTTCCGAATGAGGGCATGGCGTCGCACCATGCGCTGAGTGCCGATCGCCAGGGTCACGGTAATTACGGCGGGCAATCCCTCCGGCACCACGGCTACGGCCATACTCAGAGATACTTCTAGCAGGCTTTCAAAGGCTCCCCAGCCCGCTTGCAAAACGCCAACAATAACGACGATCGCGACTAAGATCAGTGACCCCGAAACTAAGGTATTGCCAAGCTGATCCATTCGCTGCTGCAGCGGCGTGGCTTCGGTTTCGACCGACTGCAGCATAGCGGCAATCCGCCCTAGCTCGGTTTCCATCCCGATATTCGTCACTAAGACGCTGCCGCGTCCGTGGACAACCTCAGTGCCCTGAAAGACTAAATTGACGCGATCGCCTAGGGCTGTATCTTCTGCTAAATTCATATTGGAGCGTTTGCTCACGGCATGGGACTCTCCCGTGAGCGCTGACTCGCGCACCTGCAGATTCATCGCCTCTAGCAGTCGTCCGTCCGCCGCGATCTGATCCCCGGCCTCCACCAGCAGAATGTCGCCGGGTACCAGTTCCTTGGCCGAAATTTCTGAGGTTTTACCGTGCCGGACGACCCGCACATTGGGCGCTGCCAGCTGCTTGAGCGCGGCTAAGGCTTTTTCAGCCCGGCTTTCTTGGAAATAGCCCAGCACGCCGTTGAGAATAACGATGGCAAAGATAGCGATCGCATCTTTGGGCACCTCATTGCTTCTAAAGGAAAGAATGCCGGAGACAATTGCTACGGCAATCAGCATCAGCAACATGATGTTAGTGAACTGATCGAGCAGGATCCGCCACTTATTGCGCCCCTCGGCCTCAATAATTTCGTTGCGGCCATACTGCTGCTGCCGCGCTTCAATTTGAGCGGCGGTGAGTCCTGCTTTGCGATCGCTCTCAAGCAGCCGCAGAGCTTCTTTTGAGGAAACGGTATGCCAACTGTTCAACAACTTGGGGAGAGAATCATTCATGAGATACACCGCAGCGCAAAGCGGCGGGGCAGGCGTCAATCAAGGCTTCAGATGCTTCAGTTATAATCCCAAACGCTGCTAACCGAAGTCTTTGGGCGCTAGAGCGTCATCTGTTTTAAAAAAGGCAGCAGGGTTTGGCTGACTTTCTCAGCCCAGTCTTCCTGGGCGTAATGCCCCACTTCTGCTAGAGCCGCAAATTCGCCCAAGGTAAACTGCTGGGCAAAGGTTTCAGCTGCGGCGGCATCCAGCCAGGGATCGCTGAGTCCCCAAGCCACGAGGACGGGCCGTTGCCAGTCCTTAAATCCGGCGGCAATTTCTGCTGTAATAGCTTTGAGCTGAAGGTTTCGCACTGTGACAAACAAGGCTCTACCAGCGGCGGAACTGGTGAGGAAGGGACGGCGATAGATATCTAGGTCAGCATCGTCTACCTGATAAGGGCCGCCCCCTTCTAAAGTGCGATCGACCAGCAGCGGATCCTGGGTAGCCATCTCACCGACTAACGGCAGTCCTAGCTGTTTGATGCGCCAGGGGAGCTTGGCTGTTGGTGAGAGCGGCGTGTTGAGCACAATTAGCCGCTCTATTTGCTCAGAATGCTGCAGAGCGTACTTAAGCCCCACTGAACCCCCCAGATAGCCTTGGACAACGAGGTGGAAACGATCGAGTGCCAAAGCGGCGATGAACTGCTCTAGCCCGGCTAAAAACGCAGCAGGGGTATAGGCAAAGGTGCGCTTGTCAGGCTTGTCAGAAAAGCCGTGACCAATCCAGTCAGGGGCGATCGCCCGAAATCCCTGAGCGGCGAGATCGGCCATAATATGGCGCCAGCTATAGCTCTGAGCGACGATGCCGTGCAATAGCAAAACAGGCAGTTTATCGCTCTCGCCAATAGGCGTTGCTTCCCGGTAGAACCAGTTAAGTTCTCCTGCCTGAATTTGATTCTCTGTCGCCGCCACAATGTCACCTAGGGGAATTCAGTGGCTTGAGCTTATCGCTTGAGCTGAATCCAGCGCAAGCAATGTAACAGGATGAGGCAATATCGTTAAGGCCGAATTATCTACCGTTTCGGCTGAATTTGCCGGGAGAATTGGGAGATATCCCAGGTTGTTAGGGCCGCAGTTGGCTGGGCCGGGGCGGGGCGATCGCAGATAGCCTGCCAGCTCTGTTTAATTAGCGGCACGGCGCTGATCGCAATCAGTCCTGCCACCAACAGGCCAACTAAACCGTCCATCCACGTCCACTGCCAAATCGCTACGGCGATCGCCGCCAAGATCACGCCAATGGAACTCAGCGTGTCAGCTATCACATGTAAAAATGCGCCGCGCAGATTGAGATCTTGCAGGCTTTCGCGGTGCAGCCAGTAAAGGTTGACGCCATTAACCGCCAATCCTACCAGCGCCGTCAGCAACATCGGCAGGCTGAGGATTTCGCTAGGGGGAGACTGCAGGTGTCGCAGCGCTTCCCAGGCAATCATACCGGCCATAATCAAGAGACTGACACTGTTAATCAGCGCTGCTGTGCCTTCAATTTGGGTCTGCTGCCCCACGGCCCATCGCGCCATCCAGGTAGCAATCAGCGCCAGCGCCAGCGCCGACGTATCCGCCAGCATGTGCCCTGAATCTGCTACGAGGGCCAAACTATGGCTAAAGCGTCCGGCTAACAGCTCAAAACCAGCAAAGCCGCCGACCAGAGCGATCGCACCCATCAGCAACTGGGCTTTGTGAGCGCTAGATTGAAGATGATGACATCTAGGATCTAAACAGGGCTGCATGGGAGAAACGGGTTGAAGGGACAGGGAAGTCTAATTTGCCTGACGCAGACTCAGGCTAAATAGATTCCTTTAAGCAGTGTAACTCGAAGCCCCTTTAAGCTAGAAAAGCCTATTCATCAGAGTTGTAGGTTCCGATGAGGTAGAGCAGCGCCATTCGTACGGCCACGCCGCTGGTGACCTGCTGACTCACCAAGCTCAGAGCTGGATCGTCCATGACATCAGAACTGATTTCAACTCCCCGGTTTGTTGGGCCGGGATGTAGCAGTTTAACCGCCGGGTGACAGTGGGCAAGGCGATCGCGGGTGATGCCAAACTGCTGGTGATATTCTCGCAGGCTGGGCAGCAGATGCTGGGTCATGCGTTCGCGCTGCAGCCGCAGGGCCATAACAAAGTCGGCATCTGCTAAGGCGGGCTGAAGCTGATGGTGAATCTGCACCTGACGAGGCTGATTGCTGCCGGCGATCGCCGTTTGAAAAGGAATGGCAAACTGGGTCGGCAGCAGCGTTGGCGGAGCGACTAGATGCACCGCAGCCCCACAGGCCGTCAGGCTCCACAAATTGGAGCGAGCTACCCGCGAGTGCAGAATATCCCCTACAATCACCACTTTTTTGCCTTTAAGCGAGTTGATGCTGGGCGCTTCTGGATCCAATACCGAACAGAGGGTGAATAGATCCAGCAAAGCCTGAGAGGGATGAGCGTGCTGCCCGTCGCCGGCGTTGAGTACGCTAACTGAGGCTCCTATGCGATCTAGCTCACGGGCGATCGCTAACGGGACGCCAGCTTCCTGATGCCGAATCACCATCAGGTCAGTCCCCATTGCCAGATAGGTCTTGGCCGTATCTAAAATAGTTTCGCCTTTGCTGAGAGACGAGGTACCGGGGGAAAAATTGAGAGCATCGGCAGAAAGCCGCTTTGCCGCTAGCTCAAAGCTGCTACGGGTACGGGTAGATGGCTCAAAAAACATGTTGGTGACAACTTGCCCCTGCAGCGCCGGGACTTTCTTCGTTCGCCGTGACAGAACTTGGCGAAAGCTTTCAGCCGTTTGCATTACCGTTTCGTACTCCGCTGGCGTGAAAGTTTCCAGCGAAATAATGTGCTGACGCTGCCACGTCTTCTCCACCATAGTGACTGACTCCCCCAGAAATTCAGGAACTGCAAGAATTGCTACAGTAAGGGCGTACCTTTTAGCCTCAGCGTATTCCGTACCCAGTATTCCATCTGATGAGACAGGCAAATCACCTATTCTGGTTTCTAGTAGGCGGCCTCGCTCTGCTGGCTACGAGTTGCCAGCCTATAGGCCAAAATAGCGATCGCCTCACCTCTACCCCATCTACTAGCACAGCCCTACAGCCTTCTACATCCGCCAACTCGGCACCGGCTGATCGAATTGCCGCGCCCAGCGAGGCGATGCCGACCACCACTGCGCCCCAAACCGCTATCACCATTTACCAAATAGATAGCACCTGCAGCAGCTTTGTCCCTCAAATAGTGCAGGTCGATGCTGATAGAGCGATGGAACAGGCAGTTAGCAAAGTGCTCAGTAATGAGCAAACGGGCATTGGTTTCGATTTAGCTGGCTACCGGGTCAGCGTTGACGAAGGCAGCCGGGAAGCCACCGTTGATTTGCGTCTGTCACCCCAGTCCCAGCGGCAGCTAGTTTCTCTTTCAAGCTGTGAACAGCTCGCTGTCTTCGGCAGTTTGCGAGAAACCCTGTTAAACAATTCTGACTGGAATATTCGCTCTGTTCGATTCACCGAGCGGGGCGAAGCCATCGCGCTTTAGGGCTTGAAAGCAGCCGCAGAATCAGCCGCATACCAGCATCAGAGCTGTTCGGCTGCCTAACTAAGACCAATTCGCGTCATTTGTACCAAGATGGCTAGATCGGGCACCATCGCCAAAAGCACGTACCAGCTTGCAGCCGATTAAATCAGGCTCAGCTTTAACTGCTGAGCGCGAGAACCATTCAGCCTCTATTAAGCCAAAAAGGGGCAAAACAGACATATCGCCTAGCTGTTGTTTTCAAAGAGGACTTGGTACGATTAAGCAAGGAATTAAACCCTGAGAGACTTGGCTAGCAGCTAGCCGAGTCTCACTATTAAATAAGCTTTATTGAGAAACTGGACTCAACATTTTATGGAACTCAAAGCGATTCTACTTATTCTCTCAGCTCTGTTTGTCCCTGCCTGCCTATTTTTTGGCGCTAAAAACGGTTTTTACAATACTGACGATTACCACGGTAATGGCTCTGCTCACTAGGTCATATGGTTACTAGCCATGATGACAGCCTGAGTTACTGCGCCTATCTCAAGGATTTACCGTGACTGATCTGTCTTGCTTGCCCTACGGTGTTGCTCACAACGCCGAGGGGGTTTGTTTGCAAGTGCGTATGGGGCCTCACCGCATCTTGTTGGACTGTGGTGCCGTAGGAGAGGCAATGCTGGACTGGGCTGAGGAAACTCAGCCCCCTGCAGATTGGGTCTTGTGCAGTCATGCCCATGCCGATCATGCCCGTGGACTACTGGAGTTTCATCGCCAGTTTCCTCAAGTACCGATCTATGGCAGCGAAGTCACGGCTCATCTCTTGCCGCTCAACTGGCCTGACCAAGCCGAGGCCGACTTTTGCCATGCGCTGCCCTGGCGGACGCCAGTTGAATTTGCTGAAGGCTTAAGCGTTCAGCTTTGGCCAGCCGGGCATCTGCCGGGCGCTGCGGCTTTTCTGCTGAGCTACGCGACCCCTCAGCGCACCTATACTCTCTTTTACACAGGCGATTTCTTCCTCTCTAATTCTCGGCTCGTCGAGGGCATGGCTCTAGATGATTTGCGCGGCCTCAAGCCTGACGTGCTGATTTTAGAAGGCAGCTATGGGGCTGTCCGCTATCCTCACCGCCGCCAGCAGGAGAATCAGTTGGCGGCTAGCATCAATCAGTTTTTAACCGCGAACTATGCGGTGCTGCTGCCAGTTCCCACAGTTGGGCTGGGGCAGGAACTGCTGATGCTGCTGCGCAGCCATCACCACTTTACTGGCCGTAATATCAACGTTTGGGTCGATACCACCGTTGCGGCTGGCTGTGATGCCTATCTGGAGCTGCTGCCCCATTTTCCCGGCAGCGTGCAAAACTTTGCCCGCTATCAGCCGCTGTTTTGGGATGAGCGAGTATTGCCACGGGTACGGCGGTTAGGGGCCGATGAGCTGCCCGATCTCTCAGTACCCAGCATTGTGGTGGCTCACCGCAATAGCAATCTCAGCCGCTACTGGCAGCAGCGCGATCGCCGCTGGGTTACTTTTATCCCCGAAACAGCCCCTTGGGATATTGCAGCGGCCAAATCTGACCTTCCTGATGCCGATCGCCCTAGTCCTCGCGTTGAATCCTATCTGCTCTCTAGCCACTGCGATCGCGCTGGGACAACCCAGTTTATTCACAATTTGCGGCCTCAGCACGTTGTCTTTGTGCATGGCTCGTTTAGCAACCTGACTGATCTAGCCAATCTAGAAGAGCTGCAAAGTCGCTATCACCTGCATTTACCCTCAGCTGGCACTTTAGTTGAGCTGCCCATTGGCGAGCTGTTTTTGCAGCCTGCTGCGCCAGAAACTGTCCATGAAGGAGAGCTTTCAGAAACCACTGATGAGGTTACTGTTACGCTGCCCTTAGCGATTACTAAAGATGAGCGCTGGCAGCAGCTAGCTGATACGGGGCTGGTGGAGGTGCGCTGGCAGGGGGACGATCTGGTGCTCAAAGGCATTACGCAGCGATCGCTGCTGCGGCGAGACGCCAGCTCTTTAACTCAGCTCACGATAGACTGCTGCGCCACCTGTGCCTATTTCAAGGAGCAGCGCTGCTGGAATCAAGCCTCTGCCCTGTTTCGATTTGAAGTTTCGCCCGCGGGCTACTGCCCCGCCTTTGAACCTGCAGCTGAATACCTCGATCTCTCTGATCAAGGGGATGAGTAGGCACAGAGGCAGGGGGCAGGCATTAGTCAGCGTTAGATTCTGGGTAGCGATCGCGAATTTGCTCAGACTCAGGGCAATCATCGGAAACAAACAAATCCACGTCGCCTCTGGGTACAGTAGAGAGCTTCTTGGTGATAGCGCCAATGCTTTCTAAGCGCACCATTTCTTCCCAAGAACAGGTTTCATCTTCCTCTTCACTTTCATAGCGAATGGTTACCAGCTCGCCTTCAATATCTAGAATCTGAGCACGTTCAATCCACCGCTGCTGATCCCGCAGAAAGATCCAGACCTCAGTTTCGTCACAGCAGAGTTGGTAGATCTTGCGGTGTAGCATGAATTCTCCTCAGCTAAAAACGCTTTGAACAATGATTTTGAGTAATAAACGGCAGTCACTATAGCTGCCTAAAAGCTGATCTCAATAATGGGCTAAAATATCTGCCCGACTGCCTCATCAGGAACTTAACAGAACGTGTCCTCTAGGGTAACTCATCATCCAGCTTCCCAAAATCAAGCGCCTTTTTAGTGTAAGTGTAATCACTTCGATTGCGGTAAAGAAACTGTAATTAAAACCAATGAGAATGAAGCTAAACGGTTCTCTTGAAGTCAAAGTTCAAGTCAAAGTTCTTTTTGATACCAAGCTGACTCTAGTTTAGCAAGGGGAGCGGTCAGTGGTGGTAGCTGGGGTTTGACTATCGCCAATAGGAAAAAATAGAGAGAGTCGCTAGGATAAAAACCAGCTCTCTCAAAAAAGTACAAGCTCTATGCTGTTACATCTAAGCACTTGGCCTGAGGTGGAAAATTATCTACAGCGATCGCCAGGCATTATTTTTCCCATTGGCTCTACAGAGCAGCACGGCCCCACCGGATTAATTGGTACTGATGCCATCTGCGCCGAAGCGATCGCCAAGGGCGTCGGTGAAACCGTCGAGGCTCTAGTAGGGCCAACGATTAACGTCGGTATGGCGCTGCATCACACGGCTTTCCCCGGCAGCATTAGTCTGCGCCCCAGCACTTTGATCGCGCTGCTGCAAGATTACGTTAAACCGTTGGCCCGCGCCGGATTTACCCGTTTTTTCTTCATCAACGGCCACGGCGGCAATGTGGCAACGCTGAAGGCGGCTTTTTCTGAAACCTACGCTGCCTTGCTGGACTTAAACATGGCCCAGGCCGACCAGGTACGCTGTCAGGTAGCGAACTGGTACATGTGCGGCCCTGTCATGCAGCTAGCACGAGAACTTTACGGCAGTCAAGAAGGCTCCCACGCCACTCCCAGCGAAGTGGCCCTGACGCAGTATGTTTATCCTGAGGCAATTAAGGCGGCCAAGCTGGAGCCACAGGTAGCCCCAGCAGGACATCGGATCTACAATGCGGTGGACTTTCGGCGGCACTATCCAGACGGTCGTATGGGGTCTAACCCAGATTTAGCCACGCCTGAACATGGTCAGCGGCTCTACGAAGCAGCAGTCAAAGATTTAAGCAACTCGTATTTGAAATTTATCGCGCCGGACGATGCCTGAGGTAAAGGCCGGTAGCGCCCCCGACTACCGCGATCGCCGATAAAATATGCACTACGTTGAACGGTGTGCCTGGAAAAAACCAGGAGTCGGTGCGCAGAAATTCGATGAAGAAGCGGCCTAAGGGATACCAGATGCAGTACATCAGGGCAATATCCCCGTCTTTGAGCTGTTTGGCAAACCGGCGTGATAAGGTAAACAGCACGATGAAGCCGACTAGATTCCACAGCGACTCATAGAGAAACAGGGGATGAAAGCGAGTGGCCTCTGGGTAGGCGCTGAGGTCGCGGTAGGGACCAATGCGGTGAGCTGGATCAATTCTCAGACCCCAGGGTAAATCGGTGGGGGGACCGTAGAGTTCCTGATTGATGAAATTACCCCAGCGGCCAATAGCTTGAGCCAGCGGGAGCGGCAGAGCGATCGCGTCTAGGTATTTCAGCAGGGGCAGTCTGCGGATGCGAGCATAGAGCCACAGAGCAATACCGCCGAAAATAAACGCGCCAAAAATGTGAATGCCGCCGCCCCAGATTTGCAGGATTTTGATGGGGTTAGTGAGGTAGTAGCCAATGCCCTCAGCCGTGCGGGGAGATTGAACGAACACATAGTACAGACGCGCGCCGATAAAGCCGGGGATTAGCACCCAAATCAGCATATCCCAGAATTTTTCTGAGTCTTCGCCCTGACGCTCTAACCGTCTGCTGGCAATTAGGGCTGCGGCAAAAATGGCCGTAATCATCAGCAGGCCGTACCAGCGCAGCGCAAAGGGGCCTAGCTCAAAGATAATCGGATCAACAGGAGGATACATAGCCGCGCTAACTTACTCGCCAGTGATTGAAAGCTGATCAATCCAGATGCGAGGACAAACACCGCCGGGCGTCACTTCCACCTCAGGTTCCACGTGAATAATCGATTTCAGCACGTCGCGAAAGTCGCCAGCCACCGTAGCTGATTCCACGCTGACTCTCTCTCCTTTGTTAAGCAGCCAGCCGTCAAACGGCAGAGAGAAAGAACCCTGCAGTGAGTTGACCCCGGCATGTAGCGCCTGTAAATCGTCAATTAGAATCACGTTTTCTGCTGTCGCTAAATCAAAAGACGAACTGGCAGATTCTCCTGGCAGGACGTGATAGAAATGGGGCCCAACGCTCACTTTAGCGCCAATATCAGCGTGTCCAGTAGGCTGAGCCTTGAGGCGCTTAGCCGTGCCAGCGCTGTGGAGAAAGTTGGCTAAGACTCCCTGCTCAATTAGGGAAATACGGCGGGTTGGGGTGCCTTCACCGTCAAAGGTTTCAGCCGAGACGTTTTCTGGATGCAGGGCGTCATCGTAAACCGAAAGCAGCGGTGAGGCGATCGCAGTGCCCAGTGATTCAGGTGTGGAGAGACTGCGCTTATCTAAAATGCTTTGAGCATTATAGAGATTGGAAAATGCCCCTAGCAGACTCAGAAAGGCTTCGGCTGAAAAGACGACCCGGTATTTGCCAGAGCGGATCTTCTCGTAGTTGAGATGGCTGATAGTCTTTTCCGCTGCCTCGGTCAAACAGCCGCTAATATCTAGCTCTTTTAGGCTATGGTCTACCCGCATGGCCCCGGCAGAACGAGGTTTGCGGCCCGGCTGCTCGGTCTTGCTGTAGAGATAGAGGGAAGCGTAAGAGCGGCCTTCATTGCGCAGGGCACCGGCGCTGTTGAGATAAAAGCGATCGACATCCCGCTGGGCAAGGCCGTTGTAGGGGACGCTAGCGATCGCCTCGTGAGCGTCTAAAAGCTGCCGTTCTACGTCAATCAGTTTTTCTAATAAATCAGAAACCGGCACGGGCGATCGCTTCTCTATGTTGACCTCAGCCGTCGGTTCTGTGGCCTCAGGGCTGAAGTCGGGAATATGCGCTTTAGCACCAAAAGTGCTGGCTTCCTGAGCAGTTTTAAGCGCCAGTTCTAGGCCAATCGGATCGACGTCCGTTGTCGTGGTCACCCCAATCAGATTGTCCTGGTTCCAAACCCGCACAATCACGCTAGAGCGATTGGAGGCTTTCACCTGCTTCGGTTCGCCGCGATCTACCTGCACGCTGGTTTCGTCAACCGAGGAACCGTAGATATCGTATTTATTGATTCCCAGCTTCTTCGCTGTTGACGCCGCGCAGTCGGCAATGTTTTGAACAGTAGGCATAAGAAACGTCAAAAATTAAGCTTGCAATCGAACCGTTTAGCGACCGCCTACGGTAATAGAGTCAACTTTGATGTGGGGCTGGCCCACCGTCACGTATATGCTGCCGCTGACAGAACCGCAGAAGCCTGCTGCTAGCCCCAAATCGTCGGAGCACATAGAAATTTTGTTCATAATCTCAGTGGCTTCGCCAATCAGGGTAGCGCCCTTCAGCGGCTTAGTGACCTTGCCATTCTCAATCAGGTAGGCTTCGTCTACGGCAAAGTTGAACTGCCCGGTAGGGCCGACGCTGCCGCCGCCCATCTTCTTGCAGTAAATGCCTTTCTCAATTGAGTTAAAGAGGTCGTCGAGTGAATAGTCGCCGGGCGCAATGTAGGTGTTACGCATCCGTGAAGCAGCGGCGTAGGTGTAGCTCTGACGGCGACCGCTGCCGGTGCGGGGATGGCCAGTACGGATGGAACCAGCCCGATCGGACAGGAAGTTTTTCAAAATGCCGTTTTCAATCAGCAGGGTGCGCTGGGCGGGCATGCCCTCGTCGTCCATGTCGATGGTGCCAAACTCATCGGGAGAAAGGCCCTCATCCCAGGCGGTGAGGTTTTCGTGGGCAATCTTTTCCCCTTTCTTGTCAATGAAGGGGGTAGTACCGCGTTCGATCTGGGTCGTTTCGAGGAGATGGCCGCAGGCTTCGTGGAAAATGACGCCGCCAAACTGGTTTGCCATCACGATGGGATAAGCGCCTGACTCGACATAGTCGGCATAGAGCATTTGCCCAGCGGCTTCGGCCACTTCGCTGGCAGTGGCCTCATAGTTCCAGTTTCTCAAGAAAGCCGGATCGCTGGTATCTCCGACCCGCTGCCCGATTGAGGTACGATGCTCGCCGTCGGCGCACAGCAAACTGTAGCCTACCGACTGGGTAAGGCGAATGTCACGGGCAAAGGTGCCGTCACTGGCTGCGACCAGCACTTCTTGCCAGTCGCGGAAATAGGCAGCGCGCCGGGCCTGGGCGTGGTTGGCCTTTTTCTCCAGAGTGGCATTGGCCGCTAGTAAGATATCGCCCATCTCCTGCATGGAACTGCAGTTTGACAGCCAACCCTCTTTCTGGCGGGTGGTGGCGTAATCCCGCACTAGTTCCAGGTTGACGATGGGGACATGGGCGTTGGCGCTAGGCAGATTCAGCCCTAAGATAGCCAGCCCTTTTTCTAAAGCCGCTTTTAGCCCTTGAAAAGACAGGTCATTGGTGCTGACATAGCAGTCACCTTTGCCCCGGAAGACGCGGACACCCGCCCCGGTGACTAAGCGAGGCGAAATACTGGTAATACCGTCGTCTTCAGCCAGACAGCTAATATAGTTGCTGCGCTCTAGAAAGAATTCAATAAAATCAGCGCCAGCCGCTCGGCCCAGCCCCAACAGTGTCGATAGGGGCGCTTCCCAACTCTGGTCGAAGCGATCGCGGGTAGCGCTGTACTGGAGGGCAGGAATTTCCTGGGTGCGTAAAAAGGAGCGAGAGAGAGTAGCGAGGGTCATGCAGGCAATATCCTTAAGCGAACGACCGCAATGGCTTCTATAGTCTAGCAAACTCCCCAGAAGCTAGGCTGACGCTGCCGAGCTATGAATCTGGGTGGCTTGTTCCCTCTCCATTCGCTCAGGCCATCCTCAGTAGGTTCTCAGCGGACTCTTAGAGAAAGCCGCCGCTTTTAGCCGGAATTGGCCAAGCAGACTCGGTAGGATGAATAAAAGTTTGGGCAATTCGGCATGTCTGGAATTCTACAGTCCTCCCTCGGCCTGCTGAAGTCGCGGCTTTCGCGCCGCATTGTTGCAAGCATTTTTCTCAGCATTGTGACAATTGAAGGTATTATCTTTGTGCCCTCTTATTTTCGGCGGCAGCGAGAGAAGCTGGCAGAGCTAGAGCAGGTTTCGAGCGAAGTTCTATTTACTGTTAAAAACAATCTGATGGCCGGCATGGCGGCTCAAAACCTGCTGGATTCAGCTCAGTCTAGAATCAAGCCTGACTCGGTTATTTTGGGAGCAGCCCTGTATCGGGTAGAGGGGGACTTAGTCAATACTTTTGGCGAAATGCCAAAGATTTCTGATGAAGCCTTGCAAGCCCGCTCCACCTGGAGCAGTTTGCGCCGCCAAGGCGATCGCTACGATGTTGCCTGGCCGGCTGAAAATTTTCAGGATCAGTTCGTCTTCGTAGTGCGTTTAGATGCTACGGGCGTTAAGCAGGCGATGAGGCAGTATGCCCTGGCGATTGGGGGACTGGTGATTATAATTTCTGCCTTTGTCACCCTGGTTACAGTGGTTGTGCTAGAGCGAATTTTGATCGTGCCGATTTTGCACCTGCGCGACGATTTGCTAGCGGCGGGGGAGGCGGTGAGTCAGGCGCAGCCGCCCAATTTTCATACAGCTACATCGCAGCGACAGGATGAACTGGGAGAAGTGGCCCAAGCCTTTAACCAGATGTTTCAGCGCATTCGTCAGGAAATTCAGGAACGGCAGCAGGCAGAGACGGCATTGCGCGTAGAGCAGGAAAAGTCTGAGCGACTGTTGCTGAATATTTTGCCCGCCTCCATTGCCCAGCAGCTCAAAACAGAACCCGGCGTCATTGCCTCTCGTTTTGAAGAGGTGACTATTTTGTTTGCCGACATCGTGGACTTTACCGGACTGTCCTACCAGGTTTCGCCAAATCGTCTGGTCTGTCTTCTCAACGATATTTTTTCCAAGTTTGACAGTATTGCTGAGAGCTATGGTTTAGAAAAAATCAAGACCATTGGGGATGCCTACATGGTGGCAGGTGGACTCCCCTACCCTCGCACCGACCACGCGGAGGCGGTGATGGCGATGGCGATCGCCATGCAGCATACCCTTAAAGAATTTCAGCGGCCCGACGGTCAGCCCTTTCATAGCCGCATTGGCATCAATACCGGCCCGGTGGTGGCCGGTGTGATCGGTATTAAAAAGTTTAGCTATGACCTTTGGGGCGATACGGTGAATGTGGCTAGCCGTATGGAATCTCACGGCGTTTTGGATCGGATTCAGGTAAGTGAAGCCACCTATCTGCGCCTCAAGCACCAGTATGAGTTTGAAAGCCGCGGCCCGATTGAACTCAAGGGTCGCGGCCAAATGAAAGCCTATCTCTACTAGTGTGACCTTGCTAAGACGGGCTGGAGCTAGGCGTTTTCGCCAGAGCGCCGCCGCTGCCAAAAGCGGGATTTTCGCTGTTCCGGCAGGGGGAGATCCAGCGTGGTATGAAAATCTTCCTGGACTTTGTGGGTCAGGCGGTTGGAAACCTGACGGACAATTTGATTCAGCACGCGATCGCCCGTACTCTTTACCACTGAGCGTGGCAGAGCCTGGATAAAGCGGGGAAACTGCAGGTCAACTAGCAAATTAAGTTCCCATTCAACCTGAGTCAAGGCGTTGGGGGTGTCATTTCCAGCTCCCTCAATTAGCCGCATCGCTGCCTGAAAATCCACCTGATAGCCCTGAGGCTTATATCCAGGTACCGGAATGGTTTGAATGCGATAGATGCCCTGCTCTTGGGGCAGCAAATGCAGGCCAATTTTAGGCTCGACTTCATAGTCCAGCGCCCCAAAGCGGCCAATAGTCAGAGCGTAGCCGTTAGTGCTGAGAACATCTGCCTGCATGGGATGAGCACAGCGGCGAAACCAACCCTGATGCGCATCTAGATACTGGGCGACTGTCTCGGCATCAGCAGACATTGTCATATGACCCACGTAGTGTCCCTGCAGTTGCAGAGGAGCCGAATTTTTCAGGGGGATACCCTCTTCGGCAACGTCTGTGCGATCAATGAGTCCCGATACCGCGTCGAGAATCTGCTCAGAGAATTCAGGAGAAGGACGTTTTGTAGATGGAGACTGCATAGATGCTATAGAAAGTTGCTTATGCTTGCAAATTAGAAGATGCTTAAGTGGGTCTATTGGTTATTCAGTCTGAACCATGCATTTTACGCTGAGATTTTAAAAATTAGGTATACCTAATTTTGCATGTCTGCTGATCTCTGAATTTTCTGCTGGTTTACCAAACTGCTTCAGCATAGCGTAGGCAAATTTTACGTCACCATCGTTGATATACGGAGAAATCAAAACTCTGCATCCTCTATAAACTGAGCTTTCTCTAAAGTGATTAACCCCAAGTCCACAGTCTTGCTTTAACAAAATTCTGCCCTCTAGAGATGCAGTCCAGGCTACAGTTTCCGTCTTCTGATTGAAGATTTTAGCCAGTGCTTTAGGTTTACTGAGTAAGAAAGCAAATTTAGCATTTATTTAGTTTTAGAGGCTAGTCAGTATGAAAGTTTTGGTGGCAGGGGCAACAGGGGAAACGGGCAGACGCATTGTGCAAACGCTGAGCGATCGCCAGATTGCCGTCAAAGCCTTAGTGCGTGACTCAGATAAAGCCAAGCGAATTCTACCCACCGGCGTTGAAGTGGCGGTAGGAGACGTGCTGGAACCAGCGACATTACGTCCGGCTCTGCAGGACTGCACCGCCGTGATTTGTGCGACGGGAGCCAGCCCCAGCCTAGATCCTACTGGGCCTTACAAGGTGGACTACGAGGGGACTAAAAACCTAGTTGACGCTGCCACGGCTCAGAATATAGACCGCTTTGTGATTGTCTCTTCCCTCTGCGTGTCAAAGTTCTTCCACCCGCTCAACCTGTTCTGGCTGATTCTGTACTGGAAGAAGCAGGCTGAAGACTACATCCAACAAAGTGGATTGACCTACACTATCGTGCGACCCGGCGGGCTGCGCAATGAAAACGATCAGCGACCTTTAGTGATGGAAGGAGCAGATACTTTATCTGACGGCAATATTCCCCGGCAAAAGGTGGCTGAAGTCTGCGTAGAGGCTCTATTTCAGCCGGAAGCCAATAATAAAATTGTTGAGATTGTGGCTGAGGAAAAAGCAGAACCGCGATCGCTCGATACGCTGTTTGCCAGCGTGGCCTGAGTTGGTGAATGCCGCAAAATAGCTCAACTTTTAGCTCAGTCTCATCCTGGCCTCAGTCAGTTTCGCTTAAATGGAGTTAGAGACCGGATCATGATGCTGCGATCGCGGCTCAATTCTTCTGGCTCACTAGGTTCCCTCTAGATTCAAGGAGGTAGCTGTAATGCGTAAACGGAGATTTTGGCTAGCTGGTTTGGCTATTGGAACATTTCTAGGACTCTCAGCCCCGGCGATTGCCCAGCAGGGAGGTACCGCCTCGCTGCAAACTACGGGCCGCTCTACCGGAGACCTATCCGAAGCACTGGGAGAAACCCTCTCCGTCTGGGATGCGGACACGCTAGAAGATGCTTCTGAGCGCCTACAGATTAATACCGGCCCAACCGAGCAGCGAGACAGCCTGACAATCGTCAACATCTCGGAAGACGGTAAGGTTCAGGTGGTCGGCGAAGATGCGAGTGAGAGTGATAGCCAATAGGTTTAGAAGAACCAACCGTAGCTGTGGAGTCCCTTGCCTAAAATGTTGACGCCCAAATAGCAAATCCAAACTACGGCAAAGCCGGAGGCGGCTAAAATGGCGGGGCGTCTTCCCTGCCAGCCTTTAGTGATGCGAGCGTGCAGATAGGCGGCAAAGACCAGCCAGGTAATTAGCGCCCAGGTTTCTTTCGGATCCCAGCTCCAGTAGGATCCCCAAGCTTCGTTGGCCCACACGGCCCCGGCAATAATGCCGATAGTCAGCAGCGGAAAGCCTAAGCCGATAATGCGGTAGCTAATGTTGTCGAGGGTGTCAGCCAGAGTTAGGCGCTGGGGTGACAAGGGTTGGTCGGTTTCTGTATCTGTCTTGGGCCTGTCTAGAACGGCAGTAGCTCCTCCCGCCGCCTCTAGCGTCAGGGCCTGATTCGCCGGAACGTTTTCAGCCGTGACTTCACCAGCTCGCTTGAGCTGATACCGTCCTTGGCGAAAACCCCCTGTGCCGACAGAACTGCCTTTGAGGGTTACAGGCTGGCCTCGTGTCACAATCAGAAAGGCCACCGCCAACAAGGAACCTACTAGCAAAGCCGCGTAGCTCAGCAACATGACGCTGACGTGCATCATGAGCCAGTTAGACTTCAGGGCTGGCACTAGAGGTTCAGATACTTGCATATGCCCAGGCAGAGTGATAGCTGCAAAGGCCGTAATTGCCATTGCCACCGGAGCGGTGATGGCTCCCACTAGGCGACTACCGCTCATGCTCTCTGCCACTAGATGCATCGCCGTAATGCCCCAGGCTAAGAAAAAGAGAGATTCGTACAGATTGCTAAGGGGGAAGTAACCGGCCTCAATCCAGCGAGCCGTTAGCAAAGCAGCAATACAGAGATTGGCTACGGCCATTCCTAAGCGGCCTGTCGTGGCCAAAAAAGGAACGCCGGGAAAAGCCACTCCGCTCCAGTAAATCAGCATTGTGACAAAGAGAATAGCGAAAGCCGCGTTATCTAGCCAGCCTTGCAAAGTCACCAGATCCATGAGCACTTGGTTGAATTTCAGTATGTCTATTATGCTACCGATGGCTCCAAGACAGCAGCGAGTTTTCTTTATTCTTCAGCTTCGGTGGGGGTAGATGCTTCGGTTTGGGGAGAACTGGGTACCGCATCAGTAGTCTCAGGTAAATTCCCCGGACGCTTACCCTTCGCTAATTTGACATAAACATTGTAAAGAATGCTGCGCTCGTCTGCGATCGCCGTGGTGACTCCAATCGTTTGGATAGCTTCTAATACTGACGGCTGTTGGCTCTCGCTCAGGTCGGGTAGCAGGTCTTTTTGTAGGCGCTTTATTTGCTGCAAATCAACGAAAAAGTGACCGTTATTGGCGCTGAGATCAGCCGTGATCACGTTCTGAAACTGAGCGGTTTCGGCCAGGCTCTTAGCTTGGCTAGCAACGGCTTCAGTCGCATTGGCTCCCATGCTCAAAAATACGGTGTCGCCCTCCAGCCAGCCGTGAGCAAACGTGGTTGACTGGAGGGCGGATGTCCAGCGGGTAATCGACTGCCCCTCAGTTTTGTCTGCCTCTACCTGAAACCGATAGCGATCGGCTACCACCTGATCAAGCTGGGCCAGAGTCGCCTCGGCAGCCGTGCGATCGCTCGCTTCCACTAAAAAGACAAAGTCAACGGGGAGACTGCCTGATTGCTCACTTGACGGGGCGGGCAGTGCCGCCAGCGCAAACTCCCCTGCCATCCACGGCATCAAATCAGCATCGACATCCAAGCCCAGCGTGGTTTTGATCCCCACCCTCAAGTTATTGGGATCAAACGGTAGGAGCGCGCCAGCGGTAGCGCCTTCGCTGTAGTCTTGCCAGAACTGCTGCAGGTTGCCGCCTGAGGCCATAACGGCTGTTTCAGCGGGGAGGCGTCGAGACATCTCGCCAGCTTCGTTACTGACGGTGTAGGTGCGATCGCTGCCAGCAGCTAGCCAGCTCAGGCTGCTGATGCGTAAGCCATCGGCGGCAACTTCTACCGTGCCGACTAGGCCCTGGCTGTCCTGAAAGAGCTGCAGGCTGCCGGGGGGAATTGGGGGCTGAGCGCTGGTGGCGACTGATTCGCTCAATACGGGCAAATTGACGTAAAACTTGGCAAACGCCTGAGCGTTGACGACCTGAGCAAAAGAGCGAGCATACTGGGGTAAATCAGCCATTGACTCACCGCCTTTGAACGTGTCAATAGCGGTTTCAGCCGCCGCTGCCGTTGTGGTAATCGCGATAAACTGAGCATCTAAAACAGCCGCCCACAGGCGATCGCCCTGCTCGCCTTCAAACTCCAGCACCTTGACGCCGCGATATTCGCTGGTGGCGATCGCCTCGGTTTCAGCCGTCGTTGGCGTTGATGCGGTAGCTGACTCAGCCGTTTCAGGCGTAGAGGCCGCCGTTTCTGCTGGTGATTCTGAAGTGCCTAGCAGGGCCTGGGCCTGCAGCGGGTCGGCAATCGGGAGGACAGCGATCAGGGGCTGCTGTATGTCTAGGCTATTGGCGGGCGGCAGACTTTCGGTAGCATCCGCTTCTGACGGCGGCAGGAGGGCAAAGGTGATTTCATCGGCTACCCAGGGGGCTATATCGCGCTGAAACGAATAGCCCTGGGTGGTCAAGAGGCGATCGCGCCAGCGCGCTAAGGTCTGGTCGAATTGGGCCTGCGTTTCAGGGGTGCCTAACTGGCGTAGCCGCTGCCACTGCCGCTCATCGGTGCTAACGCTGACTACCAGGGATGCCTCATCAGGAATCACCTCAATGCCGGCGGGCAAGTCTGCTGACAGTCCTAAACGGCGAGATAAAAACCAGTAAGCTCCAGCACCGCCGCCAATCAGCAAAAGTGCCGTTCCAATCGTTAGCAGCAGAGGTGGCTTTTTCATCACAGCGGCTCAAACAAATCGCTTTGCCAATCTAGCAAACTGCCGCAAACATTTGCTGCTACAACTAAATAAAAAAGCTATGGCAACGCAGCAAGGGCCTTCCCCCACGGCCAAGCACCCAATCACCGGGCAGTCGCGGCTGGTTTACCTGAAGAACATTATTACCAATCCTAATATTCTCGTTGGTGACTATACCTATTACGACGATCCTGTTGATCCAGAAGGCTTTGAGCGCCACGTGCTCTACCACTTTGACTTTATTGGCGACAAGCTGATCATTGGCAAATTTTGCGCGATCGCCTCAGGGGTCACCTTCATCATGAATGGGGGCAATCATCGCACCGATTGGTTCACCAACTATCCTTTTCCGGTTTTTGGCAATGGCTGGGAGGAAGCTATGCCGGAAACCTGGCCCGACAAAGGCGATACGGTGATCGGCCACGATGTCTGGCTGGGCTACGGGGCGACTTTGATGCCGGGGGTACATGTAGGTGACGGCGTGATTGTGGCGGCTAAGGCAGTGGTGACGCGAGATGTTGAGCCATACACGATCGTAGGGGGCAATCCGGCAAATCTGATTCGCCCTCGATTTGAACCCAATGTGGTGGCGGCCCTGCTAGAGATGCAGTGGTGGCACTGGGAGATTGAGAAGATTACCCGCCATGTCAAGGCTATTTGCGGTGGAGATCTGGCGGCGCTGCGGCAGGCGCTCTAGAGCTTGGCAAATTTACGATATGAAACATGAGGCTGACCAGCAGAGCGCTATGCTAAGCCTGAATAGGATTACGACTTTTTATAAATCTGCTGACATACTGCTTAGAGAGCATGACCCTACAGACGGTTCAGCCCAATAACAAGAAACTTTGGCTAGCGGCGATTAAGCCCCCCATGTATAGCGTTGCCGTGATGCCTATCTGTGTCGGCACGGCAGTGGCTTTCTTTGAAACCCGGATATTTCATCCAGGCATCTTCACTATTTTTTTGCTTGCCGCCATCCTGATTTTGGCCTGGGAAAATCTCAGCAACGACGTGTTTGACTCAGACACCGGCATTGACGTTAACAAAGCTCATTCGGTGGTGAATTTGACCCGCAGCCGCTCGTTGGTGTTCTGGCTGAGCAATCTTGTCTTGGCGCTGGGAATATGCGGCATCTTAGCGATCGCCCTGTGGCAGCGAGATTTTACGGTGCTGGGGCTGATTCTGCTCTGCTGCCTGCTGGGCTATGTCTATCAGGGGCCGCCTTTTCGCTGGGGCTATCAGGGGCTAGGAGAAATTCTTTGCTTCTTCAGCTTTGGGCCGCTGGGCGTGGGCGCGGCCTATTACAGTCAGGCCCAAACCTGGTCGGTGACGGGGCTAGCCGCTTCGGTGATTATCGGCATTACTACATCGCTGGTGCTGTTTTGCTCCCACTTTCATCAGGTAGAAGATGATTTGGCGGCGGGTAAGCGATCGCCCATTGTCCGCATGGGTACCTGGCGCGGGGCGCTGCTGCTGCCCTGGATCGGCGGCAGCGTGTTTGCTATTGCGATCGCTTTTGTAGGGCTGGGCTTTTTCCCAGCGTGGACGCTGCTGGTGCTGGCGAGCCTGCTGCCGGTAGTGCGGCTGTGTCAGCACGTGCGCCGCTACCATAATCAGCCGACACGAGTCCATGACGCCAAGTTTGTAGCGATCGCCTTTCACTTCTGGAGCGGCCTGCTGCTCTGCCTGGGCTTTCTGATTCCCCATGCTCTACCGCTGTGAGTTTCGCCCTTACCGCCGTCCTTTTCGCCAACCGCTGCAGACCCGGCATGGCGCCTGGACACTGCGAGAGGGGATCATTCTGCGGCTGTGGGATGAAGCGGGCCAGGTGAGCTATGGCGAGATTGCGACGCTGCCCTGGTTTGGTACTGAAACCCTGGCCGAGGCGTTGGACCTTTGCCGTCAGCAGTCAGCGGTGACGGCGGCGGCGATCGCCCAGATACCCCACACTCTACCTGCCTGTCAGTTTGGCTTTGGTGCAGCAGCGGCTCAGCTAGGGCAAAAGCCAAGGGCTGAATTTACGGCGCAGACTATTTGTGGCTTGCTGCCGACTGGCGCTGAGGCGCAGACCGCGTGGCAACCGCTCTGGCAGAGCGGCCACCGCACCTTCAAGTGGAAGATTGGCGTAGCCGAGATCGCTGACGAACTGAGTGAATTGGAAAAGCTAGCCGAGAAATTGCCCCCGGCAGCTAAGCTGCGACTGGACGCTAACGGCGGCCTGACGTTTGAGCAGGCGCAGACCTGGCTACAGACCTGCGATCGCCTGCAGATTGAATTTTTAGAACAGCCCCTACCGCCTGATCGACTTCAAGAAATGCGGCAGCTCAGCGATCGCTATCAGACCCCTATTGCCTTAGACGAGTCGGTTGCTACGCTAAAAGATCTCAAATACTGCTATGACCAGGGCTGGCCGGGATTATTTGTGGTGAAAGCGGCGATCGCGGGTCTGCCGGAGCCACTTTACCAGTTTTGTCAAAGCTGCCGCGATCGCCTAATTTTTTCCTCAGTGTTTGAAACCCCCGTTGCCCGGCAGGCTGTTTTAGCCTTAGTCACTCAGCTTTATCCAGAAGCAAGTTCTCTGCCCTATGCCTTGGGCTTTGGCACCCAGCAGTGGTTTGCCGACTCGTTTGATTCCGACTTTGAGCAGCTATGGCAGAGTTTGTGAGTGCGGCAGCTCTGCTCCAGCAGCGCTGGGGCGATGACTGGCTGATTGGGGCTGATAGCCAGCGATTCTGGCAGGCGGTTGAGGCGCGATCGCAGCAGGTCACTCAGCTCCGGCAGCCGCAAGTTCTCTTGGCAGAAGCCGATCCCGTTCTCTTTTTGGCCGGTTTCATGGCGGCATGTCGCTGTGAAGCCACCTTATTTTTAGCCAATCCCGACTGGCAAGCCCAAGAGTGGCAGCAGGTAGCCCAGCAGGTTGGGCCTGTTCAGGTCTGGGGGCGATCGCCTATTGCTGCAGTCCAACAGTCGTCCTTGCCAATGTCTCAAATAGGCTTCAGGGTTTGTATTCCCACGGGCGGTTCTTCTGGGCGAATTAAGTTTGCTGTCCATACCTGGGAAACCCTATGGCAAGCAGTTCAGGGCTTTCAGCAGCACTTTCAGGTTGCCTCAGTTAGCACCTACTGCACGCTGCCGCTCTATCATGTCAGCGGCCTGATGCAGGCGCTTAGGTCTTTCATTTCAGGGGGGCGACTGGTGGTTCAGCCTTTTAAGTCGCTAGAGCAGGGCAACCGACTGCTGGCAAATCCGGCTGACTGCTTTATTTCCTTAGTACCTACCCAACTGCAGCGCTTGCTGAATACAGGTGAGGTTGTGGCCGACTGGCTAGGACGCTTTCAGGCCGTTTTGCTGGGGGGTGCTCCCGCTTGGCCGCAGCTCCTAGCGCAGGCGCGGCAGCAGCAAATTCCGCTGGCCTTGACCTACGGCATGACTGAAACAGCGGCTCAAATTGCCACCCTGCTGCCAGCAGAATTTTTTGCAGATAACACCAGTAGCGGTAGACTACTGCCCCACGCTCGGATAGAGATTTTAGGAAAGGCTGGCAGTTCTCTACCTGCTGGACAAGTGGGACAGATAGCGATCCAGGCGCGATCGCTCCATTTGGGCTACTATCCCCATTTTTCAAGCTCCAATTCTCAGCCAGAGAGTCTCTCTTTTCGACCCGACGATTTAGGATTTTTGGATGCGGCAGGCTATCTGCATGTCGTCGGGCGCCACAGCGACAAAATTATCAGCGGCGGCGAAAAGGTGTTTCCGGCAGAGGTCGAGGCAACTATCCGAGCAACCGGCTTGGTGCGGGATTTGTGCGTGATCGGTCTAGTCGATCCGGATTG
Source organism: Sphaerothrix gracilis Ecp01 (assembly GCF_030405905.1). NCBI lineage: Bacteria > Bacillati > Cyanobacteriota > Cyanophyceae > Nodosilineales > Nodosilineaceae > Sphaerothrix > Sphaerothrix gracilis. Next base: position 237,352 of record NZ_JASATW010000005.1, read on the forward strand.
GGGACAAGCGGTAACGGCGGTTTATGTGCCGACTCAGGCCAGTGTTTCAGCGGCGGCGATCAAGCGGGCGATCGCTCCCCAACTCACTGCTTACAAGCATCCCAAACGCTGGATTGCGGTAAGCCGACTTCCCCGCAGCGCCCAGGGCAAGCTCAACCGTCAGGAAGTTATTAGCATAGCCCAGCGTGCTAGTCATCTATTGGCCCTGCAGGGGGCTAGTCAGCGCAGCTAAGTTTCTATGACTGATTGAAGATGATTTCCCTGCCTAGATATGATCAAATGTAGGCGATCGCAATTGTTTTCTGGGTTAGAACCTCAGCGTCGTCCACCCGGGGTTAAAACCATTTAGATCAGAGCTTTTGTTCTCCGTAAGGTGAGCTGGAGCTAACAGTAAATTGGGAGAAAATCGATGGCTGACAACCTAGCGCAGCAAAAATGTAGTGCTTGCACAGGCGATTCTCCGCCCATCACCGAAGCGGAAATTCAGCAGCTCAAGCCCCAGATTCCAGACTGGCAAATTCAGGAGCAGGATGGTGAAAAGCGGCTTTCACGGGCATATAAATTCTCCGATTTCAAGCAGGCGCTGGCCTTTACCCAGCGGGTAGGCGAAGCTGCTGAGGAGCAGGGACACCACCCGGCGCTTTTGACCGAGTGGGGCAAGGTGACGGTGACGTGGTGGACTCACGCCATTAACGGCTTGCACAAAAATGACTTTGTAATGGCGGCGAAGACTGACGAAATTGCAGCTCAGATGTCTTAAAAAGCTAAGGCTCGCGATCGCGCACCATAAACTCAACCTGCGGCGTCAACGGATCTTTCACCAATCCCACGCCGCGAAAGCTCCAGCGATCCATGACCTGAGTGAGCTGCGTTCCTGAAACTGGCTCTAGGGCAAAGCGCTCAGCTATATCCTCTGCGTGAGTGTTGAGATAGCTCATAGCTTCATAATCTGCTTGAAACAGGAGGAGAAAACTGCCAGTTGACGCTTCGTCCGTACGCGGTCGCGCGGCTAGGTAGCGGCCATCTATATTGGAGCGCAGCAGGTAATAGCTCTTAGAAAACATAGTCGATATACAATCAGGGGCTTTAGCAGCTTGGGGCGATCGCTTAGTTCATCTCCGTTAGCTTGATTCTGGGATCAACGAATGTTAAGGCCAAATCCGCCAGCAGGTTACCGACAATCAGCATCACTGCGCCCATCATCAGGCTAGCCATTACCAGGTACAAATCCTGAGCCTGCACCGCCTGCAGAATTAATCGCCCTAGCCCCGGCCAGTTGAAGTAATTTTCCGTAATAAAGGCACCCCCCAAGAGGGCCGCAAACTCAAAGCCTAAAAGCGTAATCAGCGGATTCACTGCGTTCCGCAGCGCATGAACATAAATCACCCGGTTCTCCGGTAAGCCCTTAGCTCTGGCTGTTTGAATATAGTCTTGCCGCAGCACGTCTAGAAGCTGCCCGCGCATGATTCGCTGTAGACCCGCAAAGCTGGTAATGCTGAGAGCCAGGGTCGGCAAAATCAAATGCCAGCCCACATCTAGCACTTTACCCAGCCAGGTTAAATCGGCGTGGTTAATGCTGGTGCGCCCTCCCACCGGGAACAGAGGCGCGGTGCTTTGGGCCAGAAACAGCAGCAGCAGGCCGGTAATCAGGGTAGGAAAGCCCTGCCCAAGATAGCTCACCACGCGCAAAATGCGATCGGCGAGCTGGTTTTGCTTGACGGCGCTGAGGATGCCCAAAGGCAGCGCGATCGCCCAGGTGACGATAATAGAAGCGATCGAAAGCAACAGCGTGTTGGGAATGCGCTCCCACAGCACTTCAATCACCGGGCGCTGATAGGCAAAGCTAATGCCAAAGTTGAGCTGCGTTACAACCTGAACCAGCCAGCGCCAATATTGCTGCCAAATAGGTTTGTCTAAGCCAAACTGGGCTTCTAGCTGCTGAATGGTTTCGGCTGAAATCTGAGGGTTCTGTCGTTGAGCGGCCAAAAAGTCACCCGGAGCGAGCTGAATCACAAAGAAGCTCAAGGCTGAGGCGAGCAGCAGCGTCAATAAGGCTTGCAAAATCCGCTTGACAACATAAAGCGTGGTGTCGCTAGTCAAAAAGCTTTTGGTAGCCAGATTAAGGTCAGAGAGCTTATTGGACGCTTGAGAAGACCGAGTAGAGGTCATACCAGATTTCTAACTTTAATATTGAACCAGCGTCACGATTGGGACTTTTGGCAATCTTTGACGCCCTGCGAGGAATGTGAGTTCAATGATAAAGCCAAATCCGACTAGCTGGCTGTTGGACTGCTCAATCAGTTTAGCGGTTGCTGAGGCGGTGCCACCCGTGGCGATGAGGTCATCTACTACCAATACCCTGCTTCCGGGCGGGAAAGCATCTTGATGAATCTCAAGGGCATCTCTGCCATATTCCAATTCGTATTCGGCGTAGTGAACCGCCGCTGGCAGCTTACCTGGCTTACGTACAGGCACGAAGCCTAGCCCCATTTTGTAAGCCAGAGGCATGCCAAAAATAAAGCCCCTGGACTCAATTCCAGCAATATAGTCCGGGGCTAGATCGGCGCATTTCTCAGCCATGCTGTCGATCGCAGATTGCAGTCCCTCCGCGTTGGCTAGCAGCGTAGTGATATCTCGAAAGGTGATTCCCGGTTTGGGAAAATCTGGGACGTTGCGAATCAGCGCCTTTAAATCCATAAAGTGGGTGTTTAGCTGGGTTGAGCTTTGAGAGATTAGCGATCTGAGACAAATTTTTCTGTAGCGATTTTCGCTTACCTAGGCCGCACTCGCAAGTCAACAAAATAGGTGCGGAAAGTTCTTCCGCACCTGCTTCAAATTAAATTACGAGTTTGCCTAATAGCTAATCTGGGCCGAAATCAAGATTTCAGCGCCTGTTTATGCTGAAGGTTTAGACAATGAAATCCAATCTAACTGCCTAGACGCGCCACAATATCGTCGCGCAGTTCACGGGGCATTAGCACCCGGCTGACGACGTGAATCACCCCGTTGCTAGCTTGAATATTAGGCTGAACCACGCTGGCGTCGTTGATAATTACGCTGCTATCAGTTACTAACACAGCCAGTCCGCCATTGAGAGATTCCACCTTACCCGTAGAGAGTTCGCCAGAGGTTACTTCGCCAGGAACGACGTGATACTGCAGAACACGCTGTAAAAGATCTTGGTTCTCTGGCAGCAGCAGCAGATCTAGAGCGCCCGTCGGGAGATCGGCAAAGGCGGCATCAGTGGGAGCAAAAACGGTGAAGGGACCTTCTCCAGATAGGGTATTGGCCAGTTCTGCCGCTTGAACAGCTTGAACCAGCGTGTTGAAGGAAGAATTGCTAGAAGCCACCTCAACAATGTTCATGCTGCTGGTATCAACCGCCTGCGGCTCGGTTTCCTCCATTTCGTTCATCGGATCCATCTCTTCCATTGGATCCATTTCGTCCATTGTATCCGTGTCTTCCATCGGATCCATTCCTGCTGGATCCTGTAGGGGGTCAGCCGGCTCCGTTAAATCTCCTTCAGTGGGATCCACGGGTTCCATCTCGCCCATTGGATCCATCGGCTCCGGCTCTTGCAGCGGATCGCTAGGGGCGGTCAGGTCGTCTTCAGTGGGATCAGCGGGCTCCATTTCGTCCATCGGATCCATCGGCTCAGGCTGCTGCAGCGGATCCATCGGATCGGTCGGATCGACTTCCTCAGTGTGGTCGTCCGCCAGCAGCAAATTGGATTGTGCAATCTCCGCCGCAGAGGCCGCCGGAGAGGCGATCGCTAAACCTAGCGTGCCTGCCAGTGCCGCAACGCTCTGAACAGCCTGATTGAAACGAATTTTCATCTTTGATTCCCTTTAATCTAAGGTTTAACGTTTCTTCATAAAATAGTTGGGGGAGAGGATGTTCAACCTCTGCCATTAGACTTAGATTCCGCGGGGGAGATCTCTGACTTGTCCAGGTTTCAGCAGATCACTGTCTAAACTTCTTTCAGGGGCAGATATCCGGAGTTTAGGATCAATGTACGGGCTGCTCTCTAGGTTCATTTTTAGCCAGCGTCTGCGCGATTTACTGAAAGAGCCAGCAGAGTAAATACTTCAGCCCTGTCTGCCTTTGATTTGATCGCGACTTTGCAAAGTACAGGAGCTGGGGATTAATTCTGATGAAATTAAGCTTTTAGCTTTTGAGCGATCGCCGCATGGCGGCACTGACAAGATCAACCCCAAAAGTCAGCAGCACGAAACCGCCCAGCGTCACCGTGAGGCCAGCGTAATCAAAGCTGCTTAACTGCTCGGTCATCAGTCGCCCTAGGCCGCCCGCACCCACCAGTCCAACTACAACCGTCTCTCGCAGGCAGACTTCCCAGCGGTAGAGAATGTAGGCTATGAAGCGCGGCCCGTTCTCTGGCAGGATGCCGTACAAAATCGTTTGCGTTGCAGAAGCACCCAGCGATCGCAGCGATCGTACTGGCCTGTCATCGATATTTTCGTTCACTTCAGCCATCAGCCGTCCCAGGATGCCGAAGTTGTGCAGCCCCAAAGCGATCGCTCCCGGCAAAATTCCTGGAAATAATATATAGAGAAGCACCAGCGCCCAAATAGGCGTCGGCACTGCGCGGCTCACCAACAGGACTAGCCGACTTAGCCCCAGGACACACCAGCCGCCTAAATTTTGGCGATCGCCCTGTCCGACAGGCTGCAGCACTCCCCCTGCTCGCCAAATCGTCTGTGCTGCCAGAAAGGAAAAGACAATGCCGCCGAGTCCTGCCAGCGCAATCCCTAAGACCGACATCGCCACCGTCTGTGCCGCCAGCCCCGCCAGCATTTGCAACTGCTTGCCTGTCAGCGGCTCTGGTCTAGCCTGAACCAGAATTTCCCAGAGCAGCCTGCCGGTGCGATCGCTCCAGAGTTGGCTCCAGTCTAGCTGTAGGCTCCAGAAACTAAGGGGAATGACGAGGGCGAGAACGAAGAGAGATAAGGAGACAAGAGGAGAAGAGGCGCGGCGGGAAGAGGCAGAAAGATAAGAGTATTGCGGTTTTTGCGGGTTTGGTTCGAGAACGGTACTGGCGGACTCTGCCGTCAGGGCCTTAGACAGCCCAGCTTCTGAGGTCTTTCCCCCGCCAAGAGCCAATGTTCTGCTCTTTCCTCCACCTGTCTGACGGCCCCGTCGCGTGTGCAAATCCAATCGGCTCGTAAATCCCAGTCGCCGCCGCAGCCAGCCGCTCCAGGTGTCTACGGCACCGTTGAGTAAGATCAGGGCGTAGAAGCTTGTCCACAGTTCTTCATAGCGGAGAGACTGCAGGCTGAGCAGGATCTGGTAGCCCAGCCCGCCAGCGCCAATTACGCCAAGAATGGCTGCCGAGCGCAGCGAACACTCAAAGCGGTAAAAGCTGTAGGACAGCAGATTGGGGAGTGCCTGCGGCAGTAGGCCATAGAGCAAAGCATTCAGGGGCGGCGTGCCGGCACTAATCAGCGCCTGCAGGGGTTCCTGGGGCGTTTCATCTAAAATTTCGGAAAAAACCTTCGCGACAATGGCACCAAAGGGCACCGCGATCGCGAGCACCGCCACCAGCGGATCTAGCCCCAGAATATTGAGGAAGAAAAGACCCCAAATCAGCTCATGAATGGCACGCGGTACGGCTAGAAAAGCCCGAATTGTCAGCCAAAGAGGCTGCCCAAAACGCTGGCGCTGAGGCTGCAGTGTCCGCCACCAAACGGCAGAAGCCAAAATGCCTGCTCCCAGACCAATCAGCAGGCTGAGCAAGGTGCCGCAAACTGCATAGGCCAGGGTAATGAGGGTGGCTTTACCCGTCAGAGCGAGAAATTCTGGCGCTAGTTCAGGCCGGAGGCTGGCCTGAATGAACTGCCAAAATTGCGGCCAGCCCCCCCAGTTAACTAGCGATCGCTGGCCCCAACCCGTCAGGTACAGAGAGAGGGCGATCGCTGTCACCGTTATGCCGAACCAAGCTGTTCGCCCCGTTCTTAGGCGCGAAGAAAAATTGGGCTGAGCGGGCGTGGCTGACTGACGCAAAAAATCCATTCTGGTTGAGTCTTGGCTCAGGCAAACGGTATGAGGCCAGAAACCTATAGCTGCCGCTATTTGCGATTAATTACCGCCGACTGGAGACAAGGCATAAAGCTGGCTAAACAGGCGATCGCTGGCCTTGGCTGCCGGACAGTCAAACAGGATTTTGCCATTGCGCAGGCCCACAATGCGATCGCAGTGACTCCGGGCAAAATTGATGTCGTGCAGACTGATAACCAAGGTTTTGCCTGTCGTCTCGTTGAGGTGGCGTAGTAAGTTCATTACTTCTTGCGATCGCGCCGGATCAACGCTAGCAATCGGCTCATCAGCTAGGATAGCGGCTGGATTCTGCACCAGTACGCGGGCGATCGCTACCCGCTGCTGCTGCCCGCCTGAGAGGCGATCGGTTCTAGCATAGAGCTTATCAGCAATGCCTACTTGGGCCAGAGCCTGCGCTGCCGAGTTGACCTGTAGCGGCCAGAGCAACGACCAGAGCGCTTTCCACAGCGGCCAACGCCCTAGGTGTCCGGCATTGACGTTGTGAATGACTGACAAATTGCTGACTAAATGGTGCTGCTGATAAACCATGCCGATCTGGCGCTGGATCTGCCGCCGCTGGCGACTCGTCGCTGCCGCCAGGTTCTGCCCTAGCACCCAAACTTCGCCCTCAGAGGGCACTAATGCGCCGTTTAGCAGACTCAGCAGGGTGCTTTTGCCCGCGCCGCTTGGCCCCACTAGCGCCACTCGCTCTTGCGGGTAGATCTGCAGGGAAATATCTGCTAAGGCGGATAGCGAACCAAACCGACAGCTTACCTGTCTTAGCTCAAAGAGGGGCCGCATGATAGCTATTGAATCTTGCCAATCTCTCGGCCCACCTGCTCAATCTGATCGTAGTTGCTGTTTTGAGTTGGGATGAACCGCTCGGCCCCAAACAGCTCTAGAATTTCCTGATGTTCTGGATTGCTAGGGTCAAGCTGGAGCAGAGCCGCCTGTACCTTTTCGACAAAATCTTCGCCGTATTCCGCCTTAACGGCTGGATTAATGACCCAGTGATAGTCATAGTAGGCCGGAGTGCGCCAAATCACCTCCACTTTTTCAGGATCGATCGCCCCTTCCGCTAGACGAGCTTCCCAGACCTGCTCGTTGAGTGCTCCGGCCTCATAAGTGCCAGCCTCCACTAGCTTAATAGTGGCGTCATGATTACCTGAAAAGCCGACTTCTCCTTGGAAATCAGCCAGCGTTATCCCGGCCTGCTGCAAGAAATACTGGGGCATTAGCCGCCCCGACGTTGAAGACTCGCTGCCGAAGGTAAAGGTGCGCTCTTTAAGCTGCGTTAGCTCTGCAATGTCGTCGATTTCTGCTAGGTCACTGCCGGTATTGGCAATGAAGACGCTATGGAACTGGGCGTCAATCTGGCGCTGGGCGATCGCCTCTGCTCCCTCCACCTGCAGCCGCGCCTGTACCCCGGTCAGCCCGCCAAACCAAACCAAATCCAGGTCGCCCACCTTGAAGGCAGTGACGGCAGCAGCGTAATCGATCACAGGCTCATACTCAACCGGCACGCCTAGCTCGGCTGCTAAGTAGTCTGCCAGCTTAGTGTAGAGCCGCTGTAGCTTTTCAGGATCTTGATCGGGAATAGCTCCTACCGTCAATGTCTCAGCGGCTGCATCTGCAGGCACTGAACCCTGGGTTTCGGGGGTTGCTTGGGGGGTACAGGCGGCCAAGGATACTGAGCAGCAAATCAGTAAAACGCGGGCGAGCAAAGAACATCTGGCGGTCATCATGAGTGGTCAATCACAGATTGGGAAAAGGAAATCTCAATTTTGCCGAGCTTGAATTCGGGCTGCTGCCGTGTCACCCTGATGGGCGTTGATCTCAGTGGTGGGGTGGGGATGTCGTCATTTTGGTTTTACAGCTATCCAGAACTCTATGTGGGCACCTTAGTCCGACGGTATAAACGCTTTTTGGCTGACATTGAGCTGGATTCTGGCGTCACTATCACTGCTCACTGCCCCAATACCGGACCCATGACGGGGGTGTGCCAAAGCGGCAGTCGGGTCTTGGTTTCTCGCAGCGGCAATCCTAAGAGGAAGCTAGCATACACCTGGGAAGCAATTGAGGTCAACGATACTGAGCCAACCTGGGTGGGTATCAATACAGCCTTGCCCAACCGGGTGGTGCGCTCCGCCCTAGAAGCTAGACTTTTTCCGCAGCTAGAACCCTACACGGAAATTAAACCTGAGGTGCCCTATGGCCGCGATCGCAAAAGCCGGATTGACTTTTTGCTGACGGGTGGGCCAGTCCCAGTTTACGTAGAGGTTAAAAATACCACTTGGGCGCAGGGGCGCTGTGCCCTGTTTCCTGACACGGTGACAACACGCGGGCAAAAGCATCTGCGCGAGCTGACGGCCCTGCTGCCGCAGGCAAGAGCGGTAATGCTGTACTTCATTAACCGAGCCGATTGTCTGTCGTTTGCCCCTGGCGATACAACCGACCCGGAGTATGGGCAGCTCCTGCGACTGGCGATCGCCCAGGGCGTTGAAGTTTTGCCTTGCCGCTTTGAAATCACGCCCCAGGGAATTTCCTACTTGGGTTTGGCCCCGCTCAAACTGCCGCCACTGGGCTAATCGGGCTATGACAGAAACGCTGGGCTACCGGCAGCATTAAGTCCTTTCTCAGGAAAATTTACAAACTTCCCAAAAACTGAGGACTTTGCATTTCTTATTTTTTATCCGAGTTTTCCCCATCTATTCCACAGAGTTTCCACAGCTTTCCCTAAAGTTTTCCACAGGATAGCTGACGTTTTCCACAGGTTTTTACGCTGGCATCAGAGTCTCACGGATTTCTCTGGATTTTTCAGACAGGGCCGCTAAGCTCTCATAAAAAGCGATCTTTTGTGAAGCAATGTAACGAAGCTAGGCTTCTATGCCTGATTCTTCCGTAAACCTTGAGTTTGTCTGAAGCGTTTCGCAATGCTTCGCAACATTGACAACCCTACCCCCCCATAGCGCACAATGATGCGACCACCAGATGAAAGCGCTTTGGCCTCAGCTTGTATTTTTGTTCCCAAACCTTCGGGAAAAGCACAAGCGTAGGCTAGGTCAGCGCTGCTTTGGGCTGTCTACTTGTCAGCACTGGCGGTCAGCACTAACCCTAAGCACTTAGATTTGTCTGCCTGAAAATTTGCTCCATGCCGTAATTTCTGAGGTTCCTGATGAACACGACGATTAGTATCCTGGCTGAAATTCCTGAAGAACTCCATGAATCGCTCAAATGCTTTCTAGAAACTCACCCTGCGTGGGATCAAGACCGCGTCTTTTCAGCCGCGCTCTCTCTATTTCTGTTGCAAAATAGCGACGGCGATCGCCGCGCTTCGCGGGTCTATTTGGACACCTTGTTCAACTATGCTGCTTAGGCTCCAGGCAGACGTTGAGAATGACTTAATACTTGTTCTCAACGTCTACTCAACGGTCTTCGCAGTTTCTAAGTAGGTGGACTTAACTATTTGTAGGATGGGTCAGCGACAGCGTAACCCGCGCGGGTGTTAGGTTTCGTTCCTCAACCGCGGCCTACATTTACTTCTGTTTAACTGCGCCTATTTACTTATTGAATGCTTAATCGCTAATTTATCTGCACGGCTATTTGGGCTACTTTGAGCATGAATCAAAGAATTGGGCTAGCCGTTTTACCAGTGCGGATATAGTATAAAAAAAGCGATAAGTCAACTTAGTTTAATTATGGCGGTTAATCCTGCCCTGGTTTCGACAGTGGCAGTGCGGGGCGCTCTGAAACTTCAGCAAATCTTTGCCACCGTAGATGCTCAGAGCTGTCCCAATAGCTACAACTTTCACATGCACACGCTCTGCTCGGACGGACAGCTAGAGCCGGAAGCACTGGTGGAGCAGGCTATTTCTATTGGCCTCGTAGAATACGCGATTACCGATCATCACACCGTCAAAGGCTATCGTCGCGCTAAAGCCTGGATGGAAGACTGGCAGTGGCGTCATCCGGCCTCAGTTAGAGGTAAAGCTCGAAAACGCGCAGCGCTACCGCGCCTTTGGTCAGGCGTTGAGATCACGGCCACCCTATTAGACGCCGAAGTGCATATCCTAGGCTACGCTTTTGATATTGATCACCCCGTCATCCAGCCCTATCTACAGGGCCACAGCCGCCGCGAAGGCGATCGCGCCGCGCAAAAAGTCATTGATGCTATTCAGCAAGCGAACGGCCTAGCTGTTTTAGCGCATCCGGCCCGCTATCGCCGCTCTGCTGAAGACTTAATTCAGGCTGCAGTGCAGCTAGGCATCGACGGGGCAGAAGCCTACTACGCCTACGATAATCCTGCTATTTGGCGACCTAGCCCCGACAAAACTAAAGTCGTTGAGCGCCTGATAGATGATTACGGCCTGCTGCGAACCTGCGGCACCGATACCCACGGCAAGAGCCTGCTGAAGCGAATCTGACCCAAACCAGCAAAAGGTCTAGCTTACTTTGGCATACTCTCAAAAAACATCAGGCCAATTAGGCTGGCACAGACTAAAGCCATCATAAAGCCAAGTCCTAGAGCCTGACCCAGTCCGGTGCGAGAAAAAGCAGCTTTCATATCGTTTACTCGTCAATGTTATGAAAGCAAGATATCACTTGCTTACGAGTCGCTACGATAAATGAATTAATGCTTCACAAAGTTAATAGTGCGTTACATCAGCGTTTTGCTCCGGCTTGATCTACTGCTAAAACAGTTGCTTAAAACAATTAGGAGTCACGCAGCTCAAGATTCAAGACGCTAGCGGCAGAGATAGGATCCCCTTTGTCCCCCTCGATAAGGGGGCGATCGCCGGGGGAATCTTGCGAGCAGTTATTCAGGCTTTGTCAAATTCGTAAGTCCCGACAGCCTTTTAGTCAGACTCTGCTGAAACGCCTTGAGACAGCGCTTGCGGGTCGGTGCACTCTGCTTCAGAGTATTGGACGGGGACAGTAAACCGAAGAGCCTGGTAGGAGTCGCCCGCCGCAACGTCAGCATTGCCTACTGCCTGGAGAGCCGCCTGATTTAAGCCTGCATAGCCAGTACTCCTGAGCAAGGTAGGTTCGCCTACGGGTTCACCTGCAGGCGAAACAACAACGCCTACTTGGGCAGTGACAGGCGGTACCGGCAGGCAAATCCGCAAAGGATAGTCAATCGGAATTTCCGCCGCTGGCTGCAGCGGCAGTTCAGCAATTTCTAACTCAGACTTAAACTCAGCTAACCAGTTGGCTGAGGTTGTTTCTGCCGCTGCACTGGTGGTACCGGCTTCGCTATAGGTATAGGCAGTCTGAAGTGCTTCTAGCTCCTCTTTTAGGGGATTAGAGGCAGCTGCATCCGTTTGGCTGCTAGCGGGATCGGCTTCGCTGTTAGCCTCTTCGCCAGCAGCAGCTTGACTCCCGGCTGTGGACTGCGTTGCGGATGAACCGGGTGATCTGAGGTCATCAGCGCTGCGAGATGGGCGCGTGGAAATTTGTAGGTTATCGACCCCGACAGTGCGCTGATCCAGTTCTTCAGCCGTAATTTCTCCCACGCCATCTGTCACTGAACCGCTACGGGGCTGATTCGAGCGCGACTGAACTGTGGTTTCAGGTCGAGACTGACCTGAGCGACGGGTTTGCTGCGAGGAGCGTCCTCGTGTTGCCGTCCGTCCCGGAGAACTGGAAGGATTGCCTCTCACAGGCGTATTGCCTATGGGCGGATTGTAGAAAAAAGGATTGGGAGGTAAGGGCTGGCTGTCGGAGAGGTAGGGCGTGGCACCAGAAGCAGTGCTATTAGGAGACTGGAGAGGCGCTAGGGAACCTGGCTGGGGCAGCAGCGAAAAAGTATTGGAGTTACCCGAAAAATCAGGCAGACGTTGCTGTTCAGCCGGCGTTAGTTCGACTAAGGGTACCGTGCGCTCATCGGCTATCGGCTCCGATTCGGCCAAAGACGCCAGTGAAAATGAGGAAAATTGGGGAGAGGCCGCAAACAAAATCCCATGAATGCCAATCGAAACGACTGCGGCTATACCGGTTGGCTGCTGCAGCGGGCCTAATAGTCGGCGATAGTTAACAGATTTTAGAGCCGAAAATCGAGAGAACATAGAATGGTTAGTCACCCCCGCCGAGTTATACAAACTGACCGCGATCGCCCTTAAAAAGTTGCGCTGACGCCCTGTAGCTGCAGAATTGCTGGCTGGCGAACCTGGACAATCAGCAGTGAAAAATAGGGCAGCTTTAGATCATGATGCTGACTGAGACCAGCATAGATCACCTGATTCGATCCTGTGGCATTCTGCACGATAAAGCTGCGGTCTAAAAGCTGATGCTGCTGCAGAATCGACCAGACCTGCTGATAGACTGAACTCATTTTCAGTAAAACAATAACGTCCGCCCAGGCAATTACTTGCTCTAGCTGTTCTGGGGCATAAAAGGCTGGCAAAACGGCCAGGTTTTGGGCCTGAATTGTCAGGGGGATGCCCAGGACTGCTGCCGCTGCCAGAGGCGAACAGATCCCTGGAACCGCTTGAATCTGACTTTGTGGATAGCAATGATGCAGGGTTTGGGCCAGATAGGTGAAGGTGCTGTAGAAGCTGATATCGCCTTCGCTGGCGAATACCACGTCTTTTCCCTGCTGTAGATAGGCCCAGACCTGGGCTGCTGCCTGCTGCCAAGCCGCCTGCAGCTCGGCTTCATCCTGCACATAGGGAAATCTTAGGGGTAACTGGATCTGTTGGGGGGACAGCCACTGGGCGATCGCCTGCTGCGCCATGCCGGGTCGATTTCCGCTGCCTGCTGGAAACGCCACCACTGCTGCCGCTTGCAAATGCCGCAACGCCTTTAGCGTAATGAGTTCTGGATCACCTGGCCCCACCCCAATGCCATACAGCGTTCCCAGTCTCCGATCTGATGCCTGATCAAACTCTGTCACTTCACTATTCCCCTCTCCCTCGTTGCCATCCAATCCCTATTTAACTGATGAGCTACGGAGTTTAGAGTTTGAGACGCTAGTAGTAGTGAAAAAATCTCCCCCTTGCTCCTGCTTAGTAAGGGGCGTAGCGACAGCGGGGCAGATCTCGCAATTAGCTGAAACCTCGTCAAGTGCCTAAGTCCTGTTAATCATTAATTGGTTAACTTGGTTAATCTCCAATAAAGACCCCTAGTCACTATTACAGATGCTTTTACCCATTGTCACTTTGCCGGGTGATTTAGCTGGCGCAGCGTCCTCTGGAAACAGCGCAGCGCCAACCGGGGGATTTGTCAGGCTAGAGCACAGCCGTTTCACTCAAAGCAGGCTATACTAAAAAGCGGAATTAACGGGATGTAGCGCAGCTTGGTAGCGCGCCTGCTTTGGGAGCAGGATGTCGCAGGTTCAAATCCTGTCATCCCGATTTATTTTATCTTCGTTATCGCTTGGAGGCTAACCGCCGAAGTCGGCGTCAATCAAGGTTTATCCTGAAGCTGGCCGATTGCTGTGAACAATAGAACAGGCGTAGCGCAACACACGGGTGGCGGAACTCTTGTTAGCATCTTTATGTCAAATGTTTAATGAAAACTAACGTAAAATTTTCAGAGACATTTTGTGACGTGAGCGCATAAGTCATTTCTGCTTAGATCCGTTTTGAGAAATGGCGCCATCTGATAAAGTCTTGTATTTGATTTAGGATCCTTTGGTACGGCTACCAGGAGCTTTTACTTATGAAATCACTCATTCAGCGAATTGCGACTTTGAGTTTAGTAGGCGGTACGCTGCTAAGCTCTCTCTTCGTCGGCGGTCTACGGGCACTCGCGCTGACCCAGGAGCAAATTGTCGATAAACTCTCGACTGTGCCTGTTTTTATCATCGTAGACGGCGAAGGGCGATCGCTGATGGCCGCTGCGTCTAATGGCGAAGAGTCGGTCGAAGTCCCGCTAGTCTTTATTGATGGTGAGGGCGCGGAAGGCTTTCTAGAAAATGCCCAGCAAAACAATGAGCCTTTTGCGACCGAAGCTCGCGTGGCCTCGATTTGGCTCGGTGATTTATACCAGCAGGCTCAGTCTCAGGGCGGTGACACAACTGATTTTGCCTACATTCCTTCTCCTGAAGAACTGCAGTCAGCTCAGGCTGAAGCGGGAGAAGAATTTGCTGGCGTTCCCCTGTTTGTTGCTCGGCTCAACGGCGGCTACCTGCCAGTGCAGCTTGGTGAAGAAACCTTAGTGCCGATGTTCTTTTCGAGAGAAGATCTGCAGGTGCTGATTGATCAGTTTGAGCAGCAAAACACTAGCGAAGACGCCAACGTCGAAATTGAAGTGGTGGCGTTGGAAGCGGTTTTGCAAAAAATGCAAACGCCTGACAACGATGAGCTAAATCAACTACTCGAAGTGGTGAGACTATTCCCTGATTCTGATGTGGTTGAGTTTATTCGCGATCGCCAGGCAGAGTCAGAGAACTAGTCGGACGTTGAGTTTAAGACTGTGAGTCGGGGCTGATAGGGCAAGTAAAGGATAGAAGCTAAGGACACCGCGTTAATAGCTTCTTGCTTGTTTTCTGCCGCATCAGTCTTTAAGCGAGGGCGTTCCTTGTGAATGCCCTCGTTTAGCTATGGCTCAATCATCAGTTCGATTATCAACTCGATCAACGAAATGTTACGCCATTGGGTAGCGAAGTCAGCCGTTTTGTGAGGTTGTGTGAAGCTGTCGGCTCTTCCCCCGGCAAGCAGAGGACAATATCGCTAATGCCCGTTACGACAAAGTTTTGCAATGCGTATTTTTAATCGAGCGCCTCTGACTGAAGGAGAAACTCAAACTAAGATCTTACGGGCGGCTCAGCGCTTGTTTGCTCAAAAGGGCTATGGCGGTACGACTACGCGAGATTTGGCCCAGGCGGCGGGCGTAGCGGAAGGAACTCTATTTCGCCACTTTGACAATAAAAAGGCAATTTTAATCGAAGTAGCCACTCAGGGCTGGATAGAAATTCTGACTGATTTGCTAACTGAGCTCAGCGAGATGGCAAGCTACAAGGCTGTGGCTCAAGTGATGCGGCGGCGCATGTTAAGCTTGCCTAAAAACTCTGACATGATGCGGGTCTGCTTTATGGAAGCGCAGTTTCACCCTGAGCTACGAGAGCAGATTCAGGCAGAAGTGATTGTCAAAATGACTGATGTGGCCGAAGCCTTTTTTCAAACCGCAATGGATCGCGGCACCTACCGCCAGATGAATCCCCGCGTCGTGGCTCGCATTTTTCTCGGCATGTTCACGGTAGCCGGGTTCAGCCAAATGACTTTAGCTGACGAAGCCTCCCCTAAAGATATGCAAGATCTGGCAGAAGGCTTAGCCGATATTTTCTTAAACGGCGTTCTCCCTAGAGATTAACTTTCTTCCTAGAGATTAACTAAAGATGCCCTACTGGCCTTTCTGCGCGGGCAATAAACTGTCGAGGTTGTCTGGATCAACCTGATAGGCGGCACCAAATCCCATGATAAAGCTGCCACCGGAGGGAGTGAGCTGGAAAATACGGAAGTCAGGTAGACTGCGCAGCATTTCAATGATGGTACCAAACCGCTGCTGAAAGCGATCGCAAACCTGTGTCCAAGCGGCATTATCTTTAGGCAGCAGCTCGGCGGTGCAGTCATAGCTGAGGCGCTGACGGGCAAAAATCTGCGGTGTTTTCGATTCATCTGCAATCAGCAAGATGCTGGCCTTACCGTTTGTTTCTAGATTCTGCGTATGGCTGGAAAGGCCGCTGGTAAAGATAAAAAAGCGATGCTGCTGATTCATGACGAAGGGAGCATAGCTGGCGTGGGGGCTGCCATCTAGGTTGAGAGTGCTAAGCATGAGGCTTTGCACTTCGCTGGGGAAGCGTTGGTAAGCTTCTAGAACAGACTCAATCTGGGACATCTTCGATCTAAAAGTAGAGGGCAAAGCGCCAAGACTCTATCTGTCTTCAGAGGAAAAGACTGGCGCTATTCTTTAGATTAACAATACTAAGAACTGTAAATTCGCCCCAACTATGGCCACTTCTCAACCCCCCACTAGCTCCCTTGACAATCTCATGAGCCACCTCGCTACGCCCGATCGCGCCGTTTTGGAGCAGGAAGGCGTCGTTGTTATGGGAGAAGACGGACAGTATACGGCAATGGTGTTAGCCAATGCGGACTGGCAGACCGCTTGGGCCGTTGTGCGGGATTATGAAAATTTTGCCCAGTTTTTGCCGACGGTGATTTCTAGCCGCATTGTGGAAGCTGAGGGCGATCGCAAGGTGGTTGAACAAACCGATGTCCGGGACGTGATGCTGACAACGGTGGAATCGACTTTGCGAACTGAAAATATTGAGAAAGACCGCGAAATTGCGTTTCGGTTGATCGAGGGTGATTTAGAAAAACTAGAGGGATTTTGGCGGATTGATTCAATTGCCGATGACAGTTCCGGCTCGCTGAAGGCTCTGATTACGCAGCAGGTCACGGCGCAAGCCGATATTGGTCTGCTAGACGGTGCCTTTTACAGCATTTTTGAAAACAGCCTCAAGGAAAACCTACAGGCGATCGCGACTGAAGCCGAGCGGCGCACCCGCGAAAGTTAGATGTGTGGACGATACAGCCAGAGTCATAGCGGGGAAGCGATCGCGGCGGCTTTTCAGCTAGAAACCGCCCCGCAGCTAACACCCCGCTACAATATTGCACCGACCCAGTCAGTTTCAGTCGTTTTAGCAGGCGAGGCCGGGCGGGAGCACGCTTTCATGCGCTGGGGATTGATCCCCAGCTGGGCCAAAGATGCGGCGATCGGCAATCGGCTGATCAATGCCCGCTGCGAGACGGCCCACGAGAAGCCGTCCTTTCGATCCGCTTTCCGGCGGCGGCGCTGTTTGGTGGTGGCTGATGGTTTTTACGAGTGGCACCGAGAAAAAGAGCGCCAAACAAAACAGCCCTATTACTTCCATCTGCGCGATCGCCCGCCTTTTGCCTTTGCCGGTCTGTGGGAACAGTGGCAAAACGATGACCAGACCATCCATTCTTGTACCCTGCTCACAACAGCTCCCAATGAGCTGCTGGCGACGGTACACAACCGTATGCCCGTAATTCTCCCAGCAGACGCTTACGATCCCTGGCTGGATCCGCAGGAGCAGCGAGTAGAAGTTTTGCAGCCTCTGCTTACTCCCTATGCCGCCGCCGAAATGCAGGGCTATCCGGTGAGCACGCAGGTCAACAATCCTAGCCACGAGACTGCCGCCTGCATTGAGCCGCTCGATCCGCAGGAATAGACCTTTGGGTGACTTGAGTTAATCAGCGCTAGGAACGATGTTGTGGGCGGCTTCAAGACAGGCTCAGCTCCCGCTCAATGTCCTTAACGTACTCAGAAATTTGGTGGTCTAGGATAGTGCGTGGCACATAGCGCTTGCAGGTTAACAGCGCCAAGACAACTTCTAACACCGTCAGCAGCAGAACCGCTGCGTCTGACCAGAAAACATTGGTATCAGACAGGAGTATATGCTGACGGCGCTTCGTAAAATAAACCCGCTCATCAATGTGATGAAAATCAATGAGCGGGGGCAGTCGTGGCGGCAGTCGCGGGACTACGTCGTTATGATTGACCACCCGATGCAGTCGTCCGGCTAAATCGGTGTTAATAGCCTCTGCTAAAGGCCGTTGCACAACGCGAGGGGAACCAAACGTATAGAGTCCGGTGACTTGACGATAAATCAGCGCTTTGTAGGCGGCCAGAGTCGCTAAAGCCCCCCCTAAACTGTGCCCGGTCATATAAAGCGGACATTGCGGGTCTAGCTCGCTGATGGCCTCGCTGATGCCGGGGGTTCCTTTCCATTCAATCTGTCTGGGTGGATAAATCTGCTGCACTTTTTGGCTCAGGGCGCTGCCCCAGACATGGTAAATACCTTCTAAGAAGCCGCCGTGGGCATAGAAATTAGCTCTGGTTCGCGGTTTTTTCTGAGTTGCTTTTATTTCTTGGGGGGCGGCTTCAATCAGGTTTTCGTTAGGAAAGAGACGCTTAACCAGATTGATATCGGTCAAAATATCAATTGAATCTTGTTCTGTGCCCCGGAAGGCCAGGACAGCAAATTGCTCACCTGCTGGAACGCCGGGATGAACGGCCAAAAAAGCCTGGGTGCCCCCCGCATCAAAAAAGACGACTCGCTCGAAATTTGCTTGTCTAAGTTCGGTGGCAACCGTAATTTTGTTCTCGTAAGCCAGCTGGGAGCACTGAGCTAGCCACCAAGCGATCGCCACTGTGTAGCCCTGCTTACCGGCTGGAAACGGTACCTGAGTCCACTGCTGAAAGTATCTTGGCTGGTAAGTCATACTGTGCCCCCCGATTTCTTCACCTGACCGTGTACTTTAAGTGCCCAATCAGCCAAGTGCCCAATCAGCCACTCTAAATTCAGCTACACGGAAATCCTATCCAATTTCTGATCAAACCCAAATGATCACATAAAGATAAAAAAAGACTCCTTCACTGAGGAAGGAGTCACTAAATTGAGCCAAATATTCAGCGAGGCAAAGCTGTCAAATTAGTTGATGACGGCAATACCACCGGCAATGCCGGAAACAATAGCTGATACCAGCGCTGTACCAAATAGCCACCAAGCAGCCGCTTCCGCTGCTTTTTTCGTAGCCTCTACCTGCTGATGGGCCTGCTGCTTGAGATCATGGAGGCGAACCTCTACCTGTTCCTCAATCCGCTGGGCGCGGCGGAGAACGCTATCACGAGCGGATTCAATCTGATCAATGACGCGGTTGGCATCGGCCTCAGAAATGCTGTCATGAGAGCTGACGACGGCTACTAGCGTATCGCGGTCAAACTGAGAGAGGCGATCGCGCAGAGCAGAGAATCCGGCTTGCGGGTCGTCAAACAGCTTGCGCACGTCGCGCTGAACGCCGTTGTAGTCTAACTCTGGCCGATCAAGCGAGTTGAGATAGTGACGGATACGGCCTAAAATCCGATCGACCACGGCGGCAATCCGCTGCTGCACCAGGTTCATCTGAGCCTGAATCCGATCGCGTACTGCCTCAACTCGGCCCACAATTTCATTGGCTTCTTCCCGTGAGAGGTCATCCCGCTGGGCTAGCAGCGCTACGAGAGTGTCGCGATCCATGCGCGAGAGGCGATCGCCAATCTTCTCAGCGCCCAAACGGGGATCGTCGATTAGGGTTTTGAGATCGCGCTTAATCCCCTCAGGGTGTAGCTCAGCTTTGTCAGTGCTGAGCAGGTAGTTTTCCAACGCCGTCTCGAAAGACTCAACCTGAGTCTGGGCGCGGCGAGCCAGGCGACGCGGCGATCGCAGCAGACTGCGAATCGAGTCTAAGACTTCGTCAATCGTCTGGTTGACTTCGGCCTCGCTGAGGTCATCGCGCTGGCTCAAGAGCTGGACTAGGGTATCGCGATCCATCCGGGCGAGGCGACTCCGAATCGCCTTAGCGCCAATCTTGGGATCGTCAATCAGCTTTTGCAAATCGCGCTTGATGCCTTCAGGATTGAGCTCCGTTTTGCCTGTGTTGCGCAGGTAGTCTGCGATCGCCGTGGTGGCATGATGATACTTTTCCTGCACCTGGTGGCTGAGCCGCCGGGGGGCGCTCATGGCCTGATACCAGTTGCGCTCTACCTGATTGACGATGCGGTTGACCTCGGCCTCTGAAAGCTCGGGGCGCTGGCTGAGCAGCTGTACCAGGGTATCGCGGTCAAAGTGAGCTAAACGGCCTCGCAGTTGGCGAATCCCCGTTTCTGGCTCATCGAGCAGAGTTTGCAGATCGCGCTCAATGCCGTCAGGGTTTAGCTCGGCTTTACCCGTGCTGCGTAGATAGTCTTGCAGCTGCTGCCACTGATTCTCCAGACGCGCTTTAGCTGCCTGCTGGACTCCTTCAGCATCGCCCACCTTGCGGTTAAGGATCTGCTGGAACTTGCTGGCAATCTGCTGGGCTTCTGTGGCATCTAGGTCAGGGCGAGTCACCAAAACCTGCACCATAAAGTTAGAACTTAGCAGCGTGTAGCGCTCTCGTAGCTGCTCGCTGGTGGCCTCCGAGTCTTCTACAATCGCCTCAAAGGCGCGATCGCCTAGGTCGGTCAGTAGCTCCTCTTTGGGCGTGAGCTGTAAGAAGATTTCGACTTCTCGGCGTAGCTGCTTTTGCGCCTGCATCCACTCAGCGGCCTGCACTTCCTGCAGCACATTTTGCCGAATGACTTCTAGCTGCAGCGAAGTCTGCTGAATTTCTGCCTGAGTTAGCAGGCCGCGAGACTGCAAGACGTCAACAAAATAGGGGCGATTGAGCTGCTCTAGCTGGCGGCGCAGGGCTGCCGGATCCGCGTCGCGATCGTAGAGAACGTTGCTAAAAGACTCTTGCAAACGCTCACCCCGCATTTGCCAAACGTAGGTATGAAGCAGATAGTTCTCGACGTCGGCCTTGAGCAGGCTGACTGGCTCGGCCTCACTGCTGCTGACCTGACTGGCAATTTTCTGGGCCTGATCTCCAAGCTGGTAGCGAGCCGACTGCACCTGATCAAGAATTTTTTCAACGTCTAGATCTGACAAATCGGTGCGGCCCATGGCAATGCCCATTGCCGTGTTCAGTCCTTGAGAAAGGGCCTGCTGAATCGGGCCAGAAGAGGTGCGATCGCGGCGACGGCGGCGCAGTTCTTCGAGCAACTGATCAAGCCGCTGATTGAATCCTTCGGTAATTTCTTCTGGCTGGGCGTTGCGGAGGTAGCTAACCAGTTCCTTAATGCCGCTATTAGAACTATTAGAAGAAGACTGCTGCAGCGACTGCTGCCATCTTTTATAGAGGCGATCGGCAATGCGATTAACTTCGCGGGCGGAAAGATCGCTGCGGCTGCTGACCAAATCCACAAATGCCTGACGATCGATCCGCTGTAGGGTTTCTGTGTCGCCTAAGTCCTGTAGGTTTGCTTCTCTGACAATTTGCTCGAACTCGGCCTCTAAATCGCTAATGTCCACTTCAGGCGATCGCAGGGTCGCCACATAGCTCTGCAGGGTGTCTTTGACGGCGTCAGGGTCTACAGTTTCAGCTAGCTCTCGCCGAACGGCGGCCGCAGCGGCTTCTGCGGTCGCTACGACCTGATTACTAGTGGCTTTGGCCCCGAGGGCAGCCGTGGCCGTTCCCATCAGGGTCTGAAAGCTCGTGGTTGCCTGCTTGACAACCGAACCCACCAGAGAACCTACCGTCGTGGAGCTAAACCAGACCAACAGGGTAAAGTAAAGTCCCCAAATTACCAGTCCGGTGATTGTGCCCAGCACCCAGTTGTCAAACAGGCTCAGCTTCACGGCTAACCAGCAGGCAAAAAACAGGGCTACGCTAACCGTCACTAATGTCCAAGCCCCAAAAGCAACGCTAATGGTCTGGACTGACAAACCGCTGTCGCTGCTATTGGAAGACTTACTGGAGCTGCTGTGACTGAGATAAGAAACTCCCGTTGCTACCGACAAATTCGTCAGCAGCATCTGAAAGCCGAAGGCCAAAATCAAACCCGACAGCAGCGCCACAAAAAACTGAGGCCCTGAAAAAACGAGAGCTGCTTCCTCAGGAGTATCGACGCCAGCGTCGGAAAGCTGCGCAATGAAGCGCCACGCAGTCAGCATCCCGTTAAAACCTATCATTGGACCCATCCTCAAAAACTTAAACTGTAACTGCAAACTTCCAGGCAGCAATCTCTCATCAAGAAAGGATTGCCACAAGTCAAAGCTGACTTATCTCTTTCAGACTTGTGTCTTTAGCCTGAGATTGCTTACTGCCCTAGCTAATCCAACATTTTTTCAGTTGTTTAAGCATCTCTCTACAGGCTGATACCAGGCCCAGAAGGCAGGCGCGATCGCTGTTGCTTGCACAGACGTAGAGCCGTACTGCTTTCTCCATAGCGTTAATTTTTTGCCAAAATTCAGTAGCACTTGAACTCCTTTTTGCCTGTTGACAGGTGAATAAGCCGCAATATACGGCTGTAGGAAGAGGGAGAAAGTCCCCAATTATTCCTACTATTTGGCAGGTGTCGTAAAACGCTTAAAACTAATTAATTATTTGTAATGTCAGTTCCTATTCCATCTAGACCTTACGGTTATCGAATTGGCTCTGGAAACGCGCCTATTCAAGCTGAAGTCTTCGTCGATATTGAGTGTCCTTTTTCCAAGCGTGCTTGGGAAACTCTGCAGAAGGTTGTGGCCGGTAGTGCCTCAGAGCAGGTTGCCTTTACGGCTCTGCCGACAGTCCTTTGCGATCACCGGCAGAGCTGGGATCTTACAAAAGCGGCTACCTGGGTAGCCAACGGGGATGCAGAGCGCTTTTGGCAGTTCTTTTCATATCTTTATCAACGTCAATCCCAGTTTTCTACAGCGGCTTTCAAACAAAAAACTCAGCTAGATTTACACAATTTGATTGCAGAGTTTGTAGAAGACTTTACCGGCCAGAGTCCCCCAACTTCCCTGTCTGAAAAGCTGGGCGACGACGGGCTAGAAAATCGAGCTAAGCACTCAGTTCGCTACGCCATTATTCGAGGTATCTGGTCAACGCCAACTGTCCTGATTAATGGGGCAAAAGCCGACGTTTTAGATTCCAGTGCAACCGTTTCGGACTGGCAAAATCTATTCGATTCACTGATAAGCCAAAACTAAGTCGGCGCTTATCTACAAGCGCCAATCGCCGCAGGAAGTACAAGGAGAGCCTAATTATGCGAATTGCCCAAGTTGCTCCACTTTGGGAGCGCGTTCCGCCGCCCGCCTATGGCGGCATTGAGCTGGTTGTGAGCTTTTTAACTGATGAGCTGGTGCGACGGCATCATGATGTCACCCTCTTCGCCACTGGCGATTCTCAAACCGAGGCCGAACTGGTAGCTGCGATCGCTGAGCCGATCCGGGGTAACGAAGCGATCGAGGAGCCAATGGTTTACGAGATGATTCAGCTACAGCAGCTGCTAGAGCGGCTTGACAACTTCGATATCATTCATATTCACAAATGGATTCCGCCGTTGCCCATCGCTCACATTATCAAGCGGCCCACGGTCTACACCATGCACAGCAACTTTGGTAAAGACCACCGCAAGCTTTACACCCGCTATCCGGAGCAAAACTTTGTCAGCATCAGTCGGGCGCAGCAGGATTTAGCGCCCCAGCTCAACTATATCGCGACGGTTTATAACGGCATTGATCCAGGGCGGTTTCCCTTTGTCGAACAGCCGCAAGATCCCCCCTATCTAGCTTTCTTGGGCCGCATGTCTCCCAATAAAGGGCCACATCACGCTATTGCCGTCGCCAAGCAGCTCGGACTGCCGCTGAAGCTAGCCGGGAAAGTGGATAAAAAAGACCGCGACTATTTTGAGCAAGAGGTGGCTGCTCACTTTGACGAAGCGCAGATTCAGTATTTAGGCGAAGTCAATCACGCTGAGAAAACCCAACTGCTCGGCCATGCGATCGCCACTCTGTTTCCGATTACCTGGCACGAGCCATTTGGTCTGGTGATGGTGGAGTCGATGGCGACTGGAACGCCCGTAGTGGCGATGCGGATGGGGGCGGTGCCGGAGGTGATTGAGCCAGGCAAAACCGGATTTATCTGCAATGATGTAGAGGACATGATCAGCTCGGTTTCCCAGGTTGATCAAATAGATCGGCGGCGCTGTCGGCAGCGCGTAGAGCAGCATTTTAGCTATGAAGCTATGACGGATAGCTACCTGGCTGTCTATGAGCAGGTACTCTCCTCAGCGCCGCCGCAGAAAGTCGCTTAGGTAATAAATTTTCAGACTCCACTATGAAAGATGCGCAAAATTTTGAGTACGATTTGCTCGTAGTTGGAGCCGGTTCAGCGGGGCTATCAGCGGCTAAGTCAGCGGCTAAGCAGGGCTGGCAGGTAGCGATCGCCGAGCAAGACACCATCGGCGGCACCTGCGTCAACCGGGGCTGTGTGCCCAAAAAGCTGATGGTATATGCGGCAGATGTTGCCCAGCAGCAGGCGATGGCGACGGGATACGGCTGGGTCAATCCCAAAGGACTTTTTGACTGGTCGGCACTGAAGCAGTCAATGCATCAGCATATCGCCAAGATTAATCAGTCCATGCGATCGCAGCTAGAGGAGGCAGGCGTTACCTACCTTGCCGGGCAGGCCCAATTCCTGGATGCCCATCAGCTTCAGGTCGGCGATCGCACTTATAGCGCGGCCCATGTTGTCATTGCCGTTGGGGCCCGGCCAACCCAGCTAGACTGTCCCGGCGCTGAGCTGGCTATTACCTCTAGAGACATGTTCACGCTGACGGCGCTGCCCAAGCGCATCGCCATCGTCGGGGCTGGCTATATTGGCGTAGAGTTTGGCAGTTTGCTCAACTGGCTGGACTGCGAAGTGACGCTGCTGGACGTGGACGATCAGATTCTCACCGGCTTTGATCAAGATATCCGCTGCGCTGTGCAAAATAGCCTAACTGAGCGGGGCATTCGCTTTATCGGTGGGGCCAAAGCCAAAGCCTTAGAGAAAACAGCCCAGGGGTTACAGCTTCATCTTTCCAATCAAACGGAAGCCCTACGGACGGACTGCATTCTGGCGGCGATCGGTCGGCAGCCGAACCTGGCCGGACTGGGCCTAGAGCAAGCAGGCGTGCAGACCGACTCCGGGGCGATCGCGGTGGACGACTATGGCTGCACCGGCCAAGCTCACATCTATGCGGTAGGCGACTGCACCCGGCGCAATAAGCCGCTGACGCCCGTCGCTAAGGCCGAAGGTGAGGCTGTCGCCCAAACGCTTTTAGGCACAGCTACGCCGATTGACTGCCCCTGTATTCCCTCAGCCGTATTTGCGCGCCCGGAAGCTGCAACGGTAGGGCTGACGGAGCAAATGGCGGCTGATGAGCTAGGGGAAGCCATGCAGGTGCGCTGTCAGTCTTTCCAGCCCTTGCGCTACAGCCTGACCCAGCAGTCGGAGCAGGGATTGGTCAAGGTGATTGTCAATCAAAAGTCTAACCAAGTGGTGGGGCTACACGTGGTTGGCGAACATGCGGCGGACATTGTGCAAGGCGTTGCTGTTGCCATTCGTCAGGGCATTACCGACAAGGCGCTGAGCCGCGCTCTGGGAATCCATCCCACGGTAGGCGAGGAAGTTTTGAGCCTGTGATAAACCTGGTTTAGACCGGAGAAAATGACGCATGACGCCCTCCAGTCTAAAAATTAGTACGACCTCAAATTTGATGACCTCAACTTCTCTGCTCGATCTGACTGTGACGCACTGGTCTGAGATTCCCACGCTCTGCCAGTATTTTGATCGACTCAACCAGAGTGAATTTGCCGCCGTTGCGGATCTATTCGCGCCGGAGGGGCAACTGCAGCCACCTTTTGAAGAACCCATTACGGGGGCAGAGGCGATCGCGGCTTACCTAGCTCAGGAAGCCAGCAATATGCAGTTAGAGCCGCTGCAGGGTGAACTGACTACCCTCGAAACCGGCAGCCTACAGGCCGAAATCAAGGGTAAGGTACGAACTCCTTTGTTCAAGGTCAACGTCGGCTGGATTTTTATTCTCAACCGCCAAGCCCAGATTGAATACGTACGGATTCGACTTTTAGCTTCGATGCAAGAATTGTTGAAGCTGCGCCGCTAACTGCTCGCTATGTTTGAGTTCGCGCCCTGGACAGTTTCGCTGCTAGGAGCTGCCTGCTTAGCCCTAGTTCATCTCTACGGCGTCAATCTGCGATTTTTAAGTCACTTGCCCCGAAGCTGGTGGCTTTCGTTTGCTAGCGGTGTCTCTGTGGCCTACGTCTTCATTCATCTGCTGCCCGATCTCAATCAGCATCAGTCTGTCCTAGACGAAGCTATCCCGCTAGCTTTCATTGAAAGTCACGTCTATATTATGGCGCTGTTAGGGCTGGCGGTTTTCTATGGTTTAGAGCGATTAGTCAAACGGTCTCAGCAGCGATCGCCCCAGAAAACGGATGAAACCGCCAGTCTTCGAGTTTACTGGCTACACATTGCCGTCTTTGCTACTTATAACGCTCTTATTGGCTATTTGCTCTTGCACCGAGAAGATGAAAGTCTGCGGGGACTGCTGTTCTTTTTAGTGGCAATGGCGCTGCATTTTTTGGTAAACGATGTGGGCCTGCAGCAGGATCACAAGCGCACCTATCATCGCTCAGGCCGCTGGATCTTGGCGTCAACTGTGTTGACCGGCTGGATCATTGGCAATACCGCTGAAATTTCGGAAGCGGCGATCGCTGCGCTGTTTGCTTTTCTAGCCGGCGGTATTATTCTCAACGTGCTTAAAGAGGAATTGCCTGAAGAACGAGAGAGCCAGTTTTGGGCTTTTGCTACGGGAACTAGCGCTTATGCTGCCCTGTTGCTGGCGCTTTGAAGCACTTACAGGCCAGGGAACTGTCATAGGCTCGTTGTAGCCTGTCGCACCTCTGCCAGCAAATATAAAGCTTTTGACCGTGCTGGCCTAGATTGACACAAGTGCAATATCTGTATCATTCTATACCTCTAGAGTTAGAGGATCCGCGAAAATGACGGGAAATAAAACTATCTCAGGGAAGATGGGAATTCTACAGGCGGTGTCGTAAGTTGCTAGTACCCGTAGTTGAGAAAACGGCTGTCTTCACGAATCGTTTAAAAACCGAGCGTAAAGCGATGAAACTTTTACAAAAAGTAAACCGTCTTGCACTACTGATTCTACTTTAGTAGAGGTTACTGATTTCTGGCTAGGCTATCTGGGTGCAATTAATCCCGAAAACTTATCTTTCCTGCCCGAACATAGGGTTTTACTACAAGCTGCTCTGAGAAAAATTCCTGATGACTTTAAACACAGAAACCAATAGCTCTATTCTTCCCACTAATAAAGTTCAGGCGCTCTATGCAGATCTCCGTAAAGCATCGCTGACCTCAATGGCCCGCGAGATCAAGCAACGGAGCCTCAAGCAGCGGCAAGACATCATTGCCAGAGAACGTGTCCGCATCTTGGACATTGAAATCGATAATATGGCTGCTTCTGATTTTCTGCAGCAGCTCAATCAAGGCGTTGTCTTTACGCCCAATGTCGATCACGTCATGAAGCTGCGGCAAGACGCGGAATTTGTGCGGGCTTATAAGCAAGCAGACTACAAAATCTGTGACAGCCAAATTTTACTCTATGCTTCCAAGTTTTTAGGAACGCCTATTAAGGCAAAGATTTCCGGCTCCGATTTATTGCCGATGTTTTGCCATCATCACCGCCACAATGAGCAGATCAAAATATTTATGCTGGGCGGGGCTGAAGGGGTAGCCGAACAGGCCCGAAAAAATATTAACGCCCGGAGTGGCCGCGAAATAATCGTGCAGGCCCATTCTCCCTCTTACGGCTTTGAACA
The DNA here is from genome assembly GCF_030405905.1 of Sphaerothrix gracilis Ecp01. Lineage (NCBI taxonomy): Bacteria > Bacillati > Cyanobacteriota > Cyanophyceae > Nodosilineales > Nodosilineaceae > Sphaerothrix > Sphaerothrix gracilis. The sequence goes on from NZ_JASATW010000005.1 coordinate 264,668, forward strand.
AGACGAGGCCGAATGTCAAAAGATTATAGACATGATTCAGTCCTCTGGTGCTAACGTGCTGGTGGTAGGGGTAGGGGCACCCAAGCAGGAAAAATGGATCGCCAAGTATCGGCATCAGTTGCCTAGCATTGACATTTTCCTAGCCGTTGGAGCCGCGATTGACTTCGAGGCGGGCAACAAGCCTAGAGCGCCCCGATATGTGAGCGAATTGGGGTTTGAGTGGCTCTATCGGCTGATGTCAGAACCACGGCGGCTCTGGAAACGCTATCTGCTGCGCGATATGCCTTTCCTCTGGATGATTTTGCAGGCTAGACTCAAGCGCGAACAACGGGCTTCTTAACCTAAAGTTGAGCAGCCGCTACTGCCAGTGGTTGAGTCCGCTGCGCCAGTTATGAGCTAGGCTGATCCACTGTTCGCGGCGGCGTTCAAAGTCGGCAGCGACCCAAATCAATCCGATTCCGGCCACGATGCCGATCATCCACTTAACTAGAGGATACTCGGCATTGAGGAGAATCAGCTGATTGAGCACATTGAGTACAAAAATGATTGTGCCAACGTAGAGAAAGGCCCGAACTCGTAGGCCCAAACCCACTAGCAGAGACACTAGGCTGACTACGGCAACCGGCAGCCCTGTCCAAGGTTCAAATAGCAAACAGTAGAGCAGAATGGTGCCTAGCCCCAGCACCCGCAGCCAGTGCCGCTGGGACTTATGGGCCGGTAGCTGCCAGAGTGGATCTACCTGCGCTACATAGAGCAGCGAGCCGCCCCACAGCAAAACATAGTAGATGCCCTGACTGACAATATTTTCAATCAGCCAGCGGGCGATCGCCCAGTCGATTAGCACCAGGCTCAGATAGCTCAGCCGGATTTGCTGCTGCCGCCAGCTCAGCCAGCCATAGAATCCAGCCGCCAGCCAGAAGTTAACTAAATATAGCCAAATTGCTCCCACAGCAGTCACTAAAATCGGCAAAGTGCGGCCTGCCTGCTGCCAGGGACGCGGCGGCCAGCCCCAGTGCGACCAGGGAAGCTGATAAAGTCCGACGGCAAGGATAACCGCGATCGCGCCGCTCCATCGATCTAGAGGGGACAGGGCCGGAAACAACAGGCGCATGTAGACAATCAGTCCTAACCCTTGTGCTAGCCCTCCATAGAGCCAGGTTTCGGACTGGGCGGCGCGGCCTTGCCACAGCGGATAAAGAGTCACGGCGATCGCCAGGACTAAGGCCAAAGGCGTCAGCGTTAGGTTGGAGAGGATGACGCTGGGCAGCGTTAGAAACAGCAGCAGTGTCGCCACGGCCCAGTGTAGATGAGCTGCCGCTGTCAGCGCCAATTGCGGGTAGCGCAGTCGCTGCTGAATCCACCGCCCTGCTAGCCGGTAAACGCCCATAATCAGCGCAGCCACGCCCGCCAAAATGACCAAACCGTCTCCCGGATCGCCGCCCGTCGCCTGACTGAGCTGATACAGCACTAGCTCATACCAGGCTAGGGATCCGCCCGCCAGCGCCAGCCATCCCAGCCAGCGGCTTTGCCAGCGGCGCCCGACCTCTAGCACAATTAGGGCAGCGCCCAGGGTGATCCCTCCCGTTGTGGCCGTAAAATCAGTACTGCGCAGCGCGATCGCCAGTCCGCCATAGACCAAAGGTAAGACCTGCAAACTGGTCAAGGTCAGCCGCTGCCGCCCCCGCAGCCAAGTGGCGATCGTCAGGCTCACCAGCCCCAACCCAACTGTGGCTGTTGCCAGCGCTAGCAGATCGCTGCCGCCTAAAGCTTCAGCCATAAGCAGCTCTATGCCCCAGCCAGTCAGATAGACGCCAGAATTTTGGGGCGCTCGCCACTGCCGCCAAAGCGGTGCCCCGGTCAAAATCGCCATTGCCACTAGGTAGCTGGGCTGGAGCGATCGCCCATCGGCATATAACAGAGCCACTTCAGCCGTCAGGCACAGCAGCAAGCTCAGACAGAGAACATAGCCCCAAATATCGACGGCTCTGGCATACAGATAGGCTCCGGGGGGGCTCGTCCATGCTTCAGCGTCAGCAGGCCCAAATCGGCGCTGCAGCAGGCGCTCCGTCAGCCATAAGGCCCAAACCGCGATCGCCCCAATGGGATACCACTGCACGCCGGTTAGTCTGGGCATACCAGGCAGGACATCCTGAATTAGGCAGACGCCCCCACCCAAGCCAAACAAGACAGTCACCAGCGCTACGGACAGTTTGGCCCAGCCGCGACTGAGAAAACCGCTTAACACCGTTGCCAGACCTAACCCGACGAGCCGCGTCCAGGGCAAAAACAGCGTCAGGGGGACAGTCAAGCCAGTGGCTAACAAACTTAGCTCGCGGCTATAGCGTCGCTGGGGCGTCCGGTGAGTCAGCAGCGTCAGGCCCACGGGCAAGGCTAGTCCCGCAAGGCTCCAGTCAAAGCCAAGCAGCTTATTTTCTAAAGCCGTGAGCAAATTGAAATAGCTGAGTCCGGCTAGGCCGCAGCCAAAATACCAGGCGCTCTCTCGCCAGGGGCGGTGGCTATCTCCCCAGCTCAGCCTCCACTCTAGGCCGGTAGCCCCCAGACAGATCACCAGCCAGTGTCCGGGGGGTAAGTTGGGCCAGCGATCAGCAATGGCAACAGCTACCGCCAATAGGCTGGCAGCATGGGTGGTATTAATCAGCAGCGGGGAGGCAGGCGATCGCCGCCAAGTGACAACCAGCAGCGTCAGGGCAGCCGCAATCAGGGTCAGCGCCAGCACGGTTAGATCTAAGCTACTGACGGCGATCAAAATGAGTCCGAGTCCTAAAGCCAGTCTTTCCGAGAGCTGAGCTAGTCGTGGCTGGGAGCGCCGATATAGCCAGTCGGCCAGCCCGATGAGCAGGATGACCGGCGGCCAATAGGCAACCCCCAGCAGCACTTCTGGATTAGACTCGGTTCCTGTCCAGCCTGTAGTCAGGGTTGTGGCGGCTTGCTGCCAGCCTGCTGGCAGGCTGCGCCAGCTCAGCCAGATTACCTGCAGGGTGATTAACAAAGCGGCTAGCAAATGCCGCGATCGCCAGGTTTTGACGAGCTGCAGGCCGCGCAGCCCTAATCCCAAGAGGCTGACCAGCACTGCTTGCCCAGGTACGGTAAACACCGCCAGCAGCCAGCCCAGCCAGAGCAGGCTACGCCCGCTCCACAGCCACAGACCGCTTAAGGTAAGCTGCTCGGTAGCGGTGATCATCAGCCAAACAAGCAGGGCGCCGCAGGTGCCAACGGCCAGCCCTAAGTCAGCAATATCAATCTCAGGAGTCGTAAAGCCTCGCAGCAGCAGGGCTGACAGGCTGTAGATGACTAGCAGCGAGGCGGTAGTGGCTGGATTAAAGGAGGCCGCTTCTGACTCTGGATGCCGCAGCGGCCTCAGAAAGGCGATCGCCGTCGCAACCGTACCACCATAGAGAGCCGTCAGCGGCAACCCCAGACTGTTCCAGCCCAGTTGCAAGTAGGCCAGCCCTAAAAAGACCAGCGCCCAGACCAGTCGCCTCGACTGCCGATGGGCTGCAGACTGGGGTAGCTGGGGATAGCGCCACACCGTACAGCCTGTTAGCAATGCCATCGCCAGCAGGCTGACTAGCAAACCCGTGGGCGATCGCCCAACCCGCAGCCCGTCGATGGCCCACAGATTGATGGGAACTAGCAGCAGCGCCACGATACGCAGCGTTTTAGCTGTGAGCTGGAGTCGCGGACGGGCAGCCGCCCAGCGTCCACCTAGCCAGAAAATTAGGGTATAGGCCAAGAGCACTAAATATTGACCCACTACGCTGAAGCGACTCCACTGGGTCGCGGCCAACACTGCCGATGACAGCACCACCAGCAGCACGCCTAGACACAGCAGCCAGACGACGCTTAGCTCAGCCATCAGCCGCTCTAGGAGCTGATTGACAGGCTGGGTTAGCCGAGTTGTCCAGGCAGGTGTGGGGGGGCGGGCGATCGCCTGCGCCGTCGCGGCGGCGGTAGGTGAGACGGGATTGGCAGCAGCGGCTGGCGGCTTAGCCTGTTCAGGCAGACTAACCGGGCAGCTCAGCGATGTTTGTCCCAAATAGCTCACCTGCTCATCAGACAACAGCTCTAGCTGTAGCCAAGCCTCTAGGCCCGCTAACAGGGCCGGATGATCGGTAGAAACTTCAACCCGGATAAACTGCTTAGACGACATCAGTAAAAACCGCAGGGGGACGCCTCATGATGATATCTCCCGGCTTCTGTAACTCATGCTGTTGTGACACGCTTGTAACTGTTCAGCGGCTCTACGAAAACGTCGGCGCTGGAATAAATAAATTTATTTGGTTAGAAGCGATCGCGGCTACCCATTGCCTGGTATAACATTGGGCAAATATCTCAGGTATTTTCAGGCAGGCTTTAAATGAGCGAGACACGCATGACGGCAGATTCCAAAATTTATTTCGCCCTGCACCTGAGCGACGACACCCTGAATGAAGGTGAACGCAATCAGCAGCTCCGCGAAATACTGGAGAAGATCCGTCTGATTAAAGGCATCGACGCTCGCCGCCCCGTGATCGATGCCGCCGCAAATGGTCATCGCGGTGATATCGAGATTGCTGAGCTAGAAGTCGATCGCCTCCGTCCCCTTTTGCAGCTACTGAGTAAGCGTTTAGAAAAGATACCGGTTGAAATGCGCATCGATCTGTGGGCTGGCTCAACCCATTTGCAAACTCAGACGCGAGAGGCGGCAGAGGTTTCAGCCCTGCTGCCTCTCGCCCGGCGGCTTTTGCCTAAGCATTTGGTTTACGCGGGTAAGGCAGAAGCCTATGCAGCCGGGGATGGCTATACGCCTGTGGAGGAGGCCAATCTGGAACTGCTGCGCCATCAGCTCAATCTCAAGCCTGAAGAGGCCCAAACAATTCAGGCCCAGGCTTTGGGCCCCTACAAGACTCTGCAGCAAAAGCAAGCGCGCTACGAACAGATCTTAGCTGAGGAAATTCAGCGGCAATATCCCTTCAGCCCGGAGACGGAAGCCGAGCTAGAGCGCCTGCAGGAAAGTTTGGGATTGGCCTACTCAGACATTGCCGATATTCGTGAAAAGCATCTCTCCAAAGTGCGAACCGATCAAAGGCAGATTCGTCAGCTCACGGCAGAAAATGCTCAGATGCAAGGAGAAATCACGCGGCTGCAGAATGAAAATACGCGGCTGCAAACCACGCTGCTACAGCCACAGCCAGTCCCTGAAGAAGACAGGCGGCCCGTGCGCGATCGCTATCGCCAGGAGTTCCAGCAGATTATTCAGCATACGCTCTATCCCAATGATTTTGATCGAGGTCGGCTAGAGCAGGCCCGCCGCATTTGGCAGCTTTCGACTGCCGAGGTTGAGGCGATTGAAGAGGCGGTCACTGACGAGCTGTATGGTTCCATCCGCTCCAGCAAGGACGTAGACTATCGCCGCCTGCGACAGTTGCTGTGGTCGCAGCAGTGGCAAGAGGCCGACCGAGAAACCGAGCGGGTGATGCTGCGGGCAGGCAGTCAGGACATGCGACCGCTCAGCAGCTCGTTAATCAACAGTTTCCCCTGCCTCGATCTGACGACTGTTGACGGCCTTTGGCAGCGCTACAGCAGCAGTCGATATGGTTTTCAAGTCCAGCGCCAAATTTATGCCAATCAGCCTAGCAGCCAAGATTTTCTGCGCGTTGTTGGCTGGCAGGATAACTGGGGCTGGGGCAGCTTCCTCAAGATTACCAAAGCCTACAGCGAGCTACAGTTTACTGACGCGGCTCCGCGCGGTCATCTGCCGACCTGGCGCTGGGCCTGCACGACACTGGAAAGTGTCTATAGTATTGGCTCGGCTGAAATAGATGCCTTTTTTGATCGGTTAGCTCAGTGCCTGCCGTCGTAGTTTTTTCGTTGCAGTTTCCTATATGCAAACTACCCAATGCAAACCATCCTTCCGGCTCTAGACTATCAAGACCTTGACCATCTGCTGGCGGCTCAGGAATGGCAAGATGCCGATCGCGCTACGGCAGATCTGCTGCGCCAGGCAATCGGTCAGGCTGAGCCGATTGGGCTGGGCGTGGAGGCGATCGCCTATTTGCCCTGTGCTGACCTGCTTCAGATTGATCAGCTTTGGCTACGGCACAGTGCCCGCCGATTTGGCTTTTCGGTGCAGCAAGAAATTTATACCTCGCTGGCTCACGATGCAGTGCAATTTAGCCACGCGGTTGGCTGGACGCCTTGGGCCGCTAAGCCTTTTGCCTTCTTCCGCTTCTACAGTCGGCTCAATTTCACCTTAGAAGCCCCTATTGGCCAGTTTCCGGCTCTGTGGTTTTGGCAGCTTTCCCTCGAAAACTCTCTGCTGGCCGGCGGCTTTGGCAGCGGGCGCGGGGCGGGCTTTGTCGATGCTGATAAGCTAGATGCTTTAATGCTCAGACTAGAGCGCTGCAGCCTACAGTAGAGAACTATCTGTGCAACGGATTACGATTACGGCGGCTCAGCTACAAACAGAGTCAATTCAGCTCACCCCGGAGCAGCAGCACTACCTGCGGCGAGTCCTGCGGCTACAAGCGGGCGATCGCTTTCTGGCTCTAGACGGGCAGGGGCAGCAGTGGCTAGCGGCCCTTACCGATGAGGCGGCGATCGCCCAAATTTTGGCAACCGCGACCCCTAGTCTGGCTGCCCTGCCGGAGGTGATTTTGGCGGCAGCTTTACCTAAGGGCAGCGGCTTTGACGAGGTGGTGCGGCAGGCCACTGAGCTGGGTGTCACCGAGATTTGGCCCATCATTAGCGATCGCACTCTGTTGCGCCCCAGCCCCCAAAAGCTTGATCGCTGGCGGCGGATTGCCGCAGAAGCCGCAGAGCAGTCGGAGCGGCTGACTGTACCCCGGATTGCAGCCCCGCTGTCTTTTGTCCAGCTCTTGCAACTCACTGATTTGGATAAAACTTGCTATCTCTGCAGTGCCCGCCAGTCCCAGTCCCATTTGCTGAGCTGTCTGCTAGAGCAGGTTCCCAATGCCCTGTTGTTGGCGACTGGTCCGGAGGGCGGCTGGACAGCAGCAGAAGTTGACGCAGCGATCGCCGCAGGCTATCAGGCGGTATCTCTAGGCCCCTCTATCTTGCGGGCCGTCACGGCTCCACTGGCGGCTCTAGCGCTGGTCAATGCCGCCCGTAGTTTACAAGCTGGTCCGGTAATGTGAACGCTAAGGCGGCTGAAACTAGGCCCGAACGGGCAGCTTTTGTTGCATATTATTGAGCCAACGCCTACCTGCTGGTCCCTGTGGTAGGCTATGTGGCGCTACCGGGTACAGCCTCTGCTTTGTCCTGGAACATGTCCAAAACCACAAAGTCGGCAGCGTCTTTGCCGGGATATCTCAGTCGGATCTTACCCTGGGGGAACTGCTGAAAAAAGAAGCGGAATCTAATGTCCGGTAGCGAGGTCCAGACACTGACGCCTCTGCTCTATCTGTTGACTCAGGATGCGATTAGAGAACCGTGCGACTACATATTGATACCCGCCAGTGGCAATCCAGCAATCACCTAGATTTTTGCCGCGTGACCCTGCCGATTCGTTTTAAGTCCGCGATCGCTGCCCGCTGGATTAAACGCTCAACCCGTAGCCCTCAAATCAAGGCCACAGGTGCCCTTAGCCGGATTCTGCGCCAATGAAACTTTCTGGCCAGGGATAATTCCATCAAGAAAGAGATAGTGGATGCCAGCCCGACTCGATAGAGTAGTACTTGAGTCCTGCTGAGCGGTGCCATGTCCATTATCTCTGTAGATCATTTGAGTAAGCGCTATCCGGTTGCTATCAAGCAGCCAGGGCTGAAGGGAACCCTGCGCCATTTCTTTCGCCGGACCTATCGCTATGTGGAGGCCGTGCAGGCAGTTTCCTTTGAGATTCAGCCGGGGGAAATTGTTGGCTTTTTGGGGCCGAACGGCGCTGGCAAAACCACGACGCTGAAAATGCTCACCGGACTGATTCACCCGTCTGACGGTCAGGTGCAGGTAGCTGGCTACACCCCTTTCCAGCGCCACGCCGATTTTCTACACCAGATTACGCTGGTGATGGGGCAAAAGCAGCAGCTTTTGTGGGATTTGCCAGCGATGGATTCACTGCGGATTAACGGGGCGATCTACGGCATTACCGACAAAGAGTTTCGCTATCGGGTGAGTGAACTGGCTGAGATGCTGGCGCTGGGGGATAAACTCAGTCAGCCGGTGCGGAAGCTTTCCCTGGGTGAGCGGATGAAAGCTGAAATGCTGGCGGCGCTGCTCCATCGACCGCAAATTTTGTTTTTAGATGAACCTACTTTGGGCTTAGACGTGAATGCTCAGGTGGCGGTGCGCAGCTTTTTGCAGGAATACAATCGCCGCTATGGGGCTACCGTGCTGCTGACCAGTCACTATATGGCCGATATCACGGCGCTTTGCCAGCGGGTACTGCTGATCTATCAGGGGCGGCTGATCTATGACGGTGGCTTAGACCAGCTATTAGAGCAGTTTGCGCCTTACCGGGAGGTGAAAGTAGAGCTGGACTGTCAGATCAGCGCCCAGGATCTGCAGGGCTACGGAGAGGTAGAAACCTTAGAGGGCTGCGTGGCCAGCCTGATTGTGCGGCGCGAGGCCCTGACTCAGACCGTGGCGCGGCTGTTAGCAGAACTGGAGATTAAAGATCTAACCGTCACCGATCCGCCAGTTGAAGAAGTGATTGGCCGGGTATTTCAAGCGGGAGCAATTTCATGAACCAAGATTCCCAACTACCTCTGCGGCCTCGGCGTTCTGGCCGCTCCTCGTTCTCAAATCTGTTTCACCTGATTAAAACTCTCCTGACGGTCTACTACGCCTACATGGTGGAGTACCGAGCGGAACTGCTGTTCTGGGTGCTATCGGGTACTTTTCCGCTGATCTTGATGGGAATTTGGGCTGAGGCTGCTCGCAGCGGCCAGTTCGGCCTAGAGCCGGTTGAATTTGTCCGCTATTTTTTGGCAGTGTTTCTGGTGCGTCAGTTCACGGTGGTGTGGGTGGTGTGGGAGTTTGAGCGAGAGGTGCTGGAGGGCAAACTCTCCCCCAATTTGCTACAGCCTATCGACCCGGTGTGGCGGCACTTTTTTAGCCACTTAGCCGAACGTTTTGCTCGTCTGCCACTGGCGGCGATTTTGATTGCCTTTTTCTTTTTGCTCTATCCTGAGGCACTTTGGCTTCCCAGTCTCAGAGCGGTTTTCGTCGGACTGATAGCGATCGCCCTGTCTTTTTGCCTAAGATTTTTGATGCAGTATACCTCGGCCATGCTGGCATTTTGGACAGAGCGGGCCAGCGCCATTGAGCAGTTTTGGTTTTTGCTCTATCTGTTTCTCTCAGGCATGTTAGCGCCTTTGGAAATGTTTCCGGCAGCGGTGCGAGCGGTGGTGCTGTGGACGCCCTTTCCCTATCTGATTTACTTTCCGGCCAGCATTTTAGTGGAAATGCCTGTTAACTACGCGCAGGGATTTCTAACGATCTTGATTTGGGGGCTAATCTTTTTTGGCCTCAACCGCTGGCTCTGGCGACGGGGGCTGAAGCAGTATTCCGGCATGGGAGCCTAAAGCGGCGCAGATACATCTCAGGTCTGAGCCGAAAACCCTGACGGCGGTTTACACTCAGATTTAATTTGACGCAAGCCTATGGAAACTACTCTCTTCGACCGGATTTTTCGCGACAGCAGCGGCGATATTGTCATTGCCCAGCCGCCCAACCCACCTATTCTGACTTGGCTAGCGGCTACTCTGCTAAACCTACTGCCGACAAGCGGCAATGTGCAAGCAGGCTTAGAGGCGATTGCCTTTGGTGCGCTCTTTACTTGGGCCTGGATGGAGTTGTTTCAGGGGGTTAACTATTTCCGGCGATCGCTGGGACTGCTTGTGCTGCTAGGGGCGATCGCCTCTAAGCTGCAGTGGTAGGCATGGCGTCGCTATGCCAAAAAGCGAGACACCACGGCGCTGTATTCTTGGTAAGGCTTCACGCCGACTAGGGTTTCCTGCAGTTCGCCCTCTTTGAAAAACATGACGGCTGGCATTCCTTTCAGCCCAAACCGCTGGGGAATCTGCTGGTTGGCGTCGAAGTCTATTTTCATGACCTTGACGCGATCGCCATAGGCGACAGCTAGCTGATCGATTAGCGGCGTCACTAGCTTACACGAACCACACCAAGCTGCCATGCAGTCTACCACCAGCACCGATTCTGCGGCGAGGAGTGAGTCTAGTTCTGCCTCGTCTTTGATCATGGGGGCGGCCCCGGTGGGCTGGCCTAGCTGAAACAGCTCGCTGGCAACTTCGGCAAAAGGCAGGCTGCCGTTAAGGGTTGTGAGCTGCGATCGCTGTTGATAATACTCCAGCACAGGGGCGATCGATTCTTGCTGGTGAGATAGACGCTGCCGAATGGCGGAAACTGGCTCGGCCTGCTTGTTCTCATTCCACAGGCGATTGACCAAAAGCCCCGTCATGGCCCGTAGATAAACAACCGTGGCTGCCGGCAGCCCTGCCTGAGCCAAAAACTCATCTAGCGCCTGAGCCTGATCTAAAGAACAGGGAAACCCTTCCAGCACCCAGCCCTGTAACATGGCATCGGGCTGCTCTAGTCGCCGCCGGATCAGCTTCGTCATCAGAGCCTCAGGAACCGGCTTGCCTGCTTCGGTGTATGAGCGAACTTCAGCGCTAAGCGACGACTGAGCGGCGATCGCCGCCTGCAACAGCTGGCCCAGCGAAATGTAGGGAAGCTGCCAGCGCTCAGCCAGCGCGATCGCCTGAGCTTCCACGCCTATCCCTGGAAGTCCTAACAGAATGAACTGCTTAGATTTCATTGACTGTACCCTTATCAGCGCTCTTTTGCGTTAAGTAGAGCCTCTTTTGAGAGACAGGACATCCCGCTCTCAGCAGAAAAATAGCTTGCTCCTATAGTGGAGCAGTAGGTTGCATCTGCTCGCGATGCCGCTGATTTTTTGTGAATTCTTTTGGATTTGGCGTTGCTGAATCAAGGGATGAACCGGGTGTTTTCCGGTCGTGAGCGAGACGCTCACGCTCCCTTGCCTATCGTTCAGATCGGTTAGTGCGAGCATCTTGCTCGCGTTTTAATTTACTGAGGAACTTGCTGTCAAAACTCGTCTGGGTGGACGCTTTAGCTCTAGAGCCTGACTGTCATTTTCTCAAAGGAAATTGAATTTGTAGGCGATCGCAGTCATCTGTCGGTAGTCAGCTTTCGTAGAGACAACGGCTCTGGCGACGTTTAACAAATTTCCAGCCGATGAAAATGCCGCCTAAGCTAAATAAAGCCACCGCTAAGTTTGGCTCTGGAACAGAAGCGTACTTGAATTCTTCGCCCGCTAGGGCAGGCGTGAGGGATGGGGCTTTGCGGAACTTTGTCGCTTGCTCAAAAGAGTAAGCGAATCCCAGCAGGCTAGACTCGCTGTAGGGACGGCCTGTAAAGGATAAGGTAAACGGTAAACCTTGCGAGCTGAAGCCCCCTGGCACGGTAATATCCGGCAGTCCGGTAGAGCTGGCAAACAAGACCTGTCGCGCTGGTGGATTGCCTGGTGGATCTATAAAGGTTGGATCCTCAACGCCGCTGACTGGACGTGCAAAGGTATCAATTGTGGGAAAGAGGAACGAGTCTAGATTGAGGGAGTCGAGCGTGTCAAGTAAAGTATTCCTTAAAAAGGGAGCTATCACTTCAGCCACTTCGAGATAATCCGCTTCTTCAGAGGCTCCTTCGGCGGCCGCAAATTCTAGCGTCCCGATGATTCTAGACGGTGTTTCAGAATCGGCGATCGCCGGAGATTCTAAAACCGCAATCAGCTCCTCTAGCGTCTTAGGATATTCAGGGGCCAAAGTTGACAGGTATTCTTCTAAATAGATCTCCTGCTCAACGGCGATCGCAGTGCTGTAGACACTACTTAAAGGTTCTAAGAAGTCATCTGCAAAAGAGATTTCGATGATTTCTGCGCCTAAACCTTCCATCACGGCTAAGGCTTTTTGGACTAGAGCCGTAATTTCTGGATCAACCCCATTTTCCACTCCTAAATAGTTGGTTACCAATCCTAGCCGCGCCCCTTTGAGCGCATCGGCATCGAGAAACTGGGTATAGTCGTCGTAAAACTTATCTAGCTCCACCGGTGGCGCTGCAATGGGCGTTTGAATACCGGGATTGTCCGGATCAAATTCCGCCATTACGCCCAGCGCGATCGCCGCATCTTCTACTGAGCGAGCCATTGGGCCAATCATATCCCGTGACAAAACAAAGGGAATGATGCCGTCTAGGCTTAGCAGGCCCCGGGTTGGCCGCACGCATACAAGCCCTTGAAAAGAACAGGGCGTGCGAATCGAACCGCCCGTATCGCTGCCAGTGCCAAAGGTGGCAAAGCTAGAGGCGATCGCGGCCCCTGTACCCCCGCTAGAGCCGCCCGACTGTCGCAGCAAATTGTAGGGATTGAAGGTTTGCCCGCCCAGAGAGCTGTAGCCCGAACCAGAGATAGCAAACTCATCCATCTCGGCTTTGCCAAAGATGATCGCGCCTGCGTCTCGCAGCAAGTCTACGACGAAGGCATCATCTGGAGGAACGGAGCCGACTAGCGCATCCGAGCCACCTGTAGTAGGAATATCAAAAGTGTCGTGGTTGTCTTTGAGCAGAATAGGAATGCCATGCAGCGGGCTACGGGGGCCACTGGTTTGTCGTTCTAAGTCTAAGGCTTTGGCAATATTGAGGGCATCAGGATTGGTAGCAATGACGGCATTGATAGCTGGCCCAGTATCGTCATAGGCCGCAATCCGATTCAAGTACAGCTCCACAAGCTGTTCCGAGGTTAAGGCACCTGCCTCGAAAGCTTTATTGATATCGCTGATTGTGGCATCTTGTAGTCGAAATTGGGCAGCAACAGCAGCTTCAGCTGCGACGATCGCTAAGGATGCCAGTGCCGTTGTTGCACTCACAAGGGGCTTTAGCATGAGCAATGAAGATTATTGAGGAGAGAGAAAGAGTATCTGAGCGCAAAGACAGCTAAAACAGGAAAACTCCTTGCGCTTTATGCTTACCTAGCAGATTCTCAGCAATTTCTCAGGAAAACTGTCCAGCCTGAACACTCTTTTCCCACCGCTGAAATGTTCTGTTTGATCCAGAGATACCTAAAGTTTTGCGGCGATCGATACGTCTATAACTAGCTCGCTCTCAGGTTCATTTGACGTCGAGTATGACACTTCTCGCTTTTTTCTCAGCGTCATGATCTGAGGTAAGCAGCTCAAATTCTCCAGGCTTTGGGATAGCCTGTCTTGAGACTGACTGTTTTTACTCAGGGCACTTGTGCTTGAACTATGCCGAAGGGCTGCGGGTGGCTAACCAGCGTTCAAAAGAATGAGAACTTTCACCGCTCTGTCTGCCTGTCAGCAGCCCTTCAATGCCAATGTGCTCGTCTAAATCAGTCCATTCAATTGCGTAGCCATCTCCTAAAAGCTGCCAGTTTTGCCGCTCTTTTTGAGAAGCATGAAGCAGCCGAGGATACCAGGACAGGGGGATTGTTATGCTGCGTCCATCGGTTAGGTCTACGATTAACTTTTCATCCGTGACGCTAACCTGAGCTGCGAGAGGTTCTGTTTCAAGCGTCAAAGTAGTCATGCCCAACCTCTATCAATATTGCTGAAAAAATTTTGAGGCGCTGCGCGCCAAAGAGGGCAAAAGAAAAAAGAGCAGAGGACAAAAGGGCTAGAGGGCAAAGGGTAACTAAAGAGTCCCTGGGGCGGAACAAACAACACGAAAACCGCCATAGTTGAAGCGGGAGCCCGGTAGATCGAAGTTGCGATAGGCAGAACGGCAATACCTAGGATAGAGGTCCCAGGAGCCGCCGCGAGCTATTCGAAGGTCTTGCTTTCCCCCTTTTATCCAAGCACTACCATCAATGGGAGCACCCTCGTAGCTGCTGTGCCACACATCGTGACACCACTCCCGGACATTGCCGTGCATGTCATAGAGGCCGAAGGCGTTAGGCGGAAAGCTACCTACATCCGTAGTTTGTTGCCGATACTTGCCTTTAGGGCCAGATCCATAGGTGTAGTTGCCGTCATAATTGGCTTGCTCCGTCGTAATCGTTTCGCCAAAGTAAAACGGGGTAGTGGTGCGGGCGCGGCAGGCATATTCCCATTCGGCTTCGCTGGGGAGGCGGTAGGTGCGCCCCGTTATCTGTGATAGCCGCTGGCAAAACTCCACCGCTTCATGCCAGCTTATGCTTTCAACCGGGCGCTGACTGCCCTTGAAGCGAGAAGGAAATGGCAACAGGTCGTGACTAATTTTGGGTAGAGCCGCCACCTCGCTCCACTGGGCCTGAGTCACCGGATACTTGCCCAGCCAAAAGGCTGGAACCGTCACAGAATGCAGAGGGCCTTCATCGTCGCTGCGTTCCTCTTCACCATCAGGAGATCCCATCCAAAAGCGACCGCTGGGAACTTTCACCATTTCTAGGGTGACGCCATTGCCCAAGGTTTCGATGAAATCGTCAGTAGCGGGCTGTTTGCTAGTTTTCTGGCGGGCAGCGATTAGCTGCTTGGCTCGCTGTCGCAGTCCCTTGGTGATATCGGAAAAAGCTGAGTCTTGAGGCATCCAGGTGACGACAGGCTGGGCGTTTTTGGGCATGGCCTGGAGCTTGCTGAAGGGGGCTTCCTCCCAGTCCACCGGACGCATGATGATTGGCACCACGATCGCCTCCCCCGCCTCATGCCGCTCAATGGCCCGGCTGATTTCCACATTCCAGCAGTAGTCAGAGGCGAGAAAGGGAGCGCTGACTAACAGCAGAATCAGATCTGCCTGTTCCAGATAGGTGCTGATTTCGTTATCCCATTCGTCTCCGGGTAGAATTTTGCGATCGTGCCAGGTGGAGATGTAGCCCTGTCGCTCCAGAATTTTGAGGTGAGCATCAAGTTCCTGACGGAGATCTTCGTCTTTGTGGGAGTAGGAGATAAAAACTTCTACGGCGGTGCCTGCCATGCCTGGTTGCTAAAAATTTCTTTGGCGGTTGTCTTATTATAGTTTCGCCCTCTGGGGTGCAATTTCCGCAGCGATTGGCTGAAATGGCGCGGCTATAGAGATCGGCGGCATACTGGCAAAAAGCGATCGCCCTCTGTGTCCAAAAGAGCGATCGCCCACATTTGCTCTAATTATCCAAGTCGCTGAGAATCCGCCTAACCGGGCAGTCTACCAGCGACAGGCCGATTGCGCCGGAAAAAGTCTGCTGCAATGACGGCGTTGACAATGCGGAACGTTCGCGGAGCCAGAATCCCTTCGATTTGCAGCGGTCGCCCGCCGGGTAGGGAAGTGGCTCTTAGCTGAAACTCTACCTGCTTCTCTTTTTGCAGAAAGGTGCCTGCGTAGTGAACTTTGCCAGTGCCAGCCGCTAAAAATAGAGCGCCTTCGCGCTGGGTGTTGGGATGGGTCAGGATGTAATAGCGGGGATACCAGCGATCTTCCTCAATCGCCGCGAGGCTCAACAGTGCGCCTGCAATCAGTTTGCGCTGAGTGAGGCTATTCGGCTCTGCTACAACGGTGGGGCTGAGCAAAAGCAGATAGGTATTGTTGAGGCAGTTGATTTCCCAGCCGACCTCAGCCGCAAGGTCAATATTCAGGGGATCTTGACGGATATCTGCAGCCACTTGGCGCAGCAGTTCGGCTGTCGCCTGTCGGGTTTCAACTGCATGGGTGCGATCGCCCTCTGGCGCAATCAGGTCGCGAGGCAGAGTTAGCCTAAACTCATCGCTGCTGTCTTCCCGATAGGCAATCAGGGTTGCGGCCCACTGGGCTGTCCGCTGCAGAGAACCGCCGTATTGCCGGGCGAAGCGCTGTAGTGTGGGCAGGCTGCGATCGCTGCCGATATAGCCTAAGCCCTTCACCACCCCCCGTAGTACGATAGGGTCTTCAATCGCCAGCGCCTCCGTCAGCGCGGCCTCTGCCTGATCCCGGTTGAGACTGGCAAGACCTACTGCTGCACCATGCCGCAAGCGACTGTCTCTTTCCCTGTCTGCCAACAGCCGCTGCAAATCCTCAAATTTGCCTTCGTACCTGAACGTCAGCAGCAGCGAAAGGGCCGTGAGGTCATCCAGCTTTGATGGGGTTGCGTAATCCGCTTGGAAAAGAACGGCCCGTAGTTCCTCTAGAGAATATTCACTGGACGCGATGAAATCCGCGTGTTGATTTTGGATAGTCATGGTTCAACAGCCCTCTTGGATAGAGCAGTGATTGCGGCAAGTGTTTCCTTCACTGCTGGTCAGCTCAACTGAATCCCGCAGGCTCGAAGCCGAGCCGGTTTGGGTCATCAGCCGCAGCGGGAAGCTGGCCTGATTGTTGGGATGGCGCAGTCCCAGGTAATGACCATTTTCATGAGCAAAGGTTCGGGCCATCCCTAAGCCTGCATTTCCATTGAAATCTTCTGCTCCTCTGGGATTGACCACCGAAGCATCCCGGTTATGGGAATCGCAAGCCGCATCGTCACTGTCGGTTGCAACGCCGTCGCAGGGGCCACAAATATCCGAGCGTCCCAGCAGACCGCCCATATTCATCATAAAGACGATGAAAACGTCGATGCCGTCATTATCAACTGACCACTGATCGGCCAGTTCATCCAGTTCGGCGTCGTTGTCTAGAATGTCTAGACCGTCAGCGTCTTCAGACGTGATGTACCAGTAGCGGACTCGTCCCACCCCGATTGACCGCTGGGCGTAGATCTCATGGGAGCGGTAAACGGCATAATCGGCGCGATCGTACATTTCGCCAAAGGTTGGATTGGTCGTAAAGTTATCCCAGCCCACTGCTATCACATTGACGTTGTAATAGTCTCCCTGCAGCAACTGCATCCTCTGCAGCAGCGAGACGCGGCTCTGCTGCCAGTCTGGATCGGCGGGATCTGCCGGATCGGCGGGCACTCGCTCCTGAATAAAACCGAAAAAGTCACGCAGGACTGAAAAGCTTGCCGGTGCTTCAATACAGTTAGCCAGCTCTCTAAGTGATGCCATTTTTTGCCTCCTCGCCTACTGCAAAGCTACTAGAACCGGGATCAGGTCTTGCCCTGACGGCAGCGGCTGCAGTGCTTTGCCAATTACGGCCCCAAATGCCTGCACGGGATTGCTGACTTTCATGGCATGTCCGGGGGTTGACGAAGTGGTTAACAAATCACCCACTTTGATGGCCCCCTGATCGGCATCTACTTTACAGAAAACGCGGCCCATAAGCGCGATCGGCAGATGATTGGCTTCACCTTGCTTCCGGCCCAGAACAATGCCGGGGCGATACGTGCCGGCTCCAGCCACGATACCGGCTACGCACTGGTCATAGGCTTGGTCGCTGACGCGCAGGCGGGAATCCTGGCTGATCACCATCACCGTTCCTGGCTCCGCAGATTCTAGAACCTCTACTTCAAAGTCTTCGGCACAGTCGGCATTTTGCAGAATGATGTCGCCGCTGTCGCCGTTGAGGTGAATCGTTGCCTGGGCTAGGGTTTGATTGTCACCGCCCGCCGGGAACAGCACAATATCGCCGTCAGCGCCGTT
Organism: Sphaerothrix gracilis Ecp01; assembly: GCF_030405905.1. Classification (NCBI taxonomy): domain Bacteria; kingdom Bacillati; phylum Cyanobacteriota; class Cyanophyceae; order Nodosilineales; family Nodosilineaceae; genus Sphaerothrix; species Sphaerothrix gracilis. The sequence goes on from NZ_JASATW010000005.1 coordinate 282,178, forward strand.
GCCGCCAACCCAGAGATTACTGGCTCCGGCATCGAGGCGAATCCGATTCTGACCGCCGGTGCTGCGCAACACTAGATCACCATCAGCCCCCTGGCCGCCCGCAAAGATATTGCCGCCATCGCCGTCGAGATGAATTGAAGCCTGGTCGGTTGACGTGTTGTTGCCGGAACTGCGAAACAGAACCAGGTCGCCATCGGCGCCGTTGCCGCCTAGCCAAGCATTGCCGCCGCCCGCATCGAGGCGAATCCGATTCTGGCCGCTGGTGCTGCGCAACACTAAGTCACCGTCAGTTCCCTGGCCGCCGGCAAAAATGTTGCCGCCGTTGCCGTCGAGATGAATGGAGGCTTGGCCAGTAGACGTATTGTTGCCAGAATTAGGGAATAAAACGAGATCGCCATCGGCGCCGTTGCCACCTAGCCAGGCGTTGCCGCCGCCCGCATCGAGGCGAATGCGATTTTGACCATCGTTATTTTGCAGCACTAGATCGCCGTCGGTACCGTCGCCACCTGCAAAAATATTGCCGGTATCGCTGTTAATTGATATCGCCATTGAAGTTAATCCTCTCGGTATTTTTGAGATTGCAAATTAGTTTTGAACGGTTGCCAAAGGCAGCCATTCTTCTGGTGATATTTCGTCTGGTTTTGCTTCAGCCTATTCGGTAATTTTCTAAATCGCGATCGCAGCTATTACCGCAGCTATTACTGGTCTCTTTTGCAGCTAAATCGCTCACAATCTCGATCAATTATTACTTTTTCCCTGGTTGAAAAAGCTTGAAAGAAATGGAAAAAATAGATTGTTCGGACTTCTTTTTAAGCTCATAGCTATTGTCCTCACACAGGCAAAATTATGAGCTTTATGCCGTGATAAATTTAGTGAATTACCAATCTAGGCAGCGATCGCTCGTTTGAGCGCTAGCCCCAGTATGTAAAATCAGCTTTAGCTCTGTCATTACCCTTGAGGGTACTTTAAGTGGTTTAACCGCTTTGCTTTCCGGAAGCAGTGCCAATATTTTGTAAGAGCTTGACAGCGCTGAGTCCCCATTGCAAGCCTAAACAAGGCGCTGCTATATTTTATTGGCTAACGATGAAAAATCCGGCTGTAAAAGGCCGTCAGATATGGCCGTAACGCATCCTAAAAAAATATTTTTGATGTCAAGTTAAACCAATTCTCGACTGTGACTAAGGGTTTATCACGTTAGCGAAGATTTAGTTTTTTGTATTTTTTAATATGCTCTCACAGACATAAAAGAGGTCTAAATCTACCACTGCCGACATTCCTTCTGCGTTACCTCGTGGCGATAGCGAAACAGAGACTTTAACTGCTGTTGAATCAGCCAGCCCATTAGCGGCTCCGTTACGACATCTAGCGGCAGACTGTACTCGATTGAGTCTGTTAAGCGCGTTTTATCCCCCTGAGACGCAAACAGATGCCGATGCCGCCAGCTAGCAAACGGCCCCTGCTCTTGAATATCGGTAAACAGGCGAAATTCCTCACACGCCACGTGCCGCGCTAGCCAGGTGATTGGAACCGGTCCTAGAAACAAGCGAAACTCCGTAATCGCCTCTACCGCCAAGCCTCCCTCGCGGCGAATCACCTGAACGGGCTGCCAGGGGGGCGTCAGCAGGTCTAGAACGTCAGGTCGCTCATGAAACCGCCATACCGCCACGACAGGCGCATTAATCAAACTGGAATATTCAAACTGCTGCATGGGAGTTAATCATGAACCTTTCTCAATTATTGCCAGTCTGCTCTCGTTTCGGCTTACCCTATGGGCGGATTGATCCCCACGCTCATGACTTCCAGACGCATCATTGGCCTCACTGGCGGCATTGCCACAGGCAAAACCACCGTTTCCCGCTATCTGGCTGAACGCTATCACCTCCCTGTGCTTGACGCTGATGTCTACGCCAGAGCAGCTGTTCGGCCTGACTCGTCAATTCTAGAGGCGATCGCCCAGCGCTATGGCCCCGCTATTCTGCAACCAGACGGCCACCTCAACCGAGCCAAGCTGGGCGAAATTATCTTCAACAACGCTGCCGAAAAAGCCTGGTTGGAAGCCCAGATTCATCCCTACGTGCGCCATCGCTTTGCTGCGGCCATGCAGCAGTTACCGCCTGAGCAAACGGTCGTTCACGCCATTCCGCTGCTGTTTGAAGCCGATCTCACCGACCAGGTGAGCGAAATCTGGGTAGTGACTTGCGCCGAAGCGACTCAGCTAAAGCGTCTGCAACAGCGCGATCACCTCTCCCGCCAGCAGGCTCAAGCCAGAATCGATAGCCAGATGCCGCTGGCCGCAAAAGCGGCTCGCGCCGATGTGGTGCTGGCAAATGACGGCGATTTACGATCGCTCTACGGGCAGATAGATCAGGCGCTTTGATCTTTTTGAAACGCCACCACGCAAAACTGGAGCGCAGGCTTGAGGCCCACAAACCAGGGGGGATCGTTGGTATAGGTGACAATTTGATCGAGATGGGTTTGCTGCCGCAGCGCCTGCAAGAGAGGCTTGGCATCCGGTTCTTGGGGGGTTTGAGCCGGCAGCAGCAATGTGCAAAAGCCGCCTGGGCGCAGCAGATGCAAACAGCGTTCTAGGTACAGAAATTCTAGACTCAGGCGCTTCCGCGCTGACTTGCCCACGCTCTGATAGGCATACTGCTCGCTGACGCGCAGATACTCATTCACATAGGCTAGACGGCTCTCATAGGCTTGCCAAGCCGCGGCGATCGCCTCATTGGCGGCTAAAAACGATTTTCTATGCTTCAGAAAGTCCTCGACGGAAATCTGCGCTTGGGCTAGAAGGTCAGCATACTCCCGGCAGAATTCGGCTGGTGTCGGCCCCACCAGGCCCCAGGGAGGATGGGTCAAAATGACGGCAAATCCTCCTTGCCCGGCTAAAATCGGCTGAAACTGAAAGCCCCAGTGGACGGGATTGAGAGCTTCAATATCAGCTTCTTGCAATAGGCGCTTTGGGTTTTCAGTGCTGGATGTGCGGTACTGAATGCCGTATTTTTGGCTGAAGTCGCTGAGCAAAAGCTGATTCAGTTTGGCCTGAGCCTGCTGGTTAAGCTGATCAATGCGATCGCGTAAAAATTCTGCTTGCACATAATGGGGCAAGCTACCCATCTCAGCCATGAAGGTGGTTTGAGAACGGTGATGTTCTAGGCTAATATTCTTCTCCGCTAAAATCGTGCGGTAGGACTCGGCGGCCAGAGGCTGTAGCAGATTGCCCTGGAGAACAATGGGCGATCGCCGCCGTTGCCACGCGCTAGAGGACGAAATCTCGTCAACGCCCGCTTCATCAACTCGGATAAAACCCACCAGGGCATCTCCAGCCGTGATGTTGAAGTCCAGGTGGGGCAGCGGTTCAACCGTACTGGCAGTAGGGGCTACCGCCACCAACGACAGTAAAAGCTGCAAACGTGCAATTTCCACAGCGGCCTCCGCCCGATCGCTGCCATAGATACACTGGCTCAGCAGCCGCTTTTTCAGGCCATAGCGCTGGCTGGCGGCATCGTGGCCTAAAGATTTGGTCCAGGCGCTTAAGATAGGCGATCGCGACGTTTGAGCATGGGCCAAAACGGGCTGATAGAGCTCAACGAGCGATCGCAGGGCTACCAGTAAGCCAGAACCTGTGCCACAGGCCGGATCGAGTACTGAAAGCTGCGGTAAAGTCGTCTGAATTAAGTAGCTGCACAGCTTGTCGTCTAAGGCGGCAGCCAGATCCGGGGCGGTTTCAAAAGCCGTGTGAAAATGGGAATTGACCTGCTGCAAGACGAAAGCCGCTAGCGATCGCTGCCACAGGGCTAGTAGAGCAGCGGGTTCGTGGTAGAAAGGCGCCACTGGCTCTAGCAGTAGCCTCTCAAACATCTGAGCCAGCAGCGATAGATTGATCCCAGTAGCCTCAGAATCTTCACTCAGCGACCAGGCATTTTCACTAAACCAGCCCAGCAGAGTTTCAAAAACGCGATCGGCAATCTGCAGTTTAGGGTGCTGTTCTTCTAAGTCGTGTGGCCAAAACAGGCTGCTTCCCAAATAGGGAACCTGACCCAGTAAGCGACCTACCTCGACTGGGCGTTCATCGGCGGGCAGGCAAAATCCCTGAAAGAAAAGCGCTTTAAGAAAGGTGGCATAAAACCGATCTGGCCCTTGCTGCTGGCTTTGTCCCAGCTTGTTTGGCAAATACCACTCATCCCCATTGCCAATCCAGCCCTGTCTTTGCAGCAAATGCACGAAGATTAGCCGGCCCAGCAGCACCGTCGCATACCAGTGCCGGGCTTTGTTGCTAGCAATACCCTCAATACCCGCAATCAAATTGGCATGCTGGGCTTTAAAGTCTAGGTAGCATTTTTGCCGGTCGGCCAAATTGTCCACCGCGCCATTATTGCTTGGCCTGAGTCGCTAAGGCATACGCCCGAAACCGATCCAAATCAGCCTGAATCGTTGACTCTACCACGCGACCTAGAAACAGATTGTCCATCAGCTTGCCAATCAGGCCGGGGATGGCATAGGCCACCGTCAGCTTGACGGTGCTATTGGTCTTGTGGTCGTAGAAGCGGATAGCGCCGCGATTGGGCAGGCCATCGACCGACTCCCACTGAATAATCTGATAGGGAACTAGCTTCGTGATGCGAGACAGCCAGCTAAACTCAAAGCCGCGCGAGGCCAGCTTCCAGCGCGATAGATCGGGATCGTCTTCCAACACCTGAACTGAGTCAATCCATTTCATCCAGCGGGGCATCTGTTCCAGGTCTGACCACAGCCCCCAGGCCGTTTCCACCGGAATTTCAACATCGACATATACGCTGTGTTCTAGCCAGTCGCTCATAGCTTATGCGATCGCCTCTAAAATCGCCGCCGCCGCCTGCTTGCCCGACAGCGTGGCCCCTTCCATACTATCGATATAGTCCTGCTGCGTATAGCTCCCAGCCAGGAAAAAGTTGGGAATAGCTGTTTTTTGAGCCGGGCGGTAGGGATCCATGCCGGGGGCCTCGCGGTAGAGGGACTTGGCTAGCTTCACGACGCTGTACCAGGTCATATTGAGGTCGCGGGCGGAGGGAAACAGATCGTGGACCTGCTTCAGGACGTGGTGAGCAATTTCCTCGTTGCTCTTTTTGATGAAAGGATCGCCGGGAGTCAGCACCAACTGCAAGAGGGAGCCTTCCCCCTCGCGGTAGTAGTCGCCGGGGCTGGTGAGGGCTAAGTCGGCGAAGCAGGAAAAGTCAGCGTCGGGGGTGTAAAGCAGGTTGTCTAAGCCAGCGGCCTGTTCCAGCTGCTGACGGGCCTGAGCGTCATGGAGTTCAGTTACCCAGCCGTCAAAGCGGAGCTGCACGGTGGCTACGGGAACAGCCTCTAGCTGGTAGATATTGTCAAATTCTGGCAGCGATCGCCAAGCGGCCGGCAGCAACCGCTGAATCCCCGGCACGTCACAGGCGCAGACATAGGCATCTGCCGTGACGGTTTCGCTCTCATCCCCTTTGGCAATTTCCAGCCCCGTCACCTCGAACTGTCCCTTCTCATGGGTGAAGAGAATCTGCCGCACATTGCGGCGCAGATGAATTTGAGCGCCCCGCGCCTCCAGATAGTTCACAATGGGCTGGTGCAAATACTCCGCCGGAGAGCCTTCTAGCATCCGCAGCACTGAGGCTTCTGACTTAGCCGCAAAGAACATGAAAATGGTTAACATGCAGCGGGCCGAAATATTTTCGGTGTCGATGAAGCCTAAGGCATAGGCAATCGGATTCCACATGCGCTTGAGGCTGCCGTTAGAGCCGCCATGCCGGCGGAACCAGTCCGCAAAGCTAACTTTGTCCAGCTCGCGGATCTGCTTCATAGCGCCGTTGAAGTCCACCAGTCCCCGCACGATGGGGCTAGTCCCCAGGGCGATCGCGTTTTGGGCCTTGTCCTGCACCGAAAGCTGAGAGGTGGTGAAAAATGCCTTGAGACCGTTGAAGGGAGCACCCGTGATGAAGCGAAAGTCAAGGGCACCCGTCTGACCACCGCGATTGACGAAGGTGTGGGTATGCTCTTTGAGCCGCAGATTTTGCCCTGCTCCCACCCGTTCCATCAGGGCAAACAGGTTGTAGTAGCAGCCAAAAAAGACGTGCAGCCCCATTTCTACGTGGTTGCCGTCTTTATCTATCCAACTGCCTACCTTGCCGCCGACAAAGGGACGGGACTCAAAAATTTCGACTTCATGTCCGGCATCGGCTAAATCTACTGCTGTAGCTAGACCTGCTAGACCCGCGCCGACAATCGCAACTCGCATTCTTAACCTGTTTTATGAACGTTGGCTTCACACATTTTAATATTTTTACTGACTTTTCTGAGCGCTTATGGCGGTTAAAAAGCGGCTCGGCGGGAAAATTTAAAATTCTGTGTCCCAGTCTGGCGCAAACTGGAGCTGCAGCGGTCTGAGGTTCAATTCTTCCGGCGATCGCGATTGGGCTTCAAACAGAGCCATCAGGTGCTTGGGTTCTGGATTGCCTCTAGCTGCGCCGGTAACGCCTGCGGCAATCACGACACCACAGCGGCCCTGATTCTTCTCCTGCCACTGCCGCCAGGCCTTCATGCGGCGCTCGTCCGCTTTGTCCCCCTTGATAAATTCACCAAACAGGTGAAATTCGCCATCTCCCGTCTGCAGTAGCCCCAAGTCAAACTGCTGCCCTGACATCGGATCGCTGCCGGAATTAAAGCAGACTGAACGCACCCCCTCGGCCTGTTTGAGATCCTGAATTAGGCTTTGCGCCTTGGGCCGCGAGGTTTGGATCAAAACGACGGGAACTTCTTCACTGTGAGCGGTGAGGTCAGCCGCTTCGCCCTTGGACAAAGCCGGCTGATAGTAAGCCTTAGGATTGGTTTTGATCAGCTCGATCCACTGGAGCGGAATTGGCCGCAGGATGATGATAGAGCCTTCCGGCACGTAGTCATCGCGCAGAACCGGCCCGCTCATGCCTGCCGTCAGCAACTCTGTCGGATCGAGGTTGGCTGCCGCCTCGGTGTCTTGGGTCAACTGTTCGGCTACATCGGGCAGCGTTCTGACCGTGACGCTGATGGTGGCCGGTTTTTTGTCAGCTTCGGGATTGGGAATGCGGAATTTTTCTGTCAGGGCGGGAAAATCGGAGCGCTCAAAGGTACGGTAGTGCTTGTTCATGAAGCGGTGAAAGGCTTCTAGGGCGACTAGCGTAATGGCGGCTTCCTCGGCGGCTAGGGTACTGCGCAAACCTTCTAAAGGGTGCAGGCTGCCAAACTCTGGTTCAACCGCAGCCGGAGGAATGCCCTGCCAGAGCGACGAAAACTCAGCCATTGCCGGTGGCATATCTTCCTCTGCCTCAACGGGAGAGTAGTTGATAAATAAGCAGTCTTGCTCTAGAAATGCCTGCTGTAGCTGCTTGGCAGACTCCTGGACGCTAAGGACTCGCTGGCGAAACTGCTTGAGCGAGTCGAGGGAGCGATACATAAGGACGCCATATTCAACCCCGGCCATACCCAAAACAGATAGATATAGGGTTTGAATATCCCAGCGGTTAATTTCTATGGCAACAATTTGCTGCTCGTTGAGCACGTTCCAAGGCCCGTCCTGCCAGAGCTGATTGGCCCGCTCTAGTAGACGCTCGGCATAGACTTCGGGCAGTTCGGGAGCGCTCTGCTGCACGTACTGCATCAGCCCGGCAAAAATCTCGTCAATCAGCGGCAGGCTGGGCACGTAGTCAATGCCGATATCAAGTTCCTGCAGGGCACCGCGCAGGAAAAAGTGAATTTCGCGATCGCGTACGACAATCTTTTGAGGACGGCCCGGATCGGCGGGGCCTTGCGGATGCTCGATCGCCTGAATTAAGGCCCTGACAACGGCTTCATGGCCGGTATCTGTCGGCACGACGCTGATAGATCGAACCACTCCCTGGGTGCCATCAACCCACAGGATACAGTCTCCCTCGGTGGGACTGGCCATAGCGTCAGCTTCATCAGCCAAGGCCCCGGCTTCTAGGTGACGGCGATCGCCCTCCCAAACTCCTGGCAGTTTTGGCAGACGATTGAGGCGACGGCTGGTAAATCGATTCAGCGAACTCATAAAGCAGATGACTTAACAATCAGTAATGTCTTAAATGGCTCAATTAGGCAAGCGATAAAAGGTGATAAATCTGGCCAAAATCGGCAAGCAAAAAGGGCTTTAGCGGCTTTAGGAATAGAACCTTTTCAGTCACAATATAAATTTATTTAATGGCTGGAGGGGCCAATGGATTAATTGGCTATCAGAACAATTCCTATGCTCTAGGCTATCCTAGAAAAATAGGTGTGCAGTGATTCTAACTGTTTAAGGTCTAAGGTTGAACTCCGGCTCAGACATAGCCTAACTTGAATCGATAGCTGAAAGGAATTTTTATAGAACCCGATGACACAAGCAACCCAACCTAAAAAAGGCATTCAGATGACAGAGACGGCGCTCCAGCACGTGCTCAATCTGCGCCAGAGCCAGGGAAAGGATCTCTGTTTGCGCGTAGGGGTGCGTCAGGGCGGCTGTTCTGGCATGAGCTATATGATGGATTTTGCTGCGCCTGACAGTATTACCGAGCAGGACGAAGTGTACGACTACGAAGGCTTCAAGGTGATTTGCGATCGCAAAAGCCTGCTCTATCTCTACGGGCTGGTTCTAGACTACAGCGATGCCCTGATTGGCGGTGGGTTTCAGTTCACCAATCCCAATGCTAACCAGACCTGTGGCTGCGGCAAATCCTTTGGGGCTTAAGCTCTGATTTTGGCGCTAGCGCCGGGCAAGATCCCAGCCTTAGCCAGTTAAATATTGATTTAGATCCAGGCCGCTGGCCTGGATTTTTTATGGGCGATCGCCTGCGGGACAGTGGCCCTGAATTAGATGATCTTTTTTTACGAATAGTGGTTGTTTCTTACAATTTGTGGTTCCTTCATTGAGAAATTGCTTTCATGGCTGAGTAGAGAGGCTCATCTACCAGCTTCAATCCGAGTCGGGAATTCTGGCGATCGCAGCATATTAGGCCAGATATCACCTTCAATTGCAATACCTGTTTTGATTTCGATGGCTTGGCGGTGTCGTACTTAAATTAGGAGAGCGTCCCATGCCGATTACTCCGACCTATCCTGGCGTTTACGTTGAGGAGATTCCCAGTGGTGTCCGTACGATTACCGGGGTCGCCACCTCGATTGCCGCTTTTGTGGGCTACTTTTCTCAAGGCTTGATGAACCGGGCCGTCCAAATCTTCAGCATGGGCGACTTTGAGCGTGAGTTTGGTGGCCTCAATCGCCGCAGTGAAGCCAGCTATGCAATTCAGCAGTTTTTCCTGAACGGCGGCACTGAAGCCTGGGTCGTGCGTACGGCGGGCGACGGCGTAGCGGCTGCCGATGTGCAAATTCAGGCCAGCGTGGGGGGGGCAACGGCGCTGACGGTGCAGGCCGGCCAGCTTGACCCGGCCACCCATCCTAATTTGATCAATCCCGGTACTTGGGGCAACAATCTGCGAGTCGATATTGACTATCCCACGCCGGTTTCAGGCGATCGCTTCACGCTGACGGTTGCTCTGGTGGCGGTGGTCAACGGTCAGGAAACGGTAGTGCGATCGGAGGTGTTCAACGGCCTGACGATGGATGCTACCGATCCGGCTCGTTTCGTTGCCGCGATCGTCAATGATGAATTTTCCGGCTCTAAGCTGGTCAGAGTGACGGCGGCTGGCGGTGCGCGTCCGCTGCAAACGGGTACTTTATCGGGCGTGCTGAGCCCATTTCCGCCAATCACCAATCCCAGTCGTCAGCTTGGCATCATGATAGGCAGTCAGCCAGGCATTGCCCGCCTTGCCGCTACGCCCAACTCCCTGGCGGAGGCGCGAACTTTGCTAGAGGCGGCTATTCATGCTGCTCGCCCCGACCTGAAGGCTTTCTCCCAAGCTACGGTTGCCATCGTGGATGACAGGCTGAGAATTCTAGCAGGCCCGACGGGGGCTAGCGATCGCGTCACCTTCTCCGCCGCCAGCGACCCCACTGCCGCCAGCTTGGGCTTACTGGCAGGCACAGCGCGAGCCGGTGTCTTGTCTGACGATCTCAGCAGTGTGGCCTGGCCGCTGAACGGTCAGCTAGAAGTGACGATGGGCGGCAGCGGGCCGATCCCCCTCAGCCTCGCCGACATGAGCAGCCTAGATCAGGCTCGCGCTGAGTTGGAAACCCGGATCCGGGCGGCCTCCGCCGATCCGGGAGCCGCAGCAGACGCGGCAGCGTTTGCCAATGCGCGGGTTTTGGTTTACCGCGATGCTGGCGTGCCAGAGGAACGTCTAATTGTGCTGGCAGGAGCAGCGGCAACGGCTGTGAGTTTCAGCCAGTCCGGGACTGATACTCTGGTTAACGACTTGGGCTTAGGCGCTGCCGCCGTTAGCATTGAAGCTCTTGTTTCGGCTGAGATTTTGTCCATTCCGGCAGTTGCCGTCGGAGACAGCATTGATATCGCCTTTGGGGGAGGGGCGGCGACGACAGCCACCCTAGCGGCAGGGGCAAATACCTTGGCGGCGATCGCTGCCGCGTTAGAAACCGCTATTCGCGGCGCAGATGCCGCAGCCAGCTTTACCGCGGCCCGCGTAGCTACCTACGAGGTCGGGCCGGGGCGCTTGGTCATTTTGTCGGGAACGGCGGCAGAAAGCGTGGCAGTGACGGCCCCGGTGATAGACAGCTCAACGGTGACTGAGCTGGGATTAGATACCGCCGTGGCTAACGTGCAGCGCTATGCTCTGGGAGCAGGCGGGGCGATCGCCAGTACCGCCCAGGGCATGAGTACCGTCGGCGCTAATGGCAACCTGCCTGACGGCCTGGCCCTGATCGGCAACTCTGCGGCTAAAACAGGCATGAATGCCCTGCGAGACGTGGATCTGTTCAATATCCTCTGTATTCCCAGAACCGCTATGACCGCTGGCGCTGAGAGTCTCTCGGCCACGGATGCCTTTGCCGTATTGGCTGCGGCCAGAGACTTTTGCGAAGAGCGCCGAGCTTTCTTGCTGATCGATACGCCAACGGGTGTAGATGAAGTGCAGGAGGTGAAAAACTGGCTTGATGCCAACAATAATTTGCGCAGTCGCAACGCAGCGCTCTATTTCCCCCGCGTCTTCATACCCGATCCGCTGAATGACTTCAAACTGAGGTCAGTCGGCGCTAGCGGCACTATTGCCGGACTCTATGCCCGCACCGACAGCGATCGCGGCGTCTGGAAAGCCCCCGCCGGTACGGAAGCCACCCTCAGCAACGTCTTCAAGCTGGAAACGACGCTCACCGATGCCGAAAATGGCACCCTCAATCCGCTGGCGATTAACTGTCTGCGCACGTTCCCCATCTACGGCACGATCTGCTGGGGTGCCCGTACCCTAGACGGTGCTGACGCCATCGGTTCGGAATACAAATACGTGCCGGTGCGGCGGCTGGCGCTGTTCATTGAAGAGACTTTGTTCAGGGGCCTGAAGTGGGTAGTATTTGAACCTAACGACGAGCCGCTGTGGGCCCAGATTCGCCTCAATGTCGGCGCGTTTATGAATACCCTATTCCGTCAGGGGGCTTTTCAAGGGCAGACGCCACGCCAGGCTTACCTGGTGAAGTGCGACAAAGAAACCACGACGCAGAACGATATCGATCGCGGCATTGTCAACATTTTGGTCGGTTTTGCGCCGCTGAAGCCCGCTGAGTTTGTCTTTATTCAACTGCAGCAGCTGGCAGGCCAGATTCAAACTTAGGTGGCTAGTGGGTCTTACCTAACGGATGTGATGGAGCGGTAAGCGTGTTTTCTCTGAGTTGCTAACCCCTCAAAAATTCTTGGCAGAACACAGCAGGAGGAGCGCATTATGGCGCAGTTTAGTGTCAATGCTGAACGCTTTGACCCCTATAAAAACTTCAAGTTTCGGGTCAAATGGGACGGGCGCTATGTGGCGGGTATCAGCAAAGTCGGTGCCCTCAAGCGCACCACCGAAGTCGTGGAACACCGGGAAGGCGGCGACCCCAGCACCGTCCGCAAATCTCCCGGTCAGAGCAAGTACGAGCCGATCGCCCTAGAGCGCGGCGTCACCCATGACAAGGACTTTGAGCAGTGGGCCAACAAGGTCTGGAACTATGGCTCTGGACTGGGCGCTGAAGTTTCGCTCAAAGACTTTCGCAAAGACATCATTATCGAAATGATGAACGAAGCTGGGCAGGTGGCGATCGCCTATAAGGTCTATCGCTGTTGGGTGTCGGAATACCAGGCTTTTCCCGAACTCGACGCCAGCGCCAACGCCGTGGCGATTCAAATGCTGACGCTGCAAAACGAAGGGTGGGAGCGCGACCTTGACGTGACTGAGCCAACCGAGCCTAGTTTCGTTGAACCGGCTTAGTCATGGGATCGCTCTCTGCTGCCGAACTGCTGACGCTCTGGGAACAAGGACTCTCCCAGCCAGATTACCAGCGGGCGCTGCTGCTGCTGGCCGCCGCCTATCCGGAGCAAGGCTGGCCGCAGCTCGCCCGGCTCAGTCTGGGCCAGCGGGACGGGCTGCTGCTAAACCTGCGGGAACAGCTCTTTGGCCCCCGAATTGTCAGCGTTGCCACCTGCCCCCACTGCGGCGATCGCCTAGAGCTGGCGTTTACGGTTGCCGATGTGCGTCAACCCGCCGCTGACCTGCCGCTGACGGTGGAAACAGCGGGCTATAGGGTAGACTTTCGGCTGC
>NZ_JASATW010000050.1:0-16222 GCF_030405905.1 Sphaerothrix gracilis Ecp01
TATTGAACACACAACTGCCAAAGTGCCACTCGGTGCGGTCCACTGAAAGGACCCAGGGTTCGGGTATCTTCAGCAAGCTCACCACCATTTGGATCAGAGCGCTTTCATCAAGTTCATAGTCCCGGAAAAAGCGTTGCAGGCGCTTGTAACTTGACTCGCTCTGAGCCCGACTGCAAAAGGCCAGGTTTCGTTGGTCTTTCGCAATTCCATGAAACCCTTTTCTTACCTACTCTTCAAGGTTTTGTCCTGTACAGAGGTCGTGAACTACTCAAAGACCCCTATAACTTTCAGTTTTTAACAATCTCAGAAACTGCACAAGAGCGAGATCTTGAACGCGGCCTATTGCAGCATATTCAAGACTTCTTGATGGAACTTGGCGTTGGCTTTGCTTTCTTGGGCAGCCAGTATCCGATTGTAGTAGACGACAAAGAGTATCGGGTAGATCTGCTTTTCTACCACACTCGACTTCACTGCTATGTCGTGATTGACCTGAAAATGGGAGAGTTTGAGCCCGAATATTCTGGCAAAATGAACTTCTACGTTGAGGCAGTCAACAACCTGTTGCGTACAGAAATAGACAGCCCAACAATTGGCATTGTTTTATGCCGCTCTAAAAGGCGGACTGTAGCTGAGTTTGCTCTAGGTTCTGTTCATAATCCTATTGGTATCGCTACTTACAAACTGAGCAGTGAGCTGCCTCCCGCACTACAAGACAGCCTACCAACTCCTAAGCAGCTGGAGATGGAACTGGAAAGCGCTCTTCAAGAGATAGAAGCTAAAACGACTGGTTTTGCCGACGATTCTTAAGAACAGTTATGTTGATAGCTGGACAGATACTTGACGAAAAGCTTTTCATGCCTTGCTTGCAGACCCTTCCTCAACCTGTCTGAGATGAATATGCTTGTAGCCCAGCTTCAGGTCAAACTCATCCCCCGGCTGCAGCTTCAGTGCTTGCGTGTAGGCAGAACCAATCACAATCTGACCGTTCTGATGCACCGTCAAACGGTACGTCGCTTCCCGGCCTCGGCCATCTGACTTCGGCCCTAGATTAATCCCTTTGGCTGCCAGCAGTGCCTCATAGAATGACTCAAAATTCACCCGCACGCGATCGCTTTTGGTCTGGCTGGTGTAGCCACAAGCCTGAGCGATTTCGCGTCTGGAAAGGTGGGAAAGTTCTTGCGCTTTCTGCAACAGCGCTTTGCCGGTCAACGGTTTAGATTGCCTCGTCATTCTCGCTCCAATTTCGGGTGATACTCAAATACATCGACTGTTCTAGCTTTACCTTGTCCTTTAGGGCAGCTAGGCTATCACCCTGACACTGCCGCAGACGCCGCTCAAGTTCCCTGGAATAAGATTGGGGTTGAGGATACGCTGGCTCAGACGCTGTTTGGCTCCGATTCTGATAACGAGGCATAGGCTATAACACCCGCGTATAAGACAGAAAGATTACTAGCATAGCATCTAGAAATTGCTGGTCAAAAACATTATTCACAACAAAGTTTTTGCTTTTTAATCTATCTAGCAATAGCCTTGTGCTTAGCTCAAATAGCTGTATCGATATAGTACACGCATCATCTTAGATTTCTCTAATAACTTTATTCTTAAACAATAGGGATTTTAACTATAATTATTGAAAGAGATATAGATTCCTCAACCACAGCATGATACTGATCAAACTGATTGCTATTGGATTCGCTATCTATGCAACCTCTAAGTACGGGACAAAAGTTGTAATGTTCGCCGAAAGTCATCTTCAAAGAGCGGCGAGGGATTGAGCAGGAGGTGTCGAAGATAGTCAAAGCCTAAACGAAAAAGACTCTTGGTTCGACGGCCATGTTTTTTGATGGCAATCGGTTTGAGCCGATGAAGAAATAAGCCGGTTTTCATCGACCAACAAAGCGCTAATGTCAGCAGTGCAAACAGCTTCTGCAGCCGCTCGGCTTCAGTGAAGTGAGTTGATTCGAGGCAAAAGCTGCGCGTTTTGAACAAGCCAAAGAGAGTTTCAATGTCCCAGCGCAGCGCATAATTGGCGACTAAGTTTTCCTCGGATTGGGACCCGATGACCACTAACAATTGACCGTCGTTTAAGCGCAGAGCTTCCACCGTCACTGGCAATCCCTACACTGTACAAGGCCCCTTCAATCGCTGCCATTCCCCCACGGGCAAGTGAGCGAAGATGACTCGTGCCGCCAGCGCTTTGCCACGGTGCTCAATCTTGTCTGAGGCTCGAATTCGTAGGCAGAAGGGCATCGCCGGTTCCAGCAGCAGATAGCGCAGCCAACTCTGTCCAACAAACTCGCTCGCGGTCGCCATACAAACATCGCACGTCAGTATGGGGGAAAAGTTTGACGAAGGCTTCAAGCATTCCCATGCGCTCGTCACTGTTGGAGTTACCTTTCTTCTCTAGCATCCACCACAGAACGGGAAAGGCTACCCCCTCATGGACAATGCCCAGCGTGAGGATGTTGTAGCAGCGCGTGCCAAATTCCCAACTCGTTCGGTCAACACTGAGCACCCACGGTTGCGGGCTTTGCATCCAATTGACAACTACTTGAGCGATCTCTGTGTAATCAAGCTCAAAGTGGCGAAAGAACCGCTGGAGACGTTTGTAATGAGACTCGCTCAGCGCCCGGCCCCCAAAACCCAAGGCTAATTCGCTCAGGTTGACCGTCTTGACTTTGATGAGGGCGAGCAGAAACAAGGCGAGAAACGAAAGGCGCGCTCCATGCCAGTCGAGATGGGCTTGGAGCGTCTTTTTCAATTCGGTATAGTCAGTCATGGGGTTTCTTGTGAATTGTGGTAATTCTGATGAAACCCCACCCTTACCTTCTTTTCAAGCTTTTTGTCCTGTACTGAGCCAGCAATCATACTGCTGTACGAACTTCTGAAGAAAGGGGCGTGATTTGCTGAGAGTGCTTTGTGGCTTTGTCCCTCATCTTCCCTAAAAATTCAGACTTGGACAACAATCTGCAAATCTTGTATTGTCCTTTCCTCGGAGTTGGCCAAGTCGTGTGTACTATTGTTGTTTCCTGTCTGTGTGTAGAAAACCCGCCTTGCCCCACATATCGTCTTCATAATCTTGAAAGAAAATTGTGACGGCTTCTGGTGGCAAACCATACACCTCTTGAAATGCCTCAGTAATTCGTCGCATTAGAACACGACGCTGATCGGCAGTACGACCCGGAGATTGCTGAATTGTGATGATAGGCATGATCTGAGTGACTTGGCATTTGCGGTTAGGAGCTTTGCCCCTAAAGCATACAGGCTAGGATGAGCAAAGAGCGTAATGGTGCTGATCGTGGCCCCGGTGCAGCAAGTCCGACTTTTAGGGAGATTTTCTCTCATGTGTGGCAATCTCCCCCTCTGGCGGATTTAGTATGGGTCAATCTCTATAGAACGCTTCAGTCTCCTGTGAAAAGATGACGAAAAAATCTTTATGGTGACGAGGTTTTTTCAAACTATTTATTGTCCAATCACTGGGAAGAAAAAATGCGAATACTGACATATTTTGTAGCTTGCAGCGTTGATGGGTTTATTGCGCATGCTGATGGTTCACATGACGGCTTTTCCCAAGACAGCGACTATTTCGCAGATGTATTTGCCTCCTTTCCTGAGACAGTTCCTTCCCATCTGCGTGACTTGATGGGTATTCATGCCAAAAATAAATGGTTTGATACTGTGCTTATGGGTCGAAAAACCTATGAGATAGGCTTGAAAGATGGTGTGACGAGCCCTTACTCGCATATGAAACAGTATCTCTTTTCGCGCAGTATGCAACAAAGTCCAGATGAAAATGTTGAGCTTGTTTCAGATAGTGCCATCGAGTTTGTTAAAGGTCTAAAGAGTGAGGCAGGTAAGCAGATCTGGCTTTGTGGTGGAGGGAACTTAGCCACTTCACTTTTCACCAACCATTTAATTGATCAACTCATTCTCAAGGTCAATCCCTTTTTGATGGGGTCGGGTATTCCACTTTTTTCTCCAGCGATTCCGCAAACGGCTTTGGAGCTGACCGATCGCAAGATTTACAACAATGGAGTGTTATTGCTTTATTACAGGGTGAAGTAATCTGTGCTCACAACGAATCTGGCAACTGTAACTGATGTGTAGGAGTAGGATGGGCAAAGAACGCATAAGGTACTTACAGTGGCCCCAGTGTGGCAAGTTCGGCCTTTGGGGGATTTTCGGCTTTGTTGCAAAAAGAGGATGAGGGTATGAAAACCCTCTTTCTTATCTATACAGCGATACCGAAGATTTGGTGGATGAAAGAGATCTGTCCTGTCACATCATCTCTATCGACATTTTGGATCTGTCCTTTGCGAATCATCGCCATCGCTTCGTACCCTTTGAGAGTCCCTCGAGCCGTATTGAAGGAACCGAAGCCTAAACCCGGTTTGACCCAACGTTTAATGCGGTGATGATCCTGCTCAATCAGGTTGTTGAGATACTTAACGGGGCGGAGTTCGGTCTCTTCTGGCAGTGTTTTTTCCGTCTTGAGGTCATCAACCGCCGGGGGATAGGTGGCATTCTTGTCCGCGCTGATCACAAGCGGGATGGTCTTGTGAGGTGCTTGCAACGCCTTCTTGAGAAACCGTTTGGCGGCTTTGGCATCGTGCTTGGCACTCAACATGAAGTCCAGTGTCTGACCGCTCGAATCTACTCGATAAAGATACTTCCACTCCCCGTTTTGTCGAATTTGTCAATGCGTAAGTCCTGTGAGCATATTGCCTCGCGCCAGGGAACTCTCTAGAATACACGGATTCTAGAAAATTCTTTCTGCCGGAATCGTAACCGTAATGCTCTCGCAGATCACATGTCGTCTTGTTTACGGATTAGAAACTATGAATTCTCTAGGTCTTCGTCACCTGCTGCTGGGCAGCACCTTGATTGTCTTGACCGGTTGCGCAGCTTTCCGCTCGACCGATACAACGATAGCAACAAATAGGATCAAAATTGGTGGCTCCTCAGAGGCCTACGAAGCCATAGAGATGTTAACGGATGCCTACAGTGAAAGGGACACTAGCAGCGAATTTGAATATTTTCCGCCCAGTCAGACCAGCGGTGGTATTGAGGGTGTTAAGGTCGCTGTACTCGACGTGGGTGCCGTGAGTCGGGCGGTGACCACTGCAGAAACTGGCGATGAGCTGATCTACTTACCGCTGGTCAAAACTCCCCTAGTGATTGTCGTCCACAGCAGTGTTGCGGGCGTTACAAATATCAGCGCTGAGCAAATCAAAGGGATTTACAGTGGTGACATTACCAACTGGCAGGCATTGGACGGCCCCGATGCAGAGATTATCGTATTTGACTTCACTGAAGACGAAAACGAGAAACAGGTACTGCGTTCGGCCTACCTAGGACCCGATCTAGAAATCACGCCTGATGCGGTCGTTTTTGCGGAAGATGATGAACTGCTCGAAACGGCTGCCAACACGGAATTTAGCATTGCGGCGGTGCCGCTAGAAAACGAACTTGCTGAGCTACCCATGACGGTTTTGAGCATTGACGGAGTTGAGCCCACAGCTGAAAATCTGCAGTCAGACACTTATCCTATGGCGCTTTCACTCGGAATGATATTGCCCAAGGTGCCAACCGCCGCCACCAAAGCCTTTATCGAATTTGTCAAAAGCGAAGCCGGGCAAACAGCTTTGACTGATGCAAATTATGTTTTAGCTCAATAACACGGATGCAAGAGGACACCCAATCAACGGCACGACTTCAATGCGCTCCCCTTCCTAACTGCTCTCATCTTCACTGCAACTATGAGGATTATGAAACCAAAACGGTTTGGTTACTTACCAATATTAGGTAGGCATTTCCTCGATCGCTACGGTCAGGTCTCTTTACCTCTGAAGATCAGCCTGCCCTTCGTTCTTTTGTTCGCGGTCTGCTGGGTCACCGGAACGCTAGCATTGGGAGAATACTTCACGCTGATACTTGAGCGTAAGCAGATCGTTCAAGCCCAGGAACTGGCGGCTTTAGTCGAGCGAGAGTTGGTGAAAGAACGGGAAGTTCTTAGGCTCAATGCGCGGTTGCTGGCTACCAAAACAGAAGTCATCTCAGGCACCGCAACAGGGGACACTGTTCAGCTGAGGCAGCTGATTTTACCATTACAAAGCATCCTGGGTGCTGATGTGATCTCAATCGTTGATCCAGCTAGGCAGCCGCTTTTGGAGGCAACGCAAGCAGCCCTGCAGAATCACTCCCTCAAGGCTGATACGCTAAAAAAATTGGTCTTAACTGGATCGGATGTCTCAACTATTGTTAGCACGGCGGATGCAGGGCCACCGGTCTTGATTGGAACAGCTCCGATCAAAACGAATCGAGGCATCGTAGGTGGGATTTTAGTGGGCGTGACGCTAGGGGATGAACTGCTCAGAGATCTCAATGCAACTATCGGCGAGCATTTGGTAATTATCTCTGACCATGACGACGATGGCCTCGGCGAAATAGTTGCCTCAAGCTTCTCTAAGAACATGCCAGACCTAAATTGGCTACAGCCCCTTACCCACGAAGGAGCCGAAACCGCCACCCTCCAGCATCCAGAGTTCACGGCTCAGAGCATCCACCTTGAGGGTTTAGAAGACCAGCATCATGATTTAGTGCTGCTATTGCCCAAAACGGATCTAAATCAAGCGAAGCTGGCCCTGTGGTTTGTTGTGGCTGGGATAGCAGTCTTTGGGTCTTTGGTAGTGGCTTTGGTAGCGATTCAAATCGCCAGAAAAATCGCTCAGCCAATTCAGGTCATTACAGAGGTAGCCCAGCACGTTGTTCAAGAAGAAAATTTTAAGCTACGCGCACCCGCTGGTAGGAAGGACGAAATTGGTTTGTTAGCCGATGCGCTCAACCAGCTGATTGAATGGGTTGGTCGATATACTCATGCTCTAAAGGAGTCTGCTCAGACGCTTGAATCGAGGGTTGAAGCCCGAACTCAAGAACTTTCCAAGGCGCTTGAGCAACTCAAGAGCACCCAGTCCCAGTTGGTCCAAATCGAGAAAATGTCGAGCTTGGGGCAGATGGTGGCAGGGATTGCCCATGAAATCAACAATCCGATTAGCTTTGTTCAGGGAAATCTTGCTCCGCTAGAAGACTATTTCAGAGATCTGCTTGAGCTTATCGAAACTTATCAGGCTGAATATCCCCAGCCAACGGCAACGGTTTTAGACAAGCAGAATGAGATTGATCTGGACTTTATGCTAGAAGACTCGGCTAAGCTGCTAGATTCGATGAAAATTGGCACTCAGCGCGTCTGCAACATCGTGGTTTCGCTACGGAACTACTCCCGGTTGGATGAAGCTGCTATCAAAGAGGTTGATATTCATGAGGGCTTAGACAGCACCCTCTTAATTTTGAACCACCGGATTAAAAACAGGGTAGACGTCATCAAGGAGTACGGAGATCTGCCCCGGGTCAGGTGCTCACCTTCCCAGCTCAATCAGGTGTTTACCAATATCATTGCGAATGCACTGGATGCTATGTTCGATGCGAATTCGGTCCTAAAACAGTTGATAATTACGACCCGCGCCGTGAGCACAGACCGGGTGCAGATTCGCATTCGCGATACGGGGCCAGGGATGCCGCCTGCAGTCAAAGCGAAGATTTTTGACCCGTTTTTCACCACCAAAGCGGTTGGTAAAGGCACGGGGCTTGGCATGGGTATCTGCTTCAAAATCATTGAGCAGCACCGGGGTCAGATTGATGCAATTTCTAAAGTGGGTGAGGGCAGCGAATTCATTGTCACACTGCCCATAGCTGCCCTGCGTCTAGATCCTAAACTGGACTCTGCCGAAGCCGCTGTAGCTTCGCTCTAGCTGTCTGCGATCGTAGCTGTTGACAATGCCGTAACAGCTATCGTTGACCCAAGCTATCGACTTGAATTGGTCTAACCAACATCAGCAATTCCCATGATAACTATTGCAATAGAAGGCTAAGTTAGGACATCATAGGATGTCGCTACTTCTCTCCATCTTATGCCTGCTGCCTATAGCCTTGACCTGCGTCAAAAAGCGCTTGCCGCCGTCGATCGCGGCGAGCCGAAAAGCCAAGTTAGCAAACTCTTCAACATCAGCCGCAATACCCTCGACCTCTGGCTCAAACGGCGTCAAGCGACCGGTAGTGCTGCGCCCAAGCAACCGACGCGCCGCGGCCCAGAACCGATAATTAGTGACCTCAATGCTTTTCGTCGCTTCGCCGCTACTCGTGGACACCTGACCCAGCAGCAAATGGCTGAGCAATGGCCAGAAGCCGTGAGCGCTCGCACTATCGGCAAAGCGCTCAAGCGCATCGACTACACGAGAAAAAAAGACCTATGGCTACCGCGAGCGTAACCAAGCGCGGCCCCAAGCCTTTTTGCAACAGCTCTCAGCCTATCAAGCGTCTCGGGTCGTTTATCTCGGCTTCCGTCATCTGTACGTGTCGCTTCGTGCGCTCAAACAGCTTGACGCCGAGTTCCTTTTCCAGACTGCGAATCTGCTGACTGAGCGGTGGCTGAGAAATGCATAACCGCTCTGCCGCCCGACTAAAGTGCAGCTCCTCAGCTACCGCAAGACGCTGCTGACGATAATCGAGCACTGTAGAGTCATCGTTCACACTAACGGACATGCTCGATACAGCCTCAAAACCATCAACTATCGCCTTAATTACGGGGGCAAACCGCGGTTTAGGACTTGAAACGGCTCGGCGCTTAGGTGCAGCAGGATACACAGTGCTGCTAGGAGTTCGCGACGAAGGAAAAGGTCGAGAAGCAGCTCATAAGTTAGCGGAACAGGGATACGACGTTCAACCTGTTGTCATCGATGTCAGCGATCGCGCTTCCATCCATAATGCGGCAGAGCAAATCATCCAGGAGTTTGGTCGCTTGGATCTGTTAATCAACAATGCGGGAGTCCTTTATATGGACGAAGGTCCTCCGAGCATGGTCGATGAGACAAAGTTGCGGCATCTGTTTGAAATCAATTTCTTTGGGGCGATCGCTGTCACGCAAGCATTTGTACCGCTACTGAAGCTGAGCGAAAAAGGCCACATTGTCAATGTCTCGTCGGGACTCGGCTCCCTGACTCAGCAAGCTGATCCCGAGTACGAATATGCCGGGTTTAAGCTGCTCGGCTATGTGGCATCGAAGGCCGCGCTGAATGCGTTCACAATCGTTCTGGCCGCTGAATTGATGAGTAGCGGAATTCGGGTTAATTCTGCCGATCCGGGCTATACTGCGACTGCTCTCAACAACTACACCGGACAGCAATCCATAGGAGAAGGAGCCGAGGCGATCGCTCGCTTAGCTTTGCAAAAAACTGGACCAACGGCAGGATTTTTTGCAGCCACCTCTGAAGTGCCCTGGTAGTTATTGGTTTTTAAGGATTAACGATGCCATACGTCAATGTTCAGATTACTCGGGGAGCCAACCGGCAACAGAAGGCTGAATTAGTGAAGGAGATGACAGATTCCCTCGTTCGCATCCTTAACAAGCAGCCCGAACATATCCATATCGTTATTCAGGAGATTGAGGAGGAAAACTGGGGTTTTTCAGGGCTCTTGACTGATGACTGGAAGCAAAAACGATATTAATGATAAGTCGCCTAGATCTTCCAGTTAATCTCTCGACCTTAGTTAGATTCGCTGTGCTGCTAACTCAAATCACTGTCGAAAACGCCCTGCGGAATGTGTCGCGAATTGATTTCTGACTATGCGCCTGATTGTGACGTTATTATCACGGAGGAAGAGCGCACTTCCATCAGTACACTCTTGCCGGTTAAATACCAGCGATTGAATTGAGAACGGATTACTTTATCTTGACAAAAACTCAAGTACGGCCCGGTTAAATTCGTCGGCATACTCCAAATAAGGCAAATGCCCGCAGTGGTCAAATATTCGCAACTCAGCATCGGCAATCCCCTGCGCGGCGACTTCAGCATGGCTGACCGGAAAGGCTCGATCCTGCTTCCCCCACACAATCAGAGTTGGGGCCTGTACTTCAGATAGGCGATCGCGAATGGATTGCCAAACCTTTGGTTTAATGCCAAAGAAATTTCCCATGGTCCGAAAGGTTCGGGTTTGAAACTGCAAGATGTCTGATGACATATTCCGCAAGACCAACTCCATGAACTCATTGTCATCTAGATAAGGCGTTGAATTGTAGACGCATTGCTGCATCATGAATTTAGCGGCTCTAGGGCTGGGATGATTCAGCAGTTCGCCGATACCTGGCAGTGAGGTCAGCCTGGCGGGGAATGCGACTTCCTTGCCCAATCCACCAGCCCCAATTAAAACCAGCTTGTCTACCCGCTCGGGAAATTCGAGGGCAATCTTTAGGGCGAGTAAGCCACCCACAGAGCCCGCAATCAACGCAGCGTGGGATAAGCCTACAGAATCCATAAAGTGAACGATAAATTGGCTTAAATCGTCAATTGTGTGGGTGGCTTGGGGTTTATCCGATTTACCAGACCCCACCCAGTCCAACGCATAGACCTGGTGATGCTGGGCGATCGCAAACACATTTTTATACCAGTAATCGATCGCCCCTCCTTGTCCGTGAATGAACAGTACCGGGGAGCCTTGACCTAAGATCCAGTAGCGGGTGTTGATGCCATCTACTTGAATGTACTGGTCGGCGGGCATTTGTATGGTCACAGTCAATCTCCCTCTTGGCGGATGTATTCAATGGCGTGAAGCAAGGCGTTGATGATTACGTCGTAGCTTTCTTCAGTTGAGGGTTCTAGTGTGAGCAACCCCGCTTGCTCAGTGGCGACAAATCCATAGAAAGCCGCGTTCAACATGCGCATGGCATGGATGGTTTCTGTTTTTGTGAACCGATAGGGTTCAAGCACTTGCTGATAAAACATCACGATGCGTTGCACAATAGGCGCACAATCTGGCTCAGTTGGTTGTAGGGGCAGCGCTGTCATGATGCGATAGAGAGCAGGTTGCGCCATCGCAAAATCTCGGGCTGTGTGGGCAACTGTCTTTAAGCGCTCAGAAGGATCCGTGATGCCTTCAATCGATTGACAGCACGCTGTCAGAAACCCCCGCCAAATCTCAAGCGCAACAAAGCGCCGCAAAGCTGCACCGTTCTCGACGTGTTTATAGACGGAGGGAGGAGTAATTCCCAATTTACGCGCGACTCGATTGACTCCCAACGCAGATTCACCTTCGGCTTCTACACAGGCGATCGCGGCTTCAATAACGTCGCGCTGAGTTAGCGATTTGTCTTTTGTGGGACGCCCCATAAGCAAGCTCAGCCTTTAGCTAATGCTGTTTACTAAAAGCGAATATCGTTAGCTTTGTCAAGTGCGTTCTAACTTGATTGAGGTGTTATCCTATGCTCAATCTTCAAAGACTGCGTTTGCCAATTGAGCTGAGCCGTCTAAACCTGCCCTGGAGATCAGGAAAACGACTGGTCTTTTCGTCAGGTCCAAACCTGGGCTAATGATCGGTGTGTTCAGTCACAATCTTCTCTAGCATGACTTCAAAGTTGGTAGGGACAGCTTATGTCGATGCAGGGTGAAATCAGGCAGGTTGTACCTCCGTTTAATGAGAGCGATCATCTTTTGGGAAATTCTCAGGATGCTTTGATTTTGATGGAGTATGGCGACTATCAATGCCCTCAGTCAGGCCGAGCCTACGAATTAGTGAAACGGATGCAACAGCAATTGGCTGAGTCTTTTTGCTTTGTGTTTCGCCACTTTCCGCAGCAACCGCGATCGCTAAGGGCGGCTGAGAGTGCTGAGGCGGCTGCAGTTCAAGACAAATTCTGGGAAATGCATGATCTGCTATTTCAAAACCCGCAGCAGTTGGAAGATGCAGATTTGGTTGAATGCGCTGAACGCCTACAGTTCGATATTCCCCAGTTTCTGCGCGAAATGGCGGGACATGTTCACGTCGCCAGAGTGCAGGCAGATATCGACAGTGGACGCAGTAACGGCGTTGAAGCAACACCGATCTTCTTCATCGGAGTGCGACACCAAGGAACGCAAAACTTAGAGGCTATGCTGCTGGCAATTTTGCAAAACAACAATTCTAGCTAACTCCTTACAAGGCTTCCAGGGTATGGATTATGCTCATCCTCGTAGAGAATTGGTATCACTATAAAGAGGTAATTCGCTAATCGTGTTTTTGCCAATATCTGTCTACATCTGTTGAGAGGAGACGTAAAACTGTGGAGCAGCAACCATTTCATGACCAGTTGGGCCTAGAGGAAAAAGCGGAAACAC
Source organism: Sphaerothrix gracilis Ecp01 (assembly GCF_030405905.1). Classification (NCBI taxonomy): domain Bacteria; kingdom Bacillati; phylum Cyanobacteriota; class Cyanophyceae; order Nodosilineales; family Nodosilineaceae; genus Sphaerothrix; species Sphaerothrix gracilis. The sequence continues at coordinate 12,204 of NZ_JASATW010000050.1, forward strand.
TAGCAAAGCAAGCTATGGATCAGGGGCTCATTCCTAGCTTTGTCGTGCATTATTTTCCTGATAGTTGGGTGTTCTACATTCCTGACGTGCAATCTGAACAACTTACCCCAGAAGAAGCCTATCTGCATTTGAAAAGGATGATTGAATCCTCTGCTGAGAAGTCATGATGACGTTAATGACATTAGCGATGCTCTCAACTCTGCTCTACTCACGGGTAATGAATTTGCGATCGCGGCTTTCATCCGTCCCTCTTTATCAGAGCAGGATCATCGCGCAAACCTGTCAGCGATTCAACGGTTTGCCCAATTCTACGGCAAAGTGATGCCGCTCTGGATGGGGTTAAAGGTTCAATATTATGCTCTTCTTCACTGCGTTATTGCTAGGACTCATTTTCAATGCTGCCCCTGGAGCTGTTTTTGCGGAAACCATTCGCCAGGGTATCCGAGGTGGTTTCAAGTCGGCATTAGCGGTTCAGATTGGTTCACTGGTAGGAGATGCTCTCTGGGCTGTACTTGGGCTGGCAGGCGTTGGCTTACTCCTTCAGCTAGACTTTTTACGGCTTCCAATTGGCATTTCAGGTGTATTTTATCTGTTGTGGTTAGCGTGGGACGCCTGGCAGGAGGCAAATCGGGAGTTTAGCGTTAGGTCTGATGAAGCTACCAATCATGACCGAAAAGCTTTACGTTCTGGTGTCCTGCTATCCATAACAAATCCCCAGAACATAGCTTACTGGGCAGCTTTAGGGAGTGCAATGGGTGCCGTAGGCGTGACTGACCCTACAGCTAAACATTACTTAATCTTCTTTGCTGGCTTTATGGTGTCGTCAATTCTTTGGTCGTTTTTCTGCGCCGGGCTTGTCTCTCATGTATTTGGAAAAGCAGGCATACGCTGGGCACGTTTAACGTATCGAGCATGTGCTATTGCCTTTCTACTCCTTGCTCTTTCTTCCTTGCGCAACCTTTGGGATTCACATCTAGTTCCTCAAGACCCCGTTCAGCCTCCGGCAGTTCATGGCGAACCCTAACACTTAAACGCATCGGGGGTGACGTAAATTCTCAAACAACTTGGACTGTCATGAAACTACCGGCTTTCAAACTCGAACGATTCTTTGCCAAATACGAATTTAAAGCGCCCTATTTGCTCTCGTCTTCTGATTGCGAAGCGATGACGATCGCAGAATTGTTGAGTCTAGAACCAGATGCCGCACAGCAATTTAATCAGACTTGGCTAGGCTATACAGAAACGCAAGGTAGCCTGGAATTGCGGGAAGCGATCGCGCAAACCTATCAGTCAGTTGGGATTGAGCAGATTCTGGTTCATGCTGGCGCAGAAGAAGCCATATTCATTGCCCGTTTCCAAGTCTGCTTGCTTCGTTCAAACAGCAGTTAGCCTTCAGCCATACTGGCTTCAACCACGTTGGTTGCAAAGCTCTGGTAAGCGCCGCCAATTTGCTTCGCCATTGAGTCGGGAAATACGTGGAATTCTCCTGCTTCTAGCGCAGCAATGATACCGTCAGCGACCAACGTCGGCGGCTCAGCAATGTCAGTCAGTCCAGCCTCATCGCCCATGTCGGTGGCAATCGGCCCCGGATGAACGCTCAGCACGATTGTCCCCTGTTCACCGAGTAATTCTCGTAACGCTTGGGTGACAGAGTAGGATGCCGCTTTTGACGCCGAGTAGGTCGCGAAGTTGGAGAACGTTTTCATTGAGACGACAGAATTGAGCTGAGCAAACACACCGCCGCCGTTAGCTTTGAGCACAGGAGCAAAGGCCCGAGCCACATGCATCAGACCGTAGACATTGATATCCATCAGAAACTTCAGCGACGCGATCGCATCTTCAGCCAGTGCCGTACCCCCTTGAAACGCCCCAGCGTTGTTGATCACCACTTCAACATCCTGAGCAGTTTGAGCCGCCGTCGCGATGGATTCAGGATCGGCCAGGTCGAGCTGAATCGGGACGACCTTATCGCCATACTTTTCGACGAGGGGTGCGGCACTTTCAGGTGTCCGCACCGCCGCATACACCTTAGCCGCTCCATGCTCAATAAAGGTTTCAGCTATCGCTTTGCCAATGCCGCGATTAGCGCCCGTAACCAAAATTGTTTTGTGGGTGATGTCATAAGCCATTGTGATTTTCTCCTTGTTTACAGTAAACAGAACCTTGAACGATTGGTCTAATTTAAGCTAAATTTTTTTTGCTTTTCTCAAGCAGGGAAATAGCCGCTTCCATCGCCCCTTCCAGGGTGGTGCCGTGAGCCATCACGCGTCCTATCAAAGCCATGCCCTGAGTGCTACACAGCAGCAAGCGGGCAAGGTTGCGTGGATTGGCTTCGGAACTGATTTCACCTAATGATTGGGCCCGGACCAGCGTGGCCGTAAACGTATCTTCCATCTGTTGCAGATAAGCTCGCATGATCTGCGCTATCGCCTCATCATCGGTCGTGAAGTCGGCAATGTTAGTGCCGAGCATACAGCCGCAGCTACGGGGCTGGCTGTGCATCCGTTGCCAGTGCTGTAGCTGCTGCTTCAGATTGGCTAAGGGTGAACCGTCGGTCGAAAGGCGATCACGCATGTCCCGAATGGTGATGTTGGCGTAGTGCTCTAATGCTTTGAGAAAGAGCGACTGCTTGTTGCCAAAGGTGTCATATAAGCTTTTCTTACCAATCCCCATCTGTTTCAGCAGCTCGGAGAGGCTAGCGGCTTCGTAGCCGTGCTCCCAAAACACACGCATCGCCTTTTCCAAGGCAACTTCAGTATCGAACTGCTTTTCAGGACCACGAGTCATTTGCAACCTGCTTGATGTTGACCATGGTGTAACCATAGCATTACTTAAACCATTCGGTCAAGATTTTGAAGATGTCTCTAGGGTTGTATCTCTATGCACGACTTGGAATGTTCTGAGAAAAGGAAAAAGATTATCACTTTTGTGTGGTAGAAGCAGGGAATCCTGCACGGACTATAAACGAAGATGTTTCCGCTAGTCGGCATTCCTCAAACTATTCGCACTGCGCTCAGTGGCTATCGTTCAGTGTTTTGCCGAACAGCGGGCTTCGAGCACGTCAGTCGCTACATGAGTGGTCTGTTGCTGAGCCCGAACAAAACGTTGCAAGGGATATACGAGCAATGGGTGTGGCCAGAAGGTCGCGAGGTCAGCCGCCGAGCAATGCCTGCAGCGGTATTCGAAGCCGGTTGGCAAAGCGAGGCGTTGATGCAACGACATCGCCAGGAAGTGTCTTCGGCCCATCACGGTCAGGGACGAGCGGTGTTGAGCCTTGATTGGACCTTTGCCCATCATCAACACAGCGAGAAAATTCATGGCGCCAAAGCCGCCTATGATTATGTCAATCGATGCTGGAGCCGCTATTAGACGGTGGTCACGGCCGCAATTGCTAATTGGCATCGAGTCGACGGGTTGGCGGTAGAGATTCAGTTTCCCGACTATCAAAAAGAAGAGTTGGCTTACTTGAAAATGACGGCGCAAGAGAGTTACCAGCAGATGGAGCAAGTGCAGGTGCGCTTAGAAGAGTTAGTGCATTATCACAAAAACCGTCTGGCCTACCGCAAACGTACCGAGATTGCGGTGGATATCGTGCGGCAGTTGGAAGCCGAAGGGCAATTTCCTCAAGCTGACTACGCCTTCGACTGTGGCGTACTCTCGCGGCCTTTGACTGAATTGATTGAAGCCTCGGGCAAGCATTGGGTTAGCGAGATTGAGTGCTCGCGGTTGATTTTTTGGCAAAACCGATGGCAACGGGCAGATGCAGTTGCTCGGCAGTTGAGACAAACTCATTCCCAAAGCTTTCTGCCCAAAACTGTCAGATGTCGCAACGGTGAGCAGCGACAGATTTGGGCCTTCACCAAGGTAGTGCGACTGAAGAAGTATGGCCGCAAACGCTTAGTCATTGTTCACGAAAGCGCTGAGCTCAGTGACGCCCCTCGGTTTTTGTTGACCGATGCCTTGCATTGGGACAGTGCTCGCAGCTTTGCCACCTGGAGTTATCGCTGGCCTGTCGAGAC
>NZ_JASATW010000051.1:0-15911 GCF_030405905.1 Sphaerothrix gracilis Ecp01
ACCCTTTCGCAATTGGCTGGACCACTACGTCGATGACGTGATGGAGACTGCCTGCGGCTTGCATAACTTCCGCCTGACACACCGAGCAAAGCCAGGTCGTCTAGTGGGTCAAGCCGCTTGACCCCGAACGGTGAGAGGATATGGTGACTTCAACCGATTCCTTTCTTATTTCCGATAAAGTCTAGTGAGCAGGTGCGTACCAAGAAGCTGCTGACGCCCGATGAAGTCATGCGCTTTGACGTGGGAGAGTGCGTCTACATCAACCCGGCCTACGCCTACCACACGAGTTTTAAATAGATTATCTTAGGTAACGTTGAAAGGCTTCATATTGTTACCTAAGAAAAGTAGAGGTTTCGACGGTTCGCTCAGAGACGCTGATAGCGCTAGCTAAAGCTGAAGGGATCCATAGAGGTCGCATAGAGCGATTTCTACTTCGACAGAGGCTAGCTTTACCTTGGCTTCCAGACCGCTGTAAGCGGTCAGTAGCCATTGGTTCTCACTTTGTTTCACAAACTGCTCAACCGCTGGCTTGGACTGCTCGATTAGCAGATATTCTTGCAGTGTGGGAATCGTTCGGTATGCCGCAAACTTGTCGCCGCGATCGTAGCCCTGGGTTGACTCGGATAAAACCTCGGTAATCAGTAGCGGATTCATCACCGTATCCTTGCGGCCTGACTTTAGCTCTAGCGGATTGGCAATGACCATCGCATCAGGATAGGTGTAAAGCTCGGCTGATGGAATCCACAGGCGCTGATCAGCGACGAAGAGGCTATAGGGCTTTCCACGTAGGCCAAACCAAAGCAGGGCATTCAGGGCACTGACAATTTGATTGTGAGCAGGAGTCCCCCCGGTCATCGGAATAATTTGTCCATTGCGATACTCGCTGCGACTGTCAGAGGCTAGCTCTAGGGCTAGGTACTCTTCTGCTGTATAGGTTTTGGCTGGGCTAGCGGCGATCGGCATAGCTTGTCAGGTGCGATCGGCAAATTGGGGTGTTCTTATCCTAGGTTAGTTTGACGGTCGTGAGCGAGACGCTCACACTCTTCGTCTTGATCATCGAATGGGTCAGTGCGAGCATCTTGCTCGCGCTTTGATTCTATATGGCAAAAAATTTGATCGCGCTGCGCGCGAAAGAGGGCAAGAGGGCAAAAGCGCAAAGGGCTACTGAAGAGAGCCTGGGGCGGAACAAACAACACGAAAACCGATATTGCTGAGACGGTCGCCCGGTAGATCGAAGTAGCGAAAGGCAGAACGGCAGTGCCTAGGAACGTCGTCCCAGGAGCCGCCGCGTAGCACACGACTAGCTTCTTCTTCTTCCGTTAGCCAAGCACTGCCGTCAATGGGAGCACTTTCATAGCTGTCATGCCAGTGATCCTCACACCATTCAAAAATATTGCCATGCATGTCACATAAACCAAAAGCGTTGGCAACTCCAAACTTATCTACCGGGGTCGTCTCTCCTCGGTATTCGCCCTCTGGCCCACCGTTATAAGTTATTTCAGCATTGTAATTGGCTAGCTCAGCAGTCAGGGTTTTGCCAAAGTAGAAAGGCGTGGTGGTACCCGCGCGGCAGGCATATTCCCACTCTGCTTCGCTCGGTAGCCGGTAGGGACGCTTTGTATACTCCGCTAGCCGCTGGCAGAATTCAACCGCTTCGTACCAGCTCACTTGCTCAACCGGGCGGGTAGCGCCCTTAAAGTTTGAGGGATCTGGGTCAAGCTCTCGCTCTTTTTGAGGCAGCGCCGCAACAGCTTTCCACTGGGCCTGGGTAACGGGGTAGCGCCCCATCAGAAAAGTGGGCACTGTCACCGGGTATTGCGGCCCTTCGTCATCGCTACGTTCTGGCTCATCGCCAGGAGATCCCATGAGGAAGCTACCCCCCGGAATCAGAATCATATCTAGGCCGACGCCGTTGATGTCTTCAGTGAAGTAGCGGGCTTGCTTGCGCTCTCGTTGAATAACAAAGTCAGCCATACCTAAGCATAAGAATCTAGGGGAGGACTAGACAACTCTTCAGCCACAGCCTACCAAGCTCCCTAGCCCATTCTAGTTCCCCGGCTCAGACGGGGAAACCTAACAGAGGCTCTGCCTCTTAAAAAAGATGGGTCGTTCACGTTACCGAGTTTTAAATTCACAGCCCCATTTCGTCACCTGCTCAACGGTTGAGTGGATGCCGATGTTTTGCAAGCCGGAACTGGTCAACATTTTACTGAAGTCATTGAGTTTTCTACAAGCGCGGCAGCGATTAGTGGTCTATGGCTACGTTGTTATGGAAAACCATCTGCACCCGATCGCACCGGCTGAAAACTTATCTAAGGAAATGGGGAATTTCCAAATCGTTTACGGCTCGCTCAATTATAGATTGGCTGAAAGCTAATTACGATAGGAGCTACTGGCTGGAACGCTTGGAAGCGGCAAAGCTGAAGCATAAGACAGGGCAGCAGTATCAGCTCTGGCAAGAGGGCTTTCATCCGCAGATGATTGGGTCGGAGAGGATGTTGCGGCAGAAGCTGGAATATATTCACAACAATCCAGTTGAGCGAGGCTATGTGGATGAGCCGGCGCATTGGCGATATTCGAGCTATCGGAACTATACGGGAGGAGAGGGGCTGCTTGATGTGGTAGTGCTAGGGGGATGAGAGCCGGAGGCTCTAGGAGTGTTCCCAGGCGGAGCCAGGGAACGAGGGCAAAGAGCGCAGAGCGCTACTGAAGAGAGCCTGGGGCGGAACAAACAACGCGAAAACCGAGCCTGTAGTCGCGGTTACCCGGAAGAATGTAGTAGCGATAGGCAGAACGGCAATTCCTAGGATCGTCGCCCCAGGAGCCGCCGCGTCTCACACAACCAGCCTCTTTATTGTCCGTCAGCCAAGCCCTGCCATCCTCAGGAGCATCCCTGTAGTTCCCATGCCAGTGATCCTCACACCACTCCCAAACATTGCCGTGCATGTCGCATAAGCCAAAAGCGTTAGCAACATCAAAGTAATCTACCGGGGTCGTCTCTTTTCGATGTTCTCCCTTTGGCCCGTCTCCATGGGAGCCTGACCAACCCCGTTTCTCATTGTCTTTTCCTCGGTAATTGGCTAAATCAGTCGTAATCGTCTCACCAAAGTGAAAGGGCGTCGTTGTCCCGGCACGACAGGCATATTCCCATTCCGCCTCACTCGGTAGCCGATAAGGACGCTTGGTGTACTCAGCTAAGCGCTGACAGAATTCAACTGCCTCATACCAGCTCACCTGCTCCACAGGCCGTTTATCCCCCTTAAAGCGAGAAGGCTCTAGCCGCAGCTCGTGTCCTAGCTGCGGCAAACCCGCCACAAAGCGCCACTGTGCCTGTGTCACCGGATACTTGCCCATGAAGAACTGAGGCACCTGTACCCGGTGCTGCGGGCCTTCACGCTTTAGCCGCTCCAGCTCATCCTCCGGCGACCCCATCAAAAATTCACCCCCCGGAATCAACATCATCCGCAGCGACAGATCTGTACTTAGCGCCTCGTCAAAGCACTGATTCTGGCCTCGACGCTTCTCAATCACGACATTGGCTGTGGGCTGTGCCATATTCTCTCTAATCAGCGAAAAAGGGCAAGAGGGTAAAAGAGTAAAGGGCTACTGAAGAGAGCCTGGGGCGGAACAAACAACGCGAAAACCGAGATTGTAGGGGCGGTTACCCGGTTGAAGGTTGTAGCGATAGGCAGAACGGCAATTCCAAGGAGCGTTGTACCAGGAGCCGCCGCGACTCACACGATTAGCCTCTTTATTATCCATCAGCCAAGCACTACCATCCTCTGGGGCACCTTCGTAATTGCTGTGCCAGTGATCCTCACACCACTCCCGGACATTGCCGTGCATGTCACTCAATCCAAAGGCATTGCCAATGCCAAAGTGATCTACCGGGGTCGTCTCTGCTCGGTAGTCTCCCTTTGGCCCCCGGCTATAGGTTTCTCTAGCGTCATAGTTGGCTAGCTTAGCGGTCAGGGTATCGCCAAAGTGAAAGGGAGTCGTAGTGCCAGCGCGGCAGGCATATTCCCATTCCGCTTCACTCGGTAGCCGATAAGAACGCCCTGTATGCTCTGCTAAGCGCTGACAAAACTCCACTGCCTCGTCCCAGCTCACTCGCTCCACTGGACGGCGATCGCCTTCGAAGTTTGAGGGGTCTGGGGCAAGCTTAATCTCTTTTTGAGGCAGACCCGCGACAAAGCGCCACTGCGCTTGGGTGACGGGGTAGCGGGCCATGAAAAAGTTTGAAATAGCGACTTCGTGCTGAGGGCCTTCAGTAGGACTGCGAACTGGCTCAGCTTCTGGCGAACCCATAAGAAATTTGCCCGCTGGAATAGCCACCATCTCTAGCTGGGTATCACCTAAAAGCTCAATGAATCGCCGTGCCTGTCCCCGACGGCGACGAATCACCCAATCGCTGTTAGGCGACTGTCGCCGAAACAGGTTACGCAAAGAGCCGCCTTGGCGAGGTTCCTCTGCTCTGCTGATGGTGGCAACGTCAAACTCAAACTGTTCTAACTCGCTATTGCTCTCAATAACAACTGTCGCTATTGTGAACTCATCCACTATCAGCCTGAAGTCGTTTATAGACTCCGTACCTTCTAGTAGCTTGGCTGTCTCAAACTCCAGCAGCTTAAACTCTGGGAAGACCGGTTGGGACTGCTCCGGCTGGAGCCAATCCTTTTGTTGAGCCGCGTCTTGCTCTACCTGCTGCGCTAGATCTGCGTATTGCCCTCCTAGACGATGTAGCACGTGGGTCGCAATTCTGGCAAAGGGTAAGATAGCCGCTTTCTCTTTTTCGCCCCAATCCGTATGGGGATATAGCAAAGCCGTAAAGCTATTGATTTCAAACCCGAGGGTGCGGGCTATTTCCTTAGACAGTACATCTAACACCTTCAAAGTCTCATCGATCGGATTGACCGGATTGAGCAGTTCCCGCACACCTGGAAAAAAATCATAGCGAAGCCCCTCACCCAATTCAGCCACACCAATCGGCTCTAGTAAGCAACTGTCATAAACCTCAGCCGTATAAATAGAATCAGCAGCCTCCTCGAAGAAGGTTTTTTGAATGAGATGCACCACAGGCAGATCCACAGGCACTACTGACATTAACCTTGCCAATCGCTTTGCCATTGGGGAAGCAGTGGCATTAAAGAGTTCTAACCGTGCCTCAGGCGTCTGGGGCTCAATGACGGTCCAGTCAGACTGATCAATCCGCTTAGTATCTGTCACCCAATCTAGGTCGAACAGTCGAGCAGGCAAACGCTGCTGCCCGGCGGCTGTCACAACGCACGCCCATTGCTGCAGAGCATTTACCGTCAGGGTCACTACAGGTAAAGTCAAGGAGTCCGACGAGACAGACCGGCGAGTAGGCTGATTGTGCATCTTTAGATTGGTGTTTGCCACCCCAGGCGCAAAAGCGCTCACCTGTACTTTGTGCCCTACATTCAGTTCCGTCTGGCTCCACAAGCGCTCCGGCAGAAGCTGAACGACGGCTGTCGGCTGATGCTGGCTCCATAGCTTAAGCCATTCATGGATTTTGCCAGACCGCCAGAGATGAGAACGACAGTCACTGATATAGAAGACCAAAGCACGCCCAGAGGCGTCGATAAGTTCTCGTGGACTGCGGGCGATCGCTGGGACTGTATTGTCTTCTGGGGCTGGCCCCGCAGTCCTAGTTGTTGTTTTGGGCAATAATTTGGTTTTTTCTTGCTTTGCTTCTACTGACCAAGCACGAACATTACGGAAAGCACCCTGTCGCTCTAAAACAGACTGAAACTCTGCTAAAGGAGATTCCCAGACGAAACTAAAGCGAGAAGACTCTATGACTAGATCTAGAGAAAACCAGCGCTCCAAAGCAGGTTTGAGCACTGGAATCCAGATATCCTCTGCTGCAATGCGATCGACAGTCGCTATCTCATCTAAAACTTGCTGAGTCCGAGAAGGTGCCTTTCGCATCAGAGGCCGCAGAGAACGGGCGATCGCCCGAGCATTAGGGAGAGAGGGCGCAGCCTGCACCTGAAGCGGTAGACCAGACTCTGAAGTTTCTCTTTTATCCTCTGACCATTTCTTCTTCGATTCTGGTATATAAGCGGGGATATCGAGCGCAGATGGCGACGCAGATGCTGTTGTCCCTGTTTCTTCTTTAACCGAACCAGAAGATTGAGCTTGACCTTGCGGTTCATCAGATACTTTAGATTCAGAAACTGGCTCTCCCATTTGAGCTGCTAGCCACAGCGTGTCAGCGATGTCTTCATCGTGAAGTAGAGACTGCCCTTCGCTGAGGGCATCGAGTTCTGCCTGACTGAGAACTAAACCCACATCTTGTAAAGCTGCAATAAACTGCTCAATCATGGATTTTTTGATGCAGGGGAGCGATCTTTAGGTTTTGCCGGCAATGCCCGATCTAAAGAAGCCATCAAGAAGCGTTTGACAAACTCTTCCATATCGTCCCCTAGCGACTCGCGTCCATGAGCCACAATATATAGAGCATTTAGCAACTGGTCTGTAGCCAACTGTTCTTTGTCGTTGCGCTTGGCTAGAAATTCCCCAATCCAGTGCTCAATTTTTGCTTCTGATAGATCACAGCCACCCTCAGCATTTTCAAAGTGCTTTTTCACAATTTCTACCAGCTGAGCTCGATCCGGCTCATACATGTTTAGCCGCAGGCAGCGCCGCAGGAATGGCGGTGGAAAGTCCCGTTCTCCATTGCTGGTAAGGATGACTAAGGGAAATTCCTTGCAGGTGATTCGTCCTCCCGGAATCGTGAATTTTTGGTCGGCTTTGGTGATTTCTTCGTCATCGGTATAGGCTGTTCTGACTCTGACGCTGAGTGGCTCTACGGTTTCTGGATTATCCGGATCGTCTTTTTCCAAGCGCAGCAGTTCAGGAATTTCAAACCGTCCCTCTTCAAAAATCGTGAGTAAGTCATTAGGTAAATCAATATCGCTTTTATCAATCTCATCAATCAGCAACACGCGTGGCCGCTCAGAAGGCAGCAAAGCAGTTCCTAACGGGCCTAGAGTAGTGAAACTGGCTATTTTTTCAGCCTTTTTTTGCCGATCTCCTACAGATTCTGGTGGTAAGCCACGGGCCTCTATCTCTTTGACTTCCTGAAGACGACCAATGGCGTCATAGTTATATAGACCTGCCTTCAGCGTTGTGCGAGTAGTAATCGGCCAGTAGAGCACCTCGCCCAATCCCAATTCTTCAGCCACAGCGTAGGCTAGAGAGGATTTGCCCGTACCGGGTCTGCCCGTAATTAACAGAGGACGGCGCAGATAGAGGGCGGCATTGACCATTTTGACCTCCTCTGGACGAGTCCGAAAGGTTTTGCCTCGCAGCTTGCGACGACTGACTCCCGGACTAATATCTTTGCCAAAGGGCCGCCAGCTAGGAGGAGGAGGTAGCTTTTCTATCCCGCTATGCGGCTCAGTGTCATTCCCCTTAAAAATTTGCCAGTCATCTTGAGAATCTTGGGAGGTAGTCATTGCAATTTAGGCACTCTTAGGCGGAATCAACGTCGGATCGTCGCGCAGTAACGATAGGTGATGACCAATATGACATTCTGGCGTATTACTAGATATACGTGCCTGACGACGCTTTGTTTGAACGGTTTCGGGTAACTTGTCGAGGACATCAGTCTGAAGAATTGTACCTAGCTCCGTCACTCTGGAAATGAGAGGTTCGTCGCACCGTCCCCAAATCGCCAGGGGTAAACCTGAAATTAATAGCTCTTCAAACAGATCCTCAGCTGTAGGTATACGGAGGGCTGTTGTTATTTTCAACCCCAGAGCCGAGTTGGTCTCAAAGGCTTCTTCTAAAATCTCAATCAAAGCATCTAAATCGCGATCGCTGCCGTCCACAAACATGTCAGAAGCTTTTCTACCTAGAGAATCTTGATGCCGCTGCCAAAAACTATGCCAGCGATCTACTGGGTACACTCCCTCTAGGCGATCGGCACAGCACAAGACGACCCTGTACAGGAACCCTAGTCGCTTAGGTCTATTAGGCGGTTTTGGGGGATCTAAGGGCCAGTAGTCTACCTTTAGATCCAAAAGTTTTTTTGGTAGAAAGATGTAAAATTCAGGAGCTTTTTTGCAATTAATCAGAATTTGTTTAGCCTGGATCAGCCACTGCTCAAGCAGTGGCTGAATTTTAGCGTCAAGCTCTTCAAGAACAAAAGGAGCAGCAGCCGGAGTATCTGCTTCAACCAAGGTATGATAGCCTGTTCGCTGACTTCCTTGCTCTTGATAGGTCTTAACATCCTCAACCAGCCAAGCTTCTAAGCAGTAATGAGAGATATTGTCAGTAGACTGAGTTGTGGTTTCTTCATCTAAGCGGATACGAATCAAAATAGCAGGCTGAAAAGCCGTACTTTTTTTCTCAAACTTATTCTGAATCTGAGTCCTGAGCGCCAACCAGTTACGCTCTGGATAATATTGCTGTCCCCACTGAGTTAATGAGGTTATTAACCCAGTATTGTCAGCCTTACTATCAAGCTTACTGACAAGGTGAGCAACAAACTCTTCAAGAGCACTATAGTCAGCTGTCAAACCAATGCGATTGAGTTCACAAACCATTGCTTCAGGTGATTCCACAGCCTGAGGCACGTCAGCCTGCCAGTGTAATACTGTAGTCTGATAGGCTTGCTGCATCACCACTATTTGATCAGAACTAGCCTGCAAAATGGCGAGAAGCGCCCGATCTCTTGCCCTAACTGTTCCGTATTGAATCGTTTGCTCAATCTCTGAAATGGTGTCTCTAACAGAATCAACTTCATCAAGGACAGACAACAACTTTTTTTCTAAGCCTCTCCGGACAGAAGAATCAACGGTACCGCCAATCTCTAACTCAAGTTCTTTGCTTCTCTGTTCAAGATCTGCGAGCCTCGCTTGCCAGTATTCAAGTTTCAGATTACGTTCACTCATTCCCCGACTTCAGTTTCTGAACTTCTTGATCAACTGAATCAATTTCTTCCCAGAGCAAAATCTGTCGTTTTTCTAGTTTGCTCCCAATAATCACATCAGTCGTAGCACCCAGTTCTTTCTGCACGATGGAAAGCTGCTTTTCCAGATCCGCTAGCTTATTTTGTAGATATTCCACCTTCAACTGCTGGCCTCGGCTAAGAGAAGACTTTTTCTCTTCCGGCTTAACAATTTTTTCTAGCTGCCGAATCAGTCGCTCCAAATCTGGCTGGAAGTCCGGATCTGGCCTGACGACTGCTGCATTACGGTGAGCTAGAGGTTTCAAATCGCCCGGTAAATCCTCTTCCTGAGGAACACGTGCCCCATTGACCAAGAGCGGAATGACAGCAATATCACGATTCAAAGCAGTCTCAATCTCAATGCGCACCCAATCATCGGGGTTGTCTAATCGGCGTTGACCGCTCTCTTTTTCAGACACCGTAAGCCAATCAGGGCCTAGAACGGCAACCAAAACCTGGCAGTTTTGAGCTTTTTCCCTAAGGTGAGTGCGATAGTCATCACCTAATGGAATCGAATACACATCCCGAAAGATTACTTCAGCACCAAAGTGTCTTTCTAGGTATTCATAGATGCGACCTGTAATGTCTTGGCTGTCACTTCTGCGATAGGAAATGAAGATTGAGTTTGAAAGCGGCATTATTTGGGTGGGGGCTAGCTTAGGGACTTCGCCATTGGAAGCTCCAGCCTCTTTGCTATTAAAGCCTTTCGCTGCTACATCAGCCAGAAAGTTTAAGCTATTGCTTACAAACCTAGTGTCGGGCGATCGCCAAACTCGACCACTAGTTATAGATCTAGCTTCATTCATGTCGCTTTTAAGACTGATTTACAAAAGTACCACGAATGAAAATTGCTTTTTGTTTGGCAGGACAGCGCCGCTTTAGGAGACTAGCTCAAGAGGCGATCGCTTTGCCTAATCCATCTCCCTCAGGTGGTACAAAAGCTAAAAGGGCCGACTCTGGCGCTAGATTGGCTTGTTTATCTAGGAAGTTCAAGCGTTCCTCTGCTTCTACTTCAATTATTCCTAGGGTTGTAGCCGGATCACCCATCCAAGTTTTCTCTATATTAGCTTGGGGCGATCCGGCTGTTTCCGCTTGGGCCTGAGCGATGCGATCGCGCCTTTCTGCCCGCCGCTGCAAAACTTCTAGCTGCTCTTGGTAGTGCTCAGCTTTGAGCCGGTAAACCCGCAGCTTTTGGCCTTCATGCCCCGGCATACTCCGGCTCCAGCGAAACTCAGTTTTGATGCCGAGCTGCGCTAGAAGCTGGTGAGCAACTTGAACCGGACTCATCTCTTCTTTGATCGTGAAGTGCAGTGCTAGCTTGATCTGCAAGGAGATCGCTCTGGCTCTTTGAACAAACGCTTCCAAGTCGTAGCGGGTCCATTCGCGGGTTTCGTCTAAAAAGTCGCTCAGCCCAAGCCGCTGCCGGATCTGGCGCTTGAGTTCAGCATCGCTCATATCCCAAGGCGTCAGCCCTTGCTGCCAGTTGGCCTGCTTCTCCAACTTGCCGGCATCGGCTCCAATGGCGGTATCAGGATGGAGTAGGGCTTCAAGCTGTAGCAGCTCCCCCCGCCGTCTGCCGTTATTGTCCGCTTCTACTAGCTCAGCGCTAATCGCTTCGACTGGCAGGCAGTAGAAATCAGCGATCGCAAACTTGGCAGCGGCGAGGCGTTCTTCTGGGCTGGGGTTTTCCTTGTTTTTCAAAGCTTCGTACTCTAGGTAAGTGAGATTATCGGCCTCAGCGACTTGCTGGGCTTCCATTGTCTTAATCGCGTCTCTAGCTTCTTTGAGCAGCAGCTTGGCGGCCTGGTCAGTTTCAGCCGCGATCGCTTCAATCCGGTTGCCTTCCCATTGCAGGCGCACCTTCAGCGCTAGGCGTAAGTTACCCATTGAGCGGTTGCGCTCAGCTTCAAAGCGCGACCATAAGTTCAGATGCGGGTCACTTTGCCAGTCGTAGGCAGCGATCGCCCCGGTGATGTCTTCTCTGAGGCTAGAGCGAATCAGCGAGGCTGAGGTATGGGTCTTATCCCTGAGCACCTTTTTGAGGAATAGGTGTGAGGTGCTGCGCGAGAGACGGCTGTAGTTTCGGCCATGCTCAGCGCACCAGACGACACGCTCGATGGGTGGGCGCACCCGGCCTAGCGCTTGGCTCATGTCAGCATCGGTAGAAGAAACCCCCCAGAACAGGCCGTAGACTTTATCAAAGTAGTCTGTTTCGATGCTGACGCCCGTTGCCATCGACGGGGTAGCGATCACCACGTCGAAGTCTTTTAGATGGGCGTTGGGGTTTTGGATGAACGCCTGCTCAATCTCGCCGCCACTGGTTTCAGAGTTCAGCAGCAGGCAGCGCAGTCCCAAGCCTTCAATCTGAGCCACCAGCCGTTCTAGTTTCTTAGAACCTGCTTTGCTATCGGTGGCAACGAAGACCTTTTTGCCGCTTTGGATATCTGCCAGCAGCCGCGCCGTAATCACAGAGGCATCTTTGGCCTCAATGAAGCGGACGCTGTAGCTGACGGTTTTGTAGTCGTTGCGAATTAGAAAAGGTTTCTGGCGATCGCCCCTAAGCTCAGTAATATAGTCCAGCACATCATTGTTGAGGTCAGCATCGGCCAGGATGACGCGCCGAGCTACCTGAACGAGCTGATGGAACCGAGCCAGCAGCGCCGGTCTGCGGCCATCGCGGTTACAGGTGGAGCTGGTCAGCAATGAGCGCAAAACCTGTACCACTTCATCAAGCACCAGGTCACACCCAGCAAACTGATCTGGATTGATCGCCAGCAGCGATTCAACGCAGGTGCCGACACGCAGGGTATAGCCAGCGCCGCTGATGAACTTGCCCTCGGCTTTGTCGAGATCGCCCCGATAGTCTGCGCCAAGCCGCTGGCAGAGGTTACGCATCAGGGCAATACGGTGGCCCGCAGGCAGCAGCTTCTCTGAATCAGCGGTCAGCGAGGCAATCAAATTGGTCTTGCCGCAGCCTTTGGGCGCGGCGATCGCCACGATGCCTTCAGCGGGGACAGACTCAGGCTTGAGTGCAGAGAGTCCCCAGACGTTGAGGCGCACATCGGCTTTGTGAGTGAGCTGACTATCGAGGGCATTCCATAGCTTCCACTGCTCTAAAGGCAAAGATTGCTCTAGCTGAGTGGCAAAAGCGTCAGCGCCAGCGGCCACGATAAAGTCGTCAGCGCCTTTGCCGACAGCGCCATCCCACTGCACGATGTTGACCGCTGCGCCTTGCGCTTCCAGCAGCCGGCCAAAGCGAGAAAGGGCGATCGCTACTCGCCTGCGAGTTTGAGCAGCAGCATCCTGGTCGAAAGCTAGCGTGACTAAGCGATCGCCTTCCACGAAGGGCAGCAGCTCTGGAATCAGATAGGGCTGGACCGGATGGCCTAGAGCATCCTTAGAGCGATAGCCGCCGTTGACCCCATAGAGGGCGATCCCGACATAACCCTGAGAAAGCAGGCAAAGTGATTTCTTGGCGCCCTCAGTAATCAAAATTGGCACTTCAGGATGATGCGCTAGCCATTGCCAGAAAGAACCGGATGATGGGACCTCAATCCCGTGGCGCTGGCTGATGCGTTGTCTGATCTGGGTTGGAATGGGCGGCAAATAGGGTTTACTGCCGTTGCCGATGGGCGTTTCGTATTTGCGCCGCCTAACAATCTGGGGATGCTGTTGGGTGAGCTGGTTGAAGCGATGGGCGATCGCTCCTTCGGTCAAGTTCAGCGCATGTTTGAGCGCCTTCGTTGTTTTACGCTTGTCAATTTTGGCCTGAGCCAGCTTGACCTGCCAGGGGGTGCCATCTTCGTTGAAAAAGATAGCCCCTTGCAGATTGTCTCTAGCTTGAAGGCCGAAGCGTTTGTATTGCCAGCCGAGGGCATCGTGAATCGGGGTGCTGGGTTCGCCGCCAGCGGCAATTTCTAGATCTTGGTGAATGTTGACGGCAGCCTGGTACAGCTCAATATCAACGGCTGAGCCGATACAGCATTCCTGCTGAAATTCAACGTGCATTGTTTCAGAAAAACTAAAGTTCAGTGATGCTGAGCTGAAGCGTTCTCATCACCTGAATTTGAGCTGTGGCAAAACAGAGTCATCTAAAGATGTCTCCAAAAAATTTGCACAACAAACAAACGCACTATTGCAGAGATGATCTACAGGCGCTAGTATGGTGACAGAAATTTAAAACAGAACCCCGTGCCGCTGCTCAGCAAGCATGGCTTCTGGAGAGAGAGCGTTAGCAAGTCACTTGCCGGTGGTAGTGCTAACGTTTTCTGCTATCTAGGGGTTCACGCTCTCAAACTTTCAACAGACATCACCTCCTTTAGGCTACGTAGGGCTATTCTATGTGATCTCGCCTAAAAGTTCTTGATAAGGTACTTTACACAAGCTACTGATTGCTGTCGTTGCGCAGTAGCGTTGGCGAGACAGAGACTAGAAATCTCCAATTTGAACCTGTAGCACAACTTATTTGACATCTACTGTCTCGGCACGCTCGTCATCGATCCGAAGTCCCCAAGCTCCAATCGCTCTAGCATTAGAGTCGGTAATTGCTTTAGTTTCAGCAATTGATGTTCTGAGTTCGGCGATCGCTACATTACTAGCAGCAATCGCTTTAACGCTGCTGTCTGTAATTATCTTTGTTTCTCGTAGCTCAGCTATCATCTGCTGATGATCAGCTTCGTGTCGCTGAGCCATACACTCTAACAAAGCTTCAATTCGGTCTAGGCTTTCAGACACTTAGCGATCGCTCTCACTTTTCATCACTACTGGGTAGCTGCCAAGGCTGACCACCTAGCTGTCTAACCTGATCTTCTAATCGATTGATATGCTCTCGCAGTAGGTCAGGTTCAGAGTAGTTCTCACCTAACTGTTCTAAGTCCACTTCTAGCTGCCGGATACGCTGCGCTAGGCGATCGTTGTACTCCCCCTCGCTACGACTCACACCAAAGGCGTTATCAAAGCGACGTTCTAGAGATTCAACGATGAGTCCCATGCAGAGTGACAAAGCTTGTCTATTGCCCCTGTAGGCTTGCCATAGCCAAAAAGCTGAGACTTCACTGAGAGATAAGGGGCTAATTCGGGTTTGTCCTCTAGCTTGAGTTGCTGAGTCTACTTCGATTAAATCTTTTTTCGCGGGCGTATACCCCTTTCCCAACAGGGATTTGATAGCTTTTGAACGCAAAAAATCGCGGGCGTTTCTTTCAGAAAGACCTACGCTGTCTGCGGCTTCAGTTTGGTTCATGCAATAACTGCCATCCGGCAGCATGAAACCATCGACGGTTATCGATCCGATAGTGATAGAGGCTCTAGTTGCTTTGTGAGAGTCTGTCATAGCTGCGATCTCCTATTGGCTAGCTTGTTCCGTTTGATCTTTCTGGCGCTTACGCGCCTCTAAGGTCACAATCGCTGCTGCTAGGTTTGCGACAGTTCTCACTTCTTCATCAGCCCAGGATTCCAGCACCTCATAGACATCATCGTCTATTGAGATAGTTAACCGTTTTGTCATGTCTTTCTCGCTTATCTGCATGAATTGTAAATCCTCCAAGCTAACAAATCATTTTTATGCTAATGCCATTAGATAAAATTTATGCGATTAGCATAAAAACATGTTAGCATCCTCAGTAAATGAAGTGAACGTCTACGTACTTTGCCTGAACTTATGGCGCACGAAACAGTACGGCGAAAAGTGTTCAAGACCGTTCTATTCAAGTTTTTTCAACGTTTTGAGGTGTTCAAAATGAACAAAATTTCGTTGCATAGCTTTTGTAAGACTCACAAACTTCCCAAAAGCACTGTTTATGGGCGTTGTAAAGCGCTATCAATTGATACCAAAGCAGGCTTAAGTCCTGATGCAGTAGTGACTTTGAAGCGTGAATTTAATATTGATTCGGCTATTGGCGATTGTCAGTCTCAATCTCAGAAGCTTCATAAGTCTTCTGGTGAAATGCCTCTAAGCCCTACTAAAATTCTTGATGGTGAAGCTTCTGAAGGCTTGACGCTGCACATTGGTTGCCTGCCCTCCTTGCCATCAGTTGCTAGCCCTATCCCGGTTGGTAATGATGCTGCTTATCTAACAATGCAACAGCAACGCCTGGCTGTGTTTGAAGCTCAGCAGCGGCAAGCTCTAGAGCACATGCAGCAGCAGTTCCAACGGACTCAAGCGCTCAACGCCCAGTACCGTGAAGCAATGAGCCTCAGCGATCAGCTTCTCCTACACGAGTGGCAGCTCCGAGGCGTGCAGCTAGGCTATAGCGCTCTGCAAACTAAGCACGAGGCATTCAAAGCAACCGTTCAAGCTGCCGAAGCCGGCACGCTGCCGGGAAAGCCACAGCCCGGCGAGGAACCACCAGTGCAGTCAGCGTAGTTGTCTTAGCGATCGCCTCAGCGTTTGTTTTGTGGCTGTTTACCTCAGCACATTCTTTACAAGAGCCACGCCATGAACCGCCTTGCCGAAGCTTTGATCTACCGTCACCTAGCGTTCAAGGAAGCTGTTGAGCGGACTGAGCGGGCCGCTATCAATAGCGGCATTGAGGAGATCGCTGTCCAGATATCCGTCCAGCAAACCCGTCTAGCGGTCATCCGCGCTCAGCGAGCAAAAGTCGAATTAGCCCTGCATATCATCAGGAGAAAAATTAATGGCCGAAAAGAATCCTTTGACTAAGAAACGTACTCGTCGCTCCACTGCTAAGACTCCCCATGTCTCTGGAGGTGGTTTGACTCCTAGTACACCGTCCCAAATAGGTAATTTTAGTAGACTTTATCGGAAATAAGAAAGGAATCGGTTGAAGTCACCATATCCTCTCACCGTTCGGGGTCAAGCGGCTTGACCCACTAGACGACCTGGCTTTGCTCGGTGTGTCAGGCGGAAGTTATGCAAGCCGCAGGCAGTCTCCATCACGTCATCGACATAGTGGTCCAGCCAATTGCGAAAGGG
>NZ_JASATW010000052.1:0-14304 GCF_030405905.1 Sphaerothrix gracilis Ecp01
TGATTTGATAACTTTGAATGGTTTGTTTGGGCACTGGAGGCTTCCCCACTTCTTGGGAAAACGTCTTCAGTGTCTTTTTTGTGGCGACAACTGGAACAAAGGATAGAGAACGATACTCTCAACCCGCCTTGGTAGCTGTCGTCGGCAGGACTCACCCGCCTATGTCATTGTCATCTAATAACCAGTAGATAGTCCAGGCGGCATCGTAGACAAAGAACACTGGCGAGGCCCAAGGAAAACCCTCTGATGAACAGGTCGGAAGCGTGCAGTAGAGCGTACTGTCAATAATTCGCCGGGCTCGCTCCAGCAGTTCTGAGCTTTCGCTTTCTACTTTACTAATCCAGCCATTCTCAGCCGTGGCAATCGTCATGATACTCCCTCGTCGTCGGCAAAACCTTCCCTAGCACCGTAGCGCTCAAAGCTGAGGTTCTGGTAGCTTCAAGGTGCCGAACTTCGGTGACCAAAACTCACCCCGGCTCTCAAAGAAGGCCACCTCTTTGCACTGGCCGCGTCGATTCTCTAGCAGCGAACAGCGCAGCATCACTTTGGCCTGACCCTGCTTCTGGTAACGATAGCGCTCTAGCAAAGCACCGCAGACCGGGCAGGGAGAGTCCGTAAAGTTCTCCAGTGTGTTGGCCTGCTGCTGCGCGTAGGGCAGCTCGTAGCGTTTGGCCTTGCCGTTCCAGAACATTACCGTGCTGCAGCCAGAGCATTTGAGAAAGTGCTTGGCTTTGAGCTTCTTAGAACGAGAAGGAATCTTGTCCATGAGCTGACCACAGGTAGGGCATTGAGTCTTGCTGGGCTTGGCGTTACTCGACTTCACCTGACTCACCTGTGCTTTAGAAGCCTGAGACGTAGCCGAGGATGCTGCAGGCAGAGACTTTGCCGGTAGCTCTAGCGATCGCAGTTGCTGCTGTGCCCGCGCGATCGCCGGGGCAAAGTAGCTCTGGTGCCAGCCAATCAGATACGACTGCCATTCCTGCTCACCAGCGGCGATCGCATCTAAGGCCGATTCCATCTGCGCGGTGAACTCTGGCTGAATCAGGTCTGGCAGCAGCTTGCCTAACGCCGCATCTAGCTCCAAGCCCAATGGAGTCGGCGTCAGCTTGCCTTTGGTAGGCTCAATGTACTGCCGCTGCTTCAGCGTTTTGATCGTCGGCGCATAGGTGCTGGGACGACCAATCCCTTTCTGCTCCATCAGCTTCACCAGCTGCGGCTCGCTGTAGCGCGGCGGGGGCTGTGTTTGCTTGGCATCGGCTTGGGCCTGCTGCAGCGTGAGCGTTTGACCCTGAGTGAGCGCTGGTAGCACCGCATCAGCGCTCAGGTTGTTCCAGTAGCGGGTATAGCCTGCAAACTCTAGTACCTGACCTCTAGCCTCCCAGTAGGCTGCACCTGACTGGGTCACCACGCGCGTTTTCCGCAGCCGGGCGGCGGCACACTGAGAGGCTACGGTTCGATACCAAATCAGCTCGTAGAGACTAGCGTCTGCTGCCGGGAGTTCTCGCTGCAGAGCCTCTGGCAGGCGGCTGACATCCGTTGGACGAATCGCTTCGTGGGCTGCCTGTGCGCCTTTCACCGCCCGGTGTTGGGTGCGCTTGGAGGGCAAATTGTCTGGGTCATGCTGCTGCAGATACTGCCGCACTGATTCACAGAAAGGGGCTGAGAGTGCTACGGAGTCAGTACGCATGTAGGTGATGTGGCCTTTCTCGTAGAGAGACTGCGCCACTTTCATCGTCTGCTCCGGGCTGAAGCGCAGCTTTGATCCGGCAGCCTGCTGCAAGGTCGAGGTGACGAACGGCGGCGGTGGTGACTGCTGCACCTGTTTGCCTTCAATCTGCACAACCTGATGCGGCTGACTGCGGGCGATCGCCACTAGTTCATCGGCCCGCTGTTTTGAGGTCACCCGCTCTGACTCTGGTGCTACACTTTTGCCTTTGGCGACAGCTGTCTCTTGAGCTGATTTCTGAGATCTTTGCTGTGGCTGTGGGCGGCTGCGATAGAACGCTTTGAAGCCTTCCTGATAGCTCACCCAAACGCTCCAGTAGTCCTGTGGCTCAAACGTTTGAATCGCTCGCTCGCGATCGCACAGCAGGTGCAGCGTTGCACTTTGCACCCGCCCCATCGACTTGGCGCCGTTGTTCAGCGGCCACACTACATGGCGGCTGCCTTTGTAGCCCACCAGCTTATCGAGGCAGTCACGCGCCCTGCCTGCGGCAATGAGGTGTTCATCTAAGCGGCGGGGACGGGCGATCGCCGCTCGCACCGCTTGAGGCGTAATCTCGCTGTAGACCACGCGCTGAGGGCTGCGCAGCCGTAGCGCTTGCTGCAGGTGCCAGCCAATCGTTTCACCTTCGCGGTCGGGGTCGGTAGCGATATAAACCCGGTCGGCTTGCTTAACTGCCTGGCGCAGCTCAGAGAGCACTTTCTTGGAGCGAGCATCGCGGGGCTGATAGCGACACTCAATAGCCGTTGCACTTAGCTCAAAGCCCAGGGCATCTTCACCATCGTTGGTCAGCTCACGGATGTGCCCCATGCTGGCCTTGATCACCCAGCCAGACCCTAGAATTTGGCCTAGCTTTTTTACCTTACCGGGGCTTTCAATCAGCAACAGATTGCCCATAGCGTCACCTCTGACGGCCAAAGCCTCACTTTACCCTACTGCTATAGTACATTTGAATTGAACTGCCCAGACATCCAATACGATTGAGAGTCATTAGCCAACTCAGCAGGACTGTTGCTTTTCCCTCTATGCCCCGCCAACCCTCTCTACTCCCCGATGAAGACAACTACTTTGCTTTGCTCAATGAGCTAAAAAGTCGCATCCGTTCAGCTCAAATCAAAGCCGCGATCGCCGTCAACCAAGAACTGGTGCTGCTCTATTGGCATATCGGTCAAGAAATCTTACAACGTCAACGGGAACAAGGCTGGGGCAGCAAGGTGATTCCGCGCCTGGCCAAAGACCTGAAGCGAGAGTTTCCGGACATGAAAGGCTTCTCACGGACAAACCTCCTCTACATGCGAGCGTTCGCTGAAGCTTGGCCTGATGAACAAATTGTCCACCAGCTTGGTGGACAAATTCCTTGGCGGCACAATTGTGTCATTCTCGATAAAGTTAAGGCATCCCATGTACGGCAGTGGTACATACAGCAAACTATTGCCAACGGTTGGAGCCGCAATATCTTGACGCTTCAGATTGAAAGCAATCTCTATCAGCGGCAAGGCGGCGCTGTGACGAACTTTGAGCAGACACTACCCAAACCCCAGTCTGACCTCGCGCAACAGCTGATTAAAGATGAATATCACCTCGACTTTCTCACAGTCACCAGCTCTGTTCAAGAGCGCGAGCTAGAAGCCGCCTTGGTTGCTCACATCCGAGATTTTCTTCTAGAACTGGGCGTTGGCTTTGCTTTCGTCGGCAGCCAATATCGGCTAGAAGTCTCAGGCAATGAGTACTTCATCGACATGCTTTTCTACCACCTCAAGCTACGCTGCTATATCGTCATTGACCTGAAAGTCACCGAGTTTCGCCCTGAATACACCGGCAAAATGAACTTCTATGTCTCGGCAGTAGATGACTTGCTGCGCCATGCTGACGACGCGCCTACAATCGGCATCGTCTTATGCAAATCGAGAAACAAAACGATTGCCGAATACGCCCTGCGCAACCTCCATACTCCCATCGCAGTCTCTAGCCATCGCCTTCCAGAAGCACTCAAAGAGCAACTACCGACCATTGAGCAGCTTGAAATGGAGCTAGAAACAGCTATTCAAGCAATCGAAGCTCAAACCCCTGAACCAGATGAGACTGCCAACGAGTAACCTCAACAACTGCGATCGCAGCCTCACTCAATAGTGCACTCTAAACCTGTTCAGGCAGATTGCGGCACACTCAGATGATGAGTCACATGTTGTTGAATAGCACTGGCAGCCGCGATCGCAATCGCTTCCCAATCTTCAGGCAACAAGGCCGCACCAACTGCTTGCTGCAGAGAATGTTGAGCGGAGTCTGATAGAACCGCTTTGCCTAATGGTTCAGCCAGGTCTTCTGCCAACACTGCCTTGAGCTGAACCTGAAGCTCTGGGTCTGGGTGCTGCAAACGGAGAAGCAGGCGTTCTTTGCCCGCTGCGAAGGCTGCTTCTAAACCCGCTCCTAGATTGCCACTGCTAAGTATCTGACACAACGCTTGCAAAACTAGTTGCCGTAGCCGCTGAAACTGATGAAAGCCTTCAGGGTCGCTCATCATCTGCCCAAGCAGCACTCCCCATTCACGGCCTGCACCAATCTCGCAATCTGCTTCATCTTCAGCCCTAGCGGCTGCCAATGCCCACTGCGGATCACGCAACTGAGCCATCACGTCAAGAGCCATTTGCTGGTCATCAAAACTTTGAGCAGACATCTTCTGAGCTAGCGCCTCTTCCAAGCAGGATACTCGAAATAAGTCAGTTGTTCGTCTTCCGCATCTATGAAATCATCCGGGTCAGGATCTAAACGCATCATATCCTTGCGCTCATAAAAACCCTCTGCTCCAGGAAGTGCATGAAGACCTACCCGACCTTCATAGCCTAGCTCAAGGCTACGCAAACGAGAAAAATTTAGCAGCACACTCCCTACAGTTTTGAAGCGGGGAGGGCGCTGCACCTGCCGTCGATTCCAGGGAGCCACTGACAAAGCCGCAACATAAACTAGGCGTTTGCCTGGGTAAAATTGCGAAGCGTGCCCCTCCGTCTCTAGCATCATCAGCCCTTGAGTACAACCATCGCACTCAACAGCATAGCTTTCATACCTAGCGTTTCGAACAGTCAATCGCTGCTTGAAAGCCCAATCCCAGTACTTATCCTCTTGGGAAAAACGGCGCAGCGACGCCTGCCAAAACGAGTGAAAATCTGCCACATGCTGTTGGTTCAACTCCAGCAGAATCGCTTCGACAACTTGCTGGTTGTTTCCTCGCACTAAGCTAATAGGCAGTCGCACCATAAGAGATAAGACCCAAGCAAGTCTGACCTGAGTTTACAGGTGTTTTCAGCTGACTCTTCTGCAATCTGCTGGCTTTGCTGTGGCGATCACCGCTTAAACCCTACATGTCTGTTATTCCTCAATCTGTTTGAGATAGATATGCTTATAACCCAGCTTCAGATCGAACTCATCACCCGGCTTCAGCTTCAGTTCCTGCGTGTAGGCAGAACCAATCACAATCTGACCGTTCTGATGCACCGTCAGGCGGTACGTTGCTTCTCGGCCTCGGCCATCTGACTTCGACCCTAGATTGAGCCCTTTGGCTGCCAGCAGTGCCTCATAGAAAGACTCCAAGCTCACTCGCACGCGATCGCTTTTGGTCTGGCTGGTGTAGCCACAAGCCTGAGCAATTTCGCGTCTGGAAAGGTGGGAAAGTTCTTGCGCTTTCTGTAGCAGCGCTTTGCCGGTCAACGGTTTAGATTGCCTCGTCATTCTCGCTCCAATTTCGAGTGATACTCAAATACATCGACTGTTCTAGCCTTACCTTGTCCTTTAGGGCAGCTAGGCTATCACCCTGACACTGCCGCAGACGCCGCTCAAGTTCCCTGGAATAAGATTGGGGTTGAGGATACGCTGGCTCAGACGCTGTTTGGCTCCGATTCTGATAACGAGGCATAGGCTATAACACCCGCGTACAAGACAGAAAGATTACTAGCATAGCATCTAGAAATTGCTGGTCAAAAACATTATCCATAACAAATGTTTTGTTTTTTGATCTATCTAGCAATAACCTTGTGCTTAGCTCAAATAGCTGTATCGATATAGTATACGCATCATCTTAGATTTCTCTAATAACTTTATTCTTAAATAATAGGGATTTTAACTATAATTACTGAAAGAGATATAGATTCCTCAACCACAGCATGATACTGGTCAAACTGATTGCTATTGGATTCGCTATCTATGCAGCCTATGCTTATTATCAAGGACGCAGAAGTAGAGTGCCAATTGCCCTGACTGTATCAGGTGCAGCCTTTGCCTTTTGGATTTCCAGAGTTGTGATTAACTGGATTAAAAGCTTTCAATCTTAGACAAAACTAAAGCTGCCTAAAATCTTTAGAGCAATCCCAGCTGCAGCATACAGGATGCAGCGGTTTCTAAACATGCTTTTCAATTCACGCGGCCTAATGCCGCGCTTAGTATTAACGGCTTCATATAGATAAGCTAACGAAATTGCCATGCAGACAATCTCACCTAAGTCGAAAGTAAAAGAATGATTTTCGCTTACAGGTAAAAGCAGCGGTAATGTTGCATAAACTACCGCAATCACAACTAACGCCAGCAGAAAAGTTTTATCGTTCATCAATCACTATCCCAGCTCCATACCTTTATCTTGTTCGCGGTTTCTTGATGGCGCTTGAGGCGGTTGTCCCCTCAATTCCTGCGGTGACTTGGCCCCCAACTTCATCCAGCGGCGGCGATCGCCTTCAGTCAGATCTGACACCTTGAGAATTTCGTTGCCATCAGCAACCACACCACCGCCGGTTCGTTTGTTGGTGACGCTAATCAGGCTGTCTTTCTGCTTGACCTGATAGATTCTGCCATCAGCTTGAAGGGTGCCCTCTTGGTCTTGATGAGCTAAGCCCACCTGTAAAGCAGACTGAACAAAACGCCGCGCATTAGCCGCAACGCCCTGGCCCAGCCCGGCCTGAGCGTCAAATTCAGCGCGGTCCCTTCGCATCTGTTTGGCTGCTGTCTGATTCAAGCCGTTCACTTCTCCGGTTTTGACGGCTTTACCGAACTGCGTAATCTGCTCTAAATCTTCTTCAGAGCGGCCCAAGGCTCTCGCTGACTTATACCAGTCACGCAGTTCTTCAACTGTCACCGCTTCCGAGTCATCGAGTAATTCAGCAAGTTCCTCATCGAGGCTCGGCTCATTCTGGGCGATCGCTTCCTGGACAAACTCACTGGCCGGGACTCCTTCTTCGACTGACTCAGCTTTGGCCCCGGTTGGCTGACTCATCTCCTGCTCAACAGCGGCGATCGCGCTCATCAGGTTTTCACGCTGGGCCTCTGGCAGGGCTTGGGCATCGGAGCGCAGTTGCGCCAGCGTTTGCTGATAGTCAAAGGCTTCAGCTTCAGTAACCAGTTCACTGGCCTCTCCCGGCTGTGGCTCCGGCTCAGTTAGTTCTTGACTCGTAGTCTCTGAAGTAGTCTGTTCTGGTGCAGCAACGACTTCTGCCTCTGGAGCTGGCGGCTCCAGCTCTGGTTCAAAAGCAGCCACCTCAGCTATTATTTCGGTTTCTGGCTGGACGGTTTCTACCTCTGGCTCCGGCTGCTGCATGGCCCTAGCCGCTGCTGCAAAGCCCTGCTCCCTAATGTTCTGAGCGAAGATGCCTGCAAACGAGCGATCTCGGTTTCGCGTCTCACCAAAAGGCCCGCCTACAGCAGTCTCAGCTAAGCTCAAGCTGCCCTCATCTGACAGGTTGAAGACCATCTCTGAATCAATAAAAGCATCCCCGTTCTCAGTCAGCGTGTGATACAGCAAGAGCTGGTCATCATGGCGCTCAATGTTCAGCGCGATGTATGGCTCGTTCTCGACCTTGAGATAAAACTCTTCATCGGCCATCACTGCCTCAGAAAGGCCAGCTTCTTCGAGAAACTTACCGACTTGTTTCTCGGCCTTACCCCGCTGCTGCTTCCACCCACCGATACGAGGAGTTTCCTCTGACTCTGGCGGCGCTGCTGCTTCGGGTTCCGGTTGTACTGGTTTTGTCTCTCCCGGAGGACGCATATGCTGTGCATCCTCTTGCTGGCTGCTCTCTGTCAATGCTTCCAGTTCATCTCTGTAACCGCTGACGCTAAGTTCTGGCTCCTGCCCTTGCAGCACTCTATCGGCTTGCTCGGCAAAATCTGGCACATCCACCCACACATCTTGAGGGGAATCGCCTTCTCCAGATACGTCATAGCCGACTTGCACCTGTACGAGATCGCCCTCGATGCGAATGTCATCTGGCAAGAATAGCTCATAGTTGTTTCTGCCTGCCTCACCCTCAGTCAGGCTGGTGTATAAACCTTCTGCTTCAGCGTCGAACTCTGGATCAACCTGGAAGTTTAACCCCTTGCCCTGACTGACAACTTCCTTGACCTGCTCAACCTTGGCCTCTAACTCGGCTGAGTCACGCTGGTCTGGCGCTGTTTTCGTAGTTTCTGTCTGGGGCTGCTCTGGTTCTGGCTGCGAACCTGCCGTATCGTCAACGGCTAGTGACTCTGGCTCAGCTTGCTCCACTTTGTTAGGTTCTGATTCCGGCTCCACTTCGTCAGGCTCCGGTACTGAATCAGGAGACAATTCTGCTGGGCGATCGCCTTCTATTGCCTCACCTTCTGTTGGCGGCTGGGCGGCTTCTGCTACTTGTTCATCTACCTCTGACCCACTGCTGATTTCCTCTGGTTGCTGAAAAGCCGCTTCTAGGCGATCGCGGAAATTATCTAAATTTGCTAGGTCTACAGATGGCCGTAGACCTGCCTTTTCAACTACATCCTCTACTGAATCTGACCAGGTGAACTCAGGTATCTTTTCACCAACTAGCTCCCGTGCCTCATCAAGGTGCGTGACAGCTTCTAGCTTTTGATTGCGGCTCTCCTGAATGTAGCTGACCACATCCTCTAGCCGGTCGGCTGAGAACTTCGCTTCCATCCGATCGCTAATCGAATAGAACTCATCGCCCATCGCCTCTATCAATCCTTCATCAAGAATGATGCCTTTCTGCTTCTTACCTGTTTGCAGCACATAATCACCCTCCTGCTGTTTAAGCGTCATCTGCTCGTCAGCGGTTTTGACAATACCCTCACCACTTGTGATTTCCATGAACTGACGCACGTTGCGCGGCGCTGGTAGCTCAACTGGCGTTTCAGACAGCTCGCGCTCCATGTCGTAGCCCTTGGGCAACAGCAACATTGGCTCAATCTCACCGCCTGACTTAGTGGCGTTGATGATGCTGCCCTTGTTGCCGTACTGCTCAGCGGCTCTCAGCAGGTTGCCGGTCAGCGCTTGCCTCACTTCTCGCTCGCCTGACTGGCGCTCATCAAATTGGGGCATCACCTCTTTGCCCGTCATCGTCTTTTCAACAGCGGTTACATCAACTGACCCCATCCGGTCGCTGTTGAGCTTGGAGAGCGGTATCGGCACCTCCCGGTTTGAATCGGCAATCGAAACGCTCATCTGCCACTTGGAAGCCGCCACCGGATTCGAGTCACCAAAGCTGTTTTGAGACTCATCTGAATCATCCAGCATCGCCGCTAGCGAGCGGCCCCGCTTGCTGATATCACTCACTGCTCCATAGAAGATGCGACCGTTATCGGTGGCTAATCTGACCGTTTGGCCCAGGCGGTAGCGCTTGAACTGGGTGAGCTGGGTTTTCTGTTTCTCAACCCGCTTGGTTTCTTTATCCAAGGCCGCTTGGCGCTTCTCCGGGTCTTGGTAGCGTTGCCCAATCTTGGCCCGCTGCTGCTCCATATACTTCTCTGCTGCTTTGTCTGCTTGTTCTAGCAGGTTGCTGGAAAACGCCTGAGAACGCTCATCAACAGCCTCAAAATCATGGTCTTCGACTGACTCAACTGGCTCCAAGTCCAGCTTGCCGCGCACCTCATTAATCACCTCTAGCTGCGTCTTCGGCCTGCTCTGAGACTTGACATCCATTACTTCGACCTGAACGCCCTTACTGAAGGCTGAACGCCCATCCTTGGGCGGCACAATTTCAGCCTGAGCCAAAGAGCGAGCATCGAGGTCTACGGCTTCGGCTTCCAGTGGGTTATTGCCCAGCGCTTTCTGCTGCTCCACAAATGAGCTGTATTCTTCCTCCAGTAGCTTGTAAAAGGATTCCTGCTCATCAATTGGCAGCAGCGGTAAGCGTCCGGTCACCTTGGCGATCGCTCCCTCCTCAACACTCTCTAAGTCGCCCGCACCTTCTGAAGAAACCTTGATCGGATAATCTAGCTTTTCATTGATTTCGGGATACTCGCTGAGGATCTGCTCAGCGACCGCATCGCCGTAGCGGTTGAAGAAGTCGGGAATCTCCGAGGTGTCAAAACCCGCATTCTTATCGGCGGTCGTGTTGGCATTGAGTGAAGCCATCTTTTTTTCCAGCAGGGCCGCTGGCCGCTTCTCATCGGGCGTATCCCCCATTAGCAGCGTGATGCGTGGTGGCACGACCTGACCGGTGCGATGGGCACGGCCCAAGGTCTGCATAAAGTCATTGATGTTGCGCTCAGCTTGACCCACAATCATATGACGGCGGCGTTGGTCCGCGAACTTTTCAGAAGCGTGTAGGGAAATGCCGGTAGCCCCGGAGCGATTGAGCAGAATCACATCGCTCTTACCGCTGTTAAAGCGATCTGTCGCTCTGACCTTGCCTGCTTTGCTCGTCTCCCGGCCACTGCGCCGTTTGTACGTGGCGTTGCCGTCGCTATCGTACTCAAGCCGCGCTTTGCGGCCCGTAATCTCCCCCATGCTGTAGCCCGCATCTTCTACCCGCTGCTTGATGTGGTCGATGGGTGAAACCGGAAAGTCTAGCTCGGTCTCCTCAATCAGAGCCTCAGCCGCTTCAAAGGCCGCGACCGCATCTGGCCCCAGCTCGGCATCACTGAGCGGTCTGCGGGTGGTGGTGCCGTCATAGTCTTTCTCCAGCACATCCCGGCTGCGCTCCAGGTAGCGCGTCAGGATATCGCTGAAGTCAGCCGTAAACTCATCCCCAGGAGCAATATCGTTCTCATCGGCGTAGTTCTCGATGAAGCTGCCCATCGTGTTAGAGACTGTCAGAATCGGCTTTTCACCTTGCTCTAGAGAGGCGATCGCTACATCAGCCATCTGATCCGCTTTTCGCGCTAGCAAGCTCTGGTCAATGACATTGTGCATCAGCGCAGTGAAGTTGGTTGACGATGCACCGGCTTGGCCAATAGAGCTATCTTTACCGACCTTCTTAGCATCGGCCTTGAGAGACTTGTCCAAATCCTTCAGCGCATCTTGCTTGTGGCGGTCAAACTCCAGAATCTTGCCCATAATCTGACCCAGCCGGTCAGTCGAATCACGGTCCACTTCTACGGTATCGATGCCGAAGTCAACCCCTTCATAAGTCCTTTCTCGTCTAATGTAAAAGCCATCTTCAGCTAGGGTGTTGGTTGATGCCTGCTGCAAGGGGATGCCGCCTTTTTCCAGTGCCCCCTGCAAAGCTTCGACTGAACCGAGCGCATCCCGCATCCCAGAGCGGCGACCGTAGAGATCCATCACGTCAGGCCGTTTGACAGCCGTGGCTGATGAGAAGGTAACGCCATCTGCCTTATCCACCAGACCACGGGCAAACTCAGCCCGGTTGGGTGGCTGGCCCACTTTTTTCCACTGCCCCTGAGCACTACCGCCCGCTTCATGGGCCTCATCCATGACGATGATTGACTGCGGCGCTATCATCTCCAGAAACTCACGACGCGGCGTGTTTTTGCCCTGCACTGTCTGCATTTGTGAATAGGTAGTAAATACACCGTCGTACTCATCCTCCGGTGACAGCCCCCCTTGCTGAATCAAGCGATCTAGTTCAGCCGCATGGCTATTGGGCGATGTCTTCAACGTGCGACCATCAGGTAGCGGGACTGTTTCTTTGCTATTAGTGATAAAAGGCTTAAAGTCCTTGACACCGATATCATCCAGGTCACGAATCATATCCGCGTATAAACCTGAATCACGGGTGACGAAAACAGGGGTGCGATCTGTTTCTTTGGCATAGCGCAGCATCGCCGCCATCTGCCGACCTTTGCCTACACCCGTCTGGTCACCCACCAGCGAACCGTCGCCATGCTCTAGATTATCGATCGCCAGCGCCACCCCATCGACCTGCTCTGCTGCCAGCACCTCATGCATGTCTTCAACAGAGGGATAGTTTAGCTTGCGGGCAGCATACTCATCGATGTCTCCCACCCGGCCTTCAAGATTGTCTAGAGCCGTTTGTACCGCACTTGAGAGATTGCGGGGAATCAGCGTTTCTAGGCTTTGCCCTTTACTACGCGGTTTGTAGGGCACCTGGCCGCTTAGCTGCTCTTTCTTTGGCTCTGCCATCGCTGTTTCCTCCTGCTCTATTGCGGTTTTCTCTAATCCTGTTTGCCGAAGAAGATTAGCCACTCTTCCAGGTTCTGATACTGAACCGTCTCGCTCGCTTCTGAGTCCTTTGCCAGCACCAGCGGATACTCCGGGTCTATCTCCTGATTCCAAATCGTCCTCAGCCAGGGACTCTCGGTGATTGCCGTCGCCCAGTTCTCCGGCGTCTCCTGCCCTGGGCGCGGCATCCCGAAGTCCGGCACCCGGTCGGCTATCAGCCGTTGCCGGATCATCTGGTAAACGGCCTCCAGCGGCTCCTGCAAATCCTCGGCCCACTGCCGGATCATCCACGTTAGGCGATCGGCTAGCAGACGCTTGTACTCCTGATAGCTGCCTATCTCGCTCTGATTCTCCGGGGCGATTACCGCGAAGAAGCTGTCCAGCCGAGCCAGAAGAATCCCTTCTTTTATCTGCTGGCTCGGCTCCCAACCCTGCGGGTTCTCGTAATACGGAAACGTTGGCATCTAAGACCTCCTTGAGTTCTGCGTAGCTCTGATACAGCCGGGGCACATCGGCTGCTGGCAGACGCCGCTGCGACCGGCCTCGGCCTTTGATTTGAATCACGTCAATCGGAAAACCGGCTCCTTGGCGATTGTAGAGAGGACCCTCCACTGTAAAGTGGTCGGTGACGTTGTAATTGTCATAGAGATTTTTGTAGAAGCCTCGGTTCTGCTGCGTGTTGTATTCGTCCGAGCGATGGGCTTCTGAACCCTTCTCTCCGCCAATAATTAGCACCGCGCTGCCATCGTCTTTCATCGCCTCAAGCGATCGCCAGGCAATGACATGATCTAGCTGTGAGCTGTTGATAGGGGTCGCCTCTGCGCCAATGGTGAAGCGCTCAGCTCTACCCTCTTTGCGCCTGCGACCAAACGGCGGATTCGCAATCACCACATCCTGACTGCGCGGCTCTGGGCGGTAGCTGGTCGCATCGTTCTGAGTAACGCGGTAGCCCTGTCGCCGCAGGTCAGCCGCCCGGTTATCATCTAGCTCATTTACCGTTGCCTGCTCTGGATTGGTTTCTAGTAACAGCGCCCCATGTCCGGCTGTCGGCTCGTAGACGCTGGTTTCCTGAGTCACACCGGCTAACTGTGAACCCAGATAGGCAATCGGCATCGGCGTGCTGTACTGCTGGCGCAGAATCGAGGTCGATGAACGGGTACCCAGGCGCGGCTGTCGCTGGTAGAGGTCTACCAGTTGCTCAAACGTCTCACCAGGCGATCGCCCTTGCTGAACGATTTGACGGCCCGCTCTGACCAACCCCTGCTCGATGGCTTCCTCGGTCGCTTTGGCGAGCGCATTGCCACCACTGACACGCTCTCCTAAAACCTTGGAAGCTACCTGCCGCGCTTGATTAATCGTCTTAAAGCGATCGCCTGACAGTAAGCGTTCCTGGAACACCTCTGCAAGCTGACTTTGTTGTTGCTCGCTTAAAGCCATCGCTCAGCTACGAAGTTGCCAGGAAGTATACAGGAGCAGGTTCATCATCAAAATGAACGGTCAAGAGTCCTGCTCTAAGACGAACTGAGCGCTCTAGCACTACTTCACCGTCTTCAATCCGTAGAATCTGCTGCCCATTCCAGTAGATAGACAAAATCTCCGGCTGCACCTGTAATAGCTGTTGAATGAAGGGATGCACTATGCCGCCTCAGCCTCATTGTTCTGTTCATTCCCTTTGACCGATATCAGCTCGATGCGGTCAGGCGTCATTTGCAAGCCTGCTCGCGGCTCATTGTGGGTGCTAGTGATATAAGGCGACGGCTCTATCGCGCCGTAGACACAGATCAAGCTGCCCTTTTTCAGATAATCCAGCACCCGCCAGCCAGAGCTGTCTTCCCATATCGAGAGATCTACGCGAAACGACTTATCCCGGTCGCGGCGGTAGCGCACATAGATAGTGGCTTCCGCGACACGCGATGTCCCTCCGCTCAGCTCGACTTCTTTGATCTCTGGATCGGCGGCAAGGTTGCCCGTGATGATAGCGGTGTTGAGTGTCGTAACTGACATGGAAATACCTCCTATGAAATAAGTGACAAAGCTTTAAAGCCCATACTGGTAAGCTGATGGGCTGAATAATCTGGGTAAAACTCTGCTAGCCCTTCTCTGACTAATGCTGAAACTGAGCTAGGCGCCTCTCCTGAAAAACGAATCTCGCCCCCCATCATGCCTTTGAAGTAAGCTAGCCCTTCCTGAATCTCTGGCTGCTCAG
>NZ_JASATW010000053.1:0-12369 GCF_030405905.1 Sphaerothrix gracilis Ecp01
CTCCTCCAGCCAGACGCCAGCAGTGAGTCCCTACCAAAGTCTCAGCCTCCACCTCAAACGCCTGCGCCTCTCCCACATGCTCCAGCATTGGGAAACCCTCGAACATCAGGCCATGCAAGAACAGTGGTCTTACGCTCAATTCTTGCTAGCACTTTGCGAATTGGAGGTGGACCGACGCTGGAGGGTTGCGTTGCAAAAAGATCAAAAGAAGAGAAGATCCCTGTGGATCTAACTCTGGTTATGCAGCCACTCCGAAGATTTCGTGGATGAAAGAGATCTGTCCTATGACATCTCCTTTTTCCGCACCGTTGACCTGGCCCTTGCGAATCATGTTCATCGCCTCGTAACCCTTGAGTGTGCGTCTAGCAGTGTTGAATGACCCAAACCCCAGGCCAGGCTTGATACGTCGTTTGATAAACCGATGATCCTGCTCGACGATATTGTTCAAATACTTGACCTGCCTGGTTTCCGTCGTTTTAGGTAAGGCTTCATCTTGTTTCAACTCCTCGATCGCAGGGGGATAAGCGGCATTCTTATCGACGGTGATCACTCTGGGGTCTACGGTGTGGGGTGCGTTGAGTGCCTTTGTAAGAAAGCGTTTGGCAGCTTTGGCATCGCGCTTGGCACTGAGCATGAAGTCCAGCGTATTGCCTTCAGAATCCACCGCTCGATAGAGGTACTTCTAAACAAAGTGTTGCAGGACCTTCCATCAGTTGAATCAGTTCCTTCCGGCTAAGGATTGGGTGCCATAATCTGGGGAGAAACTTTCTTCTCATCTGTTATGGAACCTCTTACTGTGGCAGCTCTGGCGACTTTGCTGATCACTAACATGGTAGAAACACTAGGAGCATCCCTGGGCGAAAAGATCCCTGACCTGGGGGGCAAAGTTTGGGAGCAGGTGACCAAGCTAAAAGGATTGATGAAGGCCAAGTCGCCTGAAACAGTGGCTGTACTGGAGGCAGCTAAAAGCGCCCCAGTGCTAATAGACAGTCAGCCCGAGGTCTTTGGTTTGCCTGTTTTAACCGAGAAGGTGGAAGCCTTGGCCATAGCAGACCCTGACATCGCCGCCTTAATGGATGGGTTGGATGCCGAGGTGCGCCCTAAACTGCCTGTGGCCTTTCAGGAAAAGGTGGTGGAGCAGGTGTTGTTAAAAGGAATCAAAGGGAAATCCCTCAAAGCGACAGATCTGAGCCAGACAGCCGATGCATCTGCTACGAGGGTAAGTCAAGAAATGCTAGTCGAGGTCGAGATAGAAGGGGACATCACGGTGGACGGTGCTAATCAACAAGCTTAAGAACGCAGGCCCTAAAGACTCGCAAAAGCAGCTCCTATGAACGCATCGGACTCACACCAGCCTTCATCAAACCCGGCTCAAACGGCCTTTGAAAATGTCAAAGCAGGGCGCGATATCAAGGCTTATATCCGTCAGGAAAGCAACATCCGCATTGAAGAAAATGCTGTTGGGAGTGCCATTGTTTCCGGCGATCACAATACCATCTACGTCATTCATCAGACGACTGAGCATCAGCACGAGGCGAGGCGACCTGATGATACCGCTGTTTCCATTGGCCCTAATCCCTACAAAGGGCTCGCGGCCTTTAACGAGAACGATGCGGATCGCTACTTTGGCCGCGAAGGGCAAGTGCAGCGACTCTGGCAACGGTTTCAGGATTTAGTCGAGCAATCGGGCCGAGCTGACGCTGTGCCACGCTTCTTACCAATCTTAGGGCCATCCGGCTGTGGCAAATCATCCCTGGCACGGGCTGGGTTTATTCCGGAACTGTCGAGAAGACCTCTACCCGGTAAAGAACAGATGCGGGTGGCGGTGCTGGTGCCGGGAACGCATCCGGTGGAAGCCCTGGCGGGGGTACTGGCGAAAGTCGCGACCCAAGACCCGATGCCGGTCACCAAAACGCGAGAGTTTACCACGGAACTAAAGTTGCCAACTGCCGCTGGGCTTTACGACGGGATGCGGCGGATCGCCGATCTGATGCCCCAGATCAAAGACTCCCCGCTGGTGGTTCTGGTAGACCAATTTGAGGAGGTCTATTCCCTTTGCAAAGACCCGAACGAACGCCAAGCGTTTATTGAAAATCTGCTCTGTGCTGCCAGTGACCCGACTGGCAACCTGTCGGTGATGATCACTTTACGCAGTGACTTTTTAGGAGAAACCCAGCGTCACCCCATGCTCAATCAGGTGATTGGCTCAGACCAGAGCGTGATTGTGCCCGCGATGACGGAAGCCGAACTGCGCCGTGCCATTGCCGAACCCGCCAAGCAGGTCGGACATCCTCTGGATGAAGCGACAGTCGATCTGATGGTGAAGGATACCGAGGGGCGAGAAGGCGCACTGCCGCTGCTGCAATTTGCCCTGACGCGGATTTGGGGAGAGCTGGGTGAGGGTACCCCCCCGACCGAAACCTATCGGAAGATGGGGGGTGTGGGCGGTGCCCTGGCTGGGCAGGCTCAGGAAATCTATGACAAGCTGCCTGAGACCGAAAAAGACATTGCCCGACGAATCTTCATTGGACTGGTGCAGTTGGGCGAGGGGACTCGCGATACACGACGGCGAGCTGCAGTAGAGAACCTGATGGCCAATCAGGACAAACCAGAAACATGGCGGCAAGTGCTTGATCGCTTTTCTTCCCCAAGGGCAAGACTGATCACGCTGTCGAGTCAAGCCCACCAAGAAATCGCCGAAGTTACCCACGAAGCCCTGTTTGGGCATTGGCAACAATTGAACGATTGGCTCGATAGCAGTCGGGATGACATTCGTTTTGAACGACGCCTGGAGGCGGCTGCCCAGTATTGGCAAGACCAGAAACGACCCGCAGGTTTATTGTGGCAACGCCCCGATCTCGATTTACTGCGCGACTACCACAAACGGTTACGTCACCAGATGACAGCCCGACAGCTTGAGTTCTTGCAGGCAGCAGTTGGGAGAGAGACGCAGCAAAAGATGCTCTTAGGGGGAGTCGTTAGCGCATTAGCCGTCTTGGCGGCGGGTATGACTTGGTTTGGCATCCAGGCTCATCAATCTGAGCAGCGAGCCTTGGTTCGTCAGCTAGCTGCCCAGTCAGAACATTTAATGAACCAAACCAGTGCGACACGAAATGAAGCCGGTGCCCTCCTAGCAGTCAAATCCTTTGCCTCCCTAAAGACGTGGCAAGAAGAATCTAGAGATGTCAATCAAGCCTTGCGTCGTGCGCTGAACATGCCACTATCCCTCTTCACCCTCAACCACGATGACACGGTCAGTGCGGTGAGCTTTAGCGACGATGGCCAGCGGGTCGCCACTGCCAGTTGGGACCATACGGCGCGGGTGTGGGATGCACAAACCGGCGAGCCCCTCTTCACCCTCAACCATAATGACTCGGTCTTGGCAGTGAGCTTTAGCGACGATGGCCAGCGGGTCGCTACCGCGAGTAGGGACAAGACGGCGCGGGTGTGGGATGCACAAACCGGCGAGCCCCTCTTCACCCTCAACCACGATGACTGGGTCTTGGCGGTGAGCTTTAGCGACGATGGCCAGCGGGTCGCCACCGCGAGTAGGGACAAGACGTTGCGGGTACATTGGCTATGGTCCCGTGACTTGGCCGAGCAAGTCTGTCTGCGATTGATCCGCAATCTGACAGCCGCAGAATGGACAAACTATGTTCAGACCGATTTGACCAACTACAGCCTGACCTGTCCTCAGTTGCCGGTGCACTCCACCGTGATTGAGGCAGCTAAACAATCCGCTGAAACAGGCAAGGTTCAGGAAGCGACTGCACTCTTCCGCAGAATCCTTAAGCTGGCTCGTGATGCAGGTCAAACGGTAGATATTGACCCTTCAACTAAGAGTTTTGAGCAAGATCCCAAAGCCGTTGCTTTGAAGTTTTCAGCGGTGAGTGTGGTGAGAGAGGCTGAGAATCTGGCCCGAGAAGGCAAGCTCAGGCAGGCCATCTCTCGTTATCAAAAAGCGCTGTCCCTAAATTCTGAAACTGACCTCAATCCTGCTACTAAGGAGGTCATTGAGGACGATCCTGAAGCAGTCGCTAATGCGATCCATGATGCAGCTACGCAACCTACAGAAAGTGGGCAATCTGATTAATTGAGTTTTGGGTCTGATCTTAGCACTAGTACGAGACTGTACAGAATTTTGTGCTTAGCGGTCTATTGCGCGACAGTGAAGGTAGGTTCTTCCGAGCTTTTGATACTGGTGGCGAAATATTGCTTAACGATACCTGTGAGTCTGTAGCTAGAGATTGATAATGAGGGCAATCGTTGAGTGCATCAGGAAAAGGCAATAATGTCGCTACGCCCCCAAGCTGAGTATGTTGTACCGGTGGAAACGGCGAAGGTCGCCCATACCGTTTTTCCTCGAGGGAACCTCTGTCTGACGATGGCCGATACCTTGAGCGAGTTTATCAACGACGACACCTTCAGTGACTTGTTTGAAGTCAAGGGACAACCTGGTATCTCACCTTGGCGTTTGGCATTGGTCACTATCCTACAATTTGTTGAAGGCTTGAGTGACCGTCAGGCAGCCGATGCCGTGCGCAGCCGGATTGATTGGAAATACTTGCTGTGTCTAGAGCTGACCGATACAGGGTTCGACCATACTGTCCTCAGCGAGTTTCGTTGCCGGTTAGTAGAGGCCAATGCTGAGCGCCTTGTTTTTGACCAACTGCTACAGTTTTGTCAAGGCAAAGGCTGGCTAAAAGCTCGCTGTCGTCAGCGCACAGACGCAACTCATGTCTTAGCGGCTATTCGGGCAGTGACGCGCTTAGAATGCGCAGGAGAAACCCTGCGAGCCGCCCTCAACGCCCTAGCTGTCGCGGCTCCCGACTGGACGATAGCGCATAGCCAACCTGAGTGGGTAGAGCGCTACAGCGAGCGGATAGAAGATTATCATTTGCCTCAGTCTAAGGCCCAGCGAACTGCTCAAGCTGAAGTATATGGTCGAGATGGACTGACTTTGTTAACGGCTATTTTTGATGCTACCAGCCCCGCTTGGCTGCGTCAGATTCCAGCGATTGAGACCCTACGACGTGTCTGGATACAACAATATTATTGCGAGAATCACAACATTCGCTGGCGCACTCAAACCGAAGCGCCGCCTGCTTCTATCATGATTAGCTCGCCCTACGAACCAGATGCCCACTATGCCAAGAAACATACCACCTCCTGGGTGGGCTATAAAGTCCATGTCAGCGAAACCTGTGAGCCACAAGAATTGCATTTGATTACGAATGTAGAAACGTCTCCAGCGCCTGTCGCGGATGGGGATATGACTGAGTCGATTCACCAGTCTTTGGAAAACAACAATCTCCTACCCAACAAACATATTGTCGATACCGGTTATCTCGATGCCGAACTGTTAGTCACGACTGACGAGCGATATCAGGTAGATTTGCTAGGGCCGACGCGCATCAATCTTCACTGGCAGGCCAAGGCGAATCAGGGTTATGCTGCCGATGACTTCACGGTCGATTGGCAGCAGCAGAAAGTCATTTGCCCAGCCGGAAAATCCAGTGTTTCCTGGACACCTGCGATTGACGGTCGAGATAATGAAGTGATCAAAATCAAGTTTGCCGCCGCCGATTGTTCAATCTGTCCAAGTTTGCGCTTATGCACTCGCAGCGATCGCCCAAGGCGCTCGATTACCATTCGACCGGAAGCACAGTACAAAGCCTTGCAGAAAGCGAGGCAACGAGAGCCCACATCTGACTATCAGGCCGACTATGCGTTGCGCTCTGGGATTGAGGGAACGCTCTCTGAAGGGGTGCGAGCACATGGCTTCCGGCGGGCTCGCTACATTGGCTTAGCCAAAACCCACTTACAGCACCTGATGACAGCCGCAGCGATTAACTGTAAGCGCATTCACAACTGGCTGACGGGCGTGCCTCAAGCCGCTACTCGTACTTCACAGTTTGTAAGACTGATGGAGTCATCTGTAGGTTAAGCAATATTTCGCCACCAGTATCAAAAGCTCGCAAGAGCCTGATGTAATTGTCGCCTGACAGCTAATGGTACAGATGGATGAACTATGGTCGTTTGTCGATGACAAAGGCAACAAGCAGTGGGTTTGGCTAGCCATCGATGCAGAAACCCGTGAGATTATTGGTTGTCATGTGGGCGATCGCTCACGGGCATCGGCTGTGCAGTTATGGCAGTCGCTAGCGGCTGTTTACAGACAATGCGCCAAGGTTTACACAGACTATTGGGAAGCTTATGAAACGGTCATTCCGAGCAAGCGCCACTTCGCAGTTGGTAAAGAGAGTGGATTGACGAGCTATATTGAGCGGCTCAACAACACGCTGCGCCAGCGAGTAGCGCGATTAGTGAGAAAGACTTTGTCATTCTCCAAGAAGTTAGAGAACCATATTGGAGCAATCTGGATGTTTATTCACGAGTACAATCGCCTGATTAGGAAGCGACTGATGGCGTCTGGATATCCTGCTATTTCCTCTGTCCTTTACTAAAAGGCACTACCCACCCTCGCTTAGAAACCGAAACTCGCTACTACATAGCCTCGTTTGTTGAGTTTACAGAAGTATTTGCTCAACGAATTCGAGGCTATTGGGGCGTTGAAAATAAGGTTTATCATGTTCGCGATATCAACCAGGGAGAAAATACCTCTCGTATTCGTATGCATCAGCTACCACAAATCTTTGCAGTCGGCCGGAACTTTGCCCTAAATCTGTATCGGTCAAATGAATTTGACAATATGGCTCAAGCCGAGCGTTGCTTCAAATTCGGCCTAGACACAATCAAGCGCATTTTTAGAATGAAATAGCCCTGGTTTCAACTGGCTATAGAAGTGATTGAAGATGCCTCCAATCTCTTTAATCAGCACGGGATTTGAATTCTTCGCGAACGTTATGAATTGATTTTACTGCCCAAGCGTGCAACACCTGCAGTCAACGCAACTCTTTTCCTCTACTTAAAACAACAGCAGATGGATTTAGCAAAGGACCTCTGTAAAACTCACCAGGCTACAAGAAATTCTGAAAAGTCAATTTAAGATATGTTTTCGTATATTCTGGCCTGATGTCTTGCCATGTTGATCCTTTTACCACTCGGACATCTTTTACAATATCCATGGTTTTTTGACTCACCCTTTAAAGGATCTTGGCATTGCCAACTTCATTTTGAACGAATCATTGAGAAGGTGCGGGTACTAGGAATTTAAACCCAGGATTAAAACCAGTTCTAAACTTGCAAGTAATACTGAACTAAATAATAAGAAACCAAAACTTACTTGTGTTTTTTTAAAAATACCATTCGGAGAAACGATTACATTGGTTTCTACCTGTAGAATTAATTGAATATCGTCTGTGTTTTCAATTTATTCTCAGTCGCTCTCTCTGTACTCAAGGCTGTTCAAATATTTGTACTCCACTCTTGAGGGCAAGATTCATTGCATGCGGTCAGAGTGCAGCGAGTCCTCCAGTACATTCGTTGGCTAGATAGCACTTGCCGTCTTTAGTGTGTGCGGCAGAAGGGAGTAGACCTTGGATAAGATTCCAGCGGGCTTCTTCAATTTTGCGTTACTACCCATAACACCCAGAAGGTAGAACTCCTGCCTAGTCAGCGTCCTTAGTAACACTTGCTGGAATTTCGTTTCGGAAAGAGATTTACTATGGGTGATACCTTCCAGCCTCCTTTTAACCGTAGGCTTGCCATTGCGATCGGCATCGACCAGTACCACAATGGCATTGCCCAATTGCATACAGCAGCTAACGATGCCAAAGTCCTGGCCAGAATCTTAAGAACCGATTACGACTACCAGGTATGGGAGTTCATCGATACAGATGCCACCCAGGACCAGCTCAAAACCCTTTTCAAGTCGACCCTACCGAAAGAACTTTCCCCTACAGATCAGGATTGTCTGCTGATTTACTTTGCCGGCCATGGCATTGCTCGCAACAACGACAAAGACGGTCCAGTGGGGTATTTGATTCCCCAAGATGCAAGACCAGAAGACGAGTCTACGTTTTTGCCGATGCAAGTAGTTATTCAAGCGTTGGATGCGCTTGAGTGTCGTCACATGCTATTGATTGCCGACTGTTGTTTTGCCGGGGCCTTTCGTTGGGCCAGTTCGCGAGATATTGTCATTGCACCTGGCACGGTCCACAAGCAACGATACGACCGATTCGTGAATTCTGCTGCTTGGCAGGTGCTGACCTCTGCCGCCTATGACCAGAAGGCCATTGACCTGGTGCGGGATAACCGATCTGTCGTCAATGCTGAGGGCTTTCATTCTCCCTTTGCCGAGGCGTTGCTAGCAGCCCTGGGCGGCGCAGGAGACCTCAATGGTGACCAACTGGTGACAGCAACGGAGCTGTACCTCTATTTGCGTGACTGCGTAGAAAAGGGCTCTGACAATGAACAGACTCCTGGCATCTGGCCACTACCAAAGCATGAATATGGGGAGTACCTATTCCTCAGCAAGGCGTTTGACCGGGCCACGCTAGAAGAAGCCCCTCCTCTGGATGAAGCCAATAACCCCTACCGGGGGTTAAACGCCTATGAGGCTCGCCATACCCACCTGTTCTTTGGGCGGGATGCGCTGATTAAAACCCTGTACCAGGACCATGTGGCTCATCATCCGCTGACCGTTGTGCTGGGGGCTTCTGGCACGGGCAAGTCAAGCCTGGTCAAAGCTGGGCTGGTGCCGTATTTACAGAATCATGAGGCGTT
This sequence comes from Sphaerothrix gracilis Ecp01, assembly GCF_030405905.1. Classification (NCBI taxonomy): domain Bacteria; kingdom Bacillati; phylum Cyanobacteriota; class Cyanophyceae; order Nodosilineales; family Nodosilineaceae; genus Sphaerothrix; species Sphaerothrix gracilis. Next base: position 8,689 of record NZ_JASATW010000053.1, read on the forward strand.
GATTAAGCGCAAGGCGTTTAAGAAACTTGAAAATCGCGCTCAGGAAGACTGGCAGATATTGCCCGCCCTGCGACCGGGGAACGAGCCCCTGCGATCGCTGGCTGAGGCGATCATGCCAATCTGCACAGAAACCCCTTCACCAGAGGCGGTAGCCGCAGTTGAGGCTTTCGACAGTGCCCGCGAAGATTTATCTGAAGAATTTCGCCAGGGGTGGCAAAACCAGACCACTCCCCAAGCCAGGCTGTCGCTGGTGCTGGAATGGAACAAGGTAATCGAAGACCGATTGTGGCCCAATGGTTTAGCCAGAGGACAAGATTACGACCAGTTTCAGCAGCTACAACACTTGGCTATTGGGTACCTAAAACATTTACGGGGCACGCTCAAGAAAGGGTTTAAGTACTTGCTAAAGCTGGTGGCAGACTGGTTTGCGGCCTACCCCGACAGCAAGTTTTTGCTGATTGTCGACCAGGCCGAGGAACTGGTCACCCAGACTCAAAACGAAACCGAACGGCAGCAGTTTTTGGCCTACCTGGATGAAGCCCTGCGGGCCTTTCCCAACCGCCTGCGCTGTGTTATGACCCTGCGCTTAGATCTGGAAGACCTGGTGCGGCAGCAGATGCCCCAGCGGTTAGAAGCCCTGTGGTCTCGGGCTCAGTTTGTGGTGTCGCCCATGTCCCATGGGGAGCTGCAGGAAGCGATCGAAGGCCCAGCGGCAGAGAAGGTGCTGTATTTCGAAGAGGGCCTGGTGGAGGCGATCATTCAAGATGTGATGCTCATGCCGGGGGCGCTGGCGCTGCTGTCGTTTACGCTGAGTGAGCTGTACCAGAAATGTTTTGAGCGGTTTCAGCGGGGCGAACCAGACCGGCAGCTGACAAAGGCAGATTATCAAGCCCTGGGCGGGGTGATTGGTGCTTTGCGGCAGCGGGCAAATGAGGAGTATCGGGCCTTTGACCGGCTGGAGCAGCAAACGCTTAAGAAGATCATGCTGCGTATGGTAGCGGCAGAGGGGGGAGAACTGGCCCGACGGCGAGTGCCGCGTACGGAGCTGATTTATGCCGATGAGGAGGAAAATCAGCACGTTACAAAAATTCTGAAGCAGCTGGTGGATCAGCGGTTGCTGGTTACGGGCAAGTCTGCGGAGGGAGAGTATGTAGAACCGGCCCATGATGCGCTGGTGCGGAGCTGGGAGAAGATTTCTGAATGGCTAAATGAAACAACTCGAGTAATTCCGCAACCTACTCGCTGGAAAAGGTTGCAAGATATGTTTGGCGGATTCGGTCGTCAAGGAGATAAACGGGATGCGGCGGTAGAAGTGCAGCAGAAGTTTAATTTGCCCCTGCAGCGGGAGGTGAATGAAGCGGCGGAACGATGGTTGCCATTTAAAGGGGCTAAAGAAGGCTGGGATCTACTCTGGACAAGAGACCCTCGTTTAGACCAGTTGAAGCAGGTTCACGAGCAAGGACGGAGAGAAGATAACTGGCTGAATCAACGGGAGGGAGATTTTGTAGAGAGTAGCCTGCAGCGTAAAGAAACTTTAGCACGCCGCTTTCGACAGGTTACTGCTACAGGGGTTTTAGGGGTAATCACTGCGGCTGGGGTAATAGCGATTTTAGGTATACGGGCTACGGTTCAAGCTAGGGCGGCGCAAAGGCAAACGGTCAGAACCCTGAATCAAGCTGCTTCAACTCATTTAGCATCGAATAATTATTTTGATGCTTTATTAGAGGCAACGAGAGCGGGTAGTCTCCTTCAGCAGCATGATTATCTGTCAAATGACTCTGCCCTAGTCGACCAAACTTGGTATAGTCTGTACCCTGCCAAGAAAAGTGTGAATCCATTTAACCACAGAGTAAATTTGACCTATCGATTAGAAGGATCCTCGCAATTTACTTTTGGTCCGTATGGTCAATACCTGGCCTCCGGGGGAGAGGATGGTCAGGTGAAACTATGGAATTTGAAAGGGGTTCTGATCCCCCTCCATGACAGTCAGCATGAGAACGGCGAGGTTCGTCAACTGCAATTTAGCGTAGACGGCCAGTACCTAGCCTCGGGAGGGGAGGTTGGTGAGGTGAAACTATGGCAGATCGACGACCCGGAGAATCCCATCCCCCTTCAAAACAGTCGGTATCAGAACGGCGGAGTCGAACAGCTGCAATTTAGCGCAGATAGTCAATACCTAGCCTCGGGAGGGGAGGTTGGTGAGGTGAAACTATGGCAGATCGACGACCCGGAGAATCCCATCCCCCTTCAAAACAGTCGGTATCAGAACGGCGGAGTCGAACAGCTGCAATTTAGCGCAGATAGTCAATACCTAGCCTCGATAGGATCGTATGGCCAGGTGAAACTGTGGCGGATCAATGATTCTGAAAATTTCATTCTCCTCCATGAGAGTCAGCATGAGAGCGGACGGGTCACTCATCTGCAATTTAGTGCAGATGGTCAATACCTAGCCTTGGGAGATCAGTTTGGTTTAGTGAAATTGTGGCACGTTGACGATCCTAAGAATCCTATCCCCCTTCAAGATAGTCAACATGAGAGCGGTGGCAATGTTCGTCATCTTCAATTTAGTATGGATGGTCAGTACTTGGCCTCGGGAACATGGGGTGACGATCAGGTAAAATTATGGCGGATTGACGATCCTGAAAATCCCATTCTCCTTCATGATGGTCGGCATGAGAAAGGCGCAGTCTATCAGCTGAATTTTAGTTTGGATAGTCAGTACCTGGCCTCGGGGGGAATCGATGGTCAGGTGAAACTATGGCGGATCGACGACCCCAAGAATCCCATCCTCCTTCAAGACAGTAAGCATGAGAAGGGACGAGTCACTCAGCTGCAATTTAGTGCAGATGGTCAATTCATAGCCTCAGGGGGAGATGATGGTCAGGTAAAACTATGGCGGATTGACGACCCTGAGAATCTCATCCTCCTTCAGGACAGTAAGCATGAGAACAGCGTGGTTCGTGAACTTCGATTTAGTCTGGATAGTCAATACCTAGCCTCGGGAGGAGACGATGGTCAAGTAAAACTATGGCGAATTGATGCCCCTGAGAATCCTATCCCTCTTCAAGACAGCTGGTATCAGAACGGCGGTGTCGAACAGTTGAAATTTAGTGCAGATGGTCAATACTTCGCTTCAAGGGGACGGGTAGGTCAGGTAAAACTATGGCGGATCAACGGTACTGAGAATTCTTTGCCCATTCAAGACAGTCAGCATGGAAACAGCATTGTCGAACAGTTGCAACTAAGCGCGGATGGTCAGTACCTAGCCTTGGGAAGCGATGGTCAGGTAAAACTATGGCAGATCGACGACCTCGAGAATCTCATTTCTCTCCACAATAGTCGGTATGGAAATAGCAATGTATTTCAGCTGCTATTTAGTGCGAATGGTCAATACTTGGCCTCGGGGGGGACGGATGGTCAGGTGAAATTATGGCGAATTAGCGACCCTGAAAATCTTATTCCCCTACATGATAGTCGGCATGAGAACGCCATAGTTTATCAGTTGCAACTTAGTGCAGATGGACAATACTTGGCCTCGGGGGGAACAGATAGTCAGGTGAAACTATGGCGGACTAACGACCCTGAAAATCTTATTCTTCTTCCTGATAATCAGTATGAAAATGGCTGGGTTACTCAGCTGCAATTGAGTGCGGATGGTCAATATCTAGCTTCAATGGGTGG
>NZ_JASATW010000053.1:12379-13391 GCF_030405905.1 Sphaerothrix gracilis Ecp01
CACATAACATTGACGATCCTAAGGATCCGCTCCCCCTTCACGACAATCTGCAAGGTAATGAGCGGGTTTCTCAGATGCAGTTGAGTACAAATGGTCAATACATAGCTCTAGCTTCGGGGGAATGGGATGGTGGTCAGGTGAAACTGCAGCGGATTGACGACCTAGGGAATTCTATCCCCCTCTATGATAGTCAGCACAAAAACGGCAGGGTTACTCAGCTGCAATTGAGTGCAAATGGTCAATACCTAGCCTCGGGAGGATGGGATGGTCAGGTGAAACTATGGCAGATCGATGCCCCCGAGAATTTTATCCCCCTCTATGATAGTCAGCATAAGAACGGCAGGGTTACTCAGCTGCAATTGAGTGCAAATGGTCAATACCTAGCCTCGGGGGGAGCAGATGGTCAAGTGAGACTATGGCGGACCGACGACCCCGAGAATCCCGTCCTCCTCCAAAGCAGTCGGTATCAGAACGGTGAGGTTACTCAGCTGCAATTTAGCGCAAATGGTCAATACCTGGCCTCGGGGGGAAAGAATGGTCAGGTGAAACTATGGCGGATTGGGGATCCTGAGGATCCAATACACCTTCATAACAGTTGGCATCACCGGGAAGTTACTCAGCTGCAATTTAGCGCGGATGGTCAATACCTAGCCTCAAGGGGACTTTACGGTCAGGTAAAGCTATGGCGGATAAATTTTGATGCTTTGATGGAAGAAAGCTGCGACTGGCTGCAGTTTTACATATATGCTAGCCCTACCGAAGAAACAAAAGGGCTTTGCCCTGATTCACCTGCAGCAAAAGCGGTGCATGAAGATTCCAGAGCCTTGCTTCAAACAATTATTGATAGCCTATTGCTGGCAAGAGAAAGACTTTCTTTGCTCTGAGAGTTCTTTAGTCTCGACAAAGACTCCTCTAAGTCTTCTCAAAGGGAGTAATTAGACAAGAGCAGTAATTGAAAATGGTTCTAACTTTATCTACGTCTAAGGAGTTCAGCTATGGGATCTCAAAGCAG
>NZ_JASATW010000054.1:0-13132 GCF_030405905.1 Sphaerothrix gracilis Ecp01
ACTTCTAATAAGATCTGCTGGGGATTTTGCAGTAGCTGCTCTATGCCGTCAGCAAAGCGCACAGTCTGGCGCATGTGCTGGGCCCAATAGGTTGGGTCGGTGGCCTCGGCGGCGGTGATCCAGCTTCCCGTTACGTTGGACACATAGGGAATTTGGGGCGGATTGAGGCGAATCTTCTGCACGGCAGCCACCATGTCTGCCAGCGCTGGCTCCATCATGGCGGAATGAAAGGCATGGGACGTCTTGAGCCGCCGCTGGTCAATACCGCTTGCAGCTAGCTGCGCCTGTAGCTGCTCTATAGCCCTAAAGGAACCGGACACCACGCAGCGAGAAGGACTGTTGACGACCGCCAGCGAGAGTTCCTGATTCAGCAGCGGCTCTACTTCACCAGCGGCAAGTGAAACCGCCAGCATCGCCCCAGCCGGTAGCTGCTGCATGAGTCGTCCCCGGGCGGCAATCAGGGAGAGGCCGTCTTCTAAGGCGAAAACGCCTGCTAAACACGCCGCCACGTATTCCCCTAGGCTGTGCCCAATCATGACCTGGGGTCGTACTCCCCAGGACAGCCATAGCTGGGCCAGCGCATATTCAAATACAAAGAGGGCAGGCTGAGCGATCGCGGTTTGATTTAGATGTTGCGCCGCCTCAGCAGCCTGCGCCTCAGCAGGATACAGGAGCTGACGCAGATCGCAACCCAGGGCAGGCATGAGAATTTCTGAGCAAAGATCGATCTGCGATCGAAAAGCTGGCTCCTGCTGATAAAGTTCCAGGCCCATATTGACGTACTGCGCCCCCTGGCCGGAAAACATAAATGCCACAGGCCGCTTTGCCGCCGACCCAGCATGGCTAAGCACCTGCCTGGGATTTAGGCCAGCCAGGGCGATCGCAGCCTCGCTCGTCTCCTGGCAAACCAGCAGGCGGCGGTGGCTGAAAGCTTGGCGGCCCCGGCTCAGGGTGTAAGCTACATCTGCTAAATTCAGCTCAGGATTTTGCTGCAGATGGGTCGCCAAGTTGGCAGTGGCCTGATCAAGGGCGGTTTCAGTCTTGGTCGAAAGCAGCAGTACCTGCCAGGGGCGAGCCGCTCCAGAGGCTTCTCTGGGGGGGGCTTCTTCCAAAACGACATGGGCGTTGGTGCCGCCAATGCCAAAAGAGCTGACGCCCGCTCGCAGGGGCATGCCGTTAGCTGTCCACTCAGCTAAGCGCGTATTGACATAGAACGGGCTGTGGCCAAAATCAATTTGCGGGTTGGGGCTGTCAAAGTGGAGGCTGGGCGGAATCTGCCGGTGCTGCAGCGATAGAGCCGTCTTGATCAGACCGGCTACGCCAGCGGCGGCGTCGAGGTGACCAATGTTGGTTTTGATCGAGCCGATGGCGCAGAACTGCTTTTGCTCGGATGCCTGACCAAAGGCGGCAGTGAGTCCGGCGATTTCAATTGGATCTCCCAGGTGGGTGCCCGTGCCGTGAGCTTCGATATAGGTGACGGTCTCCGCTGCAACTCCTGAGACCGTCTGCGCTTCTGAAATTACGGCGGCCTGTCCCTCAACGCTGGGGGCGGTATAGCCAACTTTCACAGCGCCGTCATTGTTAATCGCGGAGCCTTTAATCGTGGCGTAAATATAGTCGCCATCGGCGATCGCCTCAGCTAGCCGCTTCAAGACCACAATGCCCAACCCATTCCCGACCACTGTCCCCTGGGCCTGGGCGTCAAAAGCACGGCACTGGCCATTGGGTGAGAGAATCATTCCTTCTTGGTAGAGATAGCCGGCCCGGTGGGGCACGCGAATGGAAACGCCCCCCGCTAGGGCCATATCGCATTCGCCATTGAGTAGGCTCTGACACCCCAAGTGGGTGGCAACTAGGGAGGTCGAGCAGGCCGTTTGCACACTAAGGCTCGGCCCCTTCAGATTGAGCTTGTAAGAAACCCGCGTGGATAAAAAATCTTGCCCATTTGCCAACATCAGCCGGTAAAGGGCTGCTGATTCCGACGTGTCTAAACTGGGAATCAGATTATGCAGCAGATAGGTATTGAGGCTGGTGCCCGCATAGACCGCGATCGCCCCCCCATAGCTTTCCACGTCATAGCCCGCACTTTCTAGAGCCTGCCAGGCACATTCTAGAAAAAGACGCTGCTGCGGATCGATCATCTCTGCTTCCGTCGGGCTGAAATCAAAAAATGAGGCATCAAATAGCTCGATATTGGCTAAAACGGCCTGAGCTTTGACATAGCTGGGGTGGCTTAACCAAGCGGGATCAACCCCTGACGCTAAAAGTTCTGGATCTGAGAAAAACGAAATAGAGTCTTTGCCCGCTTGCAGGCTGTGCCACAGCTCGTTGACATCTTTTGCCCCCGGAAAACGACAGGCTATGCCAATGATGGCAATATCTGAATCGCTGACAAACTGAGAAAAATCCGGCTTATCCATAACTGCACACGCTTTTTCGGACTATCGGGTTCATCTTGTTAAAGAGCTAGGGTTTGGCTCGATGTCGTTGCCTAAACTCTCGCCGCTGCCTGACAGCCGCCTGACAATTCCTGCGTCTCTCAATCCGCTCAGCCCCTTCGGTAGTAACAAAGGGCTGAGTTGGGGTCTGGCTTAAATAGTTAGCAAGTGTCTCTACGGTGGGATATTGAAACAGATCCACAATTGATAAGTTGGGCTGAGCCAGTTCTTTCAACTGGTTGTAGCTTTGAACTAACAGCAGGGAATTGCCGCCTAGCTCAAAGAAATTGTCGTGAATTCCCAGCTGGTTGACTTGCAGAACTTGTTGCCAAACCGCCGCAATCTGTTGCTCAATCTCGGTTTGAGGAGCGGCATAAGGGACGGTCAGATCCGGGCGCAGTCCTGAGGGTGCAGGCAGGAGCCGCCGATCGACCTTGCCATTGGGCGTCAGGGGCAGCGCCTCCAGCAGCACAAAGGCCGCCGGTATCATGTAGTTGGGGAGCCGTCCTTTGAGAAAACAGTAGAGTTCGCTGGTGGTCAAAGTCGGCTGTTTCGGCACAATATAGGCGACTAAACGCCTATCTCCCGGCGAGTCTTGTCTAGCCAGCACGACCGTTTCTCGGATGCCCGGATGCTGACCCAGAACCGCTTCGATCTCGCCCAGCTCAATCCGAAAGCCCCTAATCTTGACCTGATGATCAATTCGTCCCAGATATTCAATGTCACGATTGGGCAGGTAGCGGGCCAAATCCCCCGATTTATACAGATAGGTATTTGATGGGCCAAAGGGATTGGGCACGAAGCTCTGGGCGGTCATTTCAGGGCGGTTGAGATAGCCACGGCTAACCCCCGCCCCGCCGATATACATTTCTCCCGGTACACCAATCGGCACCGGCTGCCGGGCCGAATCTAAGATATAAACCTGCAAATCGGGCAGGGGACAGCCAATCACGCTGGCGCGGCTGTCTAAATCAGCCATGCGGAGGGGCCGATAGGTAACGTGTACCGTCGTTTCAGTAATGCCATACATGTTGACCAGTTGGGGAGACTGATCTCCGTGCCGCTCAAACCACGGCCTCAAGCTCTGCAACTCCAGCGCCTCACCGCCAAAGATGACTAAACGCAGCTTGAGTGAATCTGGAGCAACTGTTTCCCTGCTCAGCTCTTCGGCTTTGATTAGCTGGCGAAATGATGAGGGCGTTTGGTTGAGAACCGTGACCTGCTGGCGATGTAAGAGTTCATAGAAAGCAGAGGGCGAATGCACAACGGCCTGCGGCACAATCACCAGTTGCCCGCCATACAGCAGCGCTCCCCAAATTTCCCAAACTGAAAAATCAAACCCATAGGAGTGAAATAGGGTCCAAACATCGGTGGGCTCAAATTTAAACCAGTGCTCCGTAGCTGCAAACAGGCGAGTGACATTGTGATGACTGACTAAAACCCCTTTAGGTTTGCCGGTCGAGCCGGAAGTATAGATGACATAGGCCAGATTGGCAGCGGTAACGGTGCTGACAGGATTTTCGCAGGTCTGCTGCGTGATGACAGCTGGGTCAGTGTCTAAACAAGCCAGCCGTACCGGCAGCGCTGGCATCTGGTCCAGCAGGCTCTGCTGCGTTACCAGAATTTTTATCGACGCATCTGCAAGGATAGAGGCCAAGCGCTCTGAGGCATAGGCTGGATCGATTGGCACATAAGCGCCACCCGCTTTGAGAATTGCCAAAATACCGACAATCATCTCAGGTGAGCGATCGACGTAGAGGCCCACTAGGGATTCTGGTTCCACGCCTAAAGATTTAAGCCGATGCGCTAGCTGATTAGCTCGGTTATTCAACTCCCGGTAGGTCAAAGCCTGGGCCTCAAATGTGATGGCGATCGCATCTGGCGATCGCGCCACCTGCGCTTCAAAGAGCTGATGCAGACACGGACGGTCGGCATGGCTGGTAGCGCGATCGCGCCATCCTGCCAGGAGCTGCTGCCGCTCATCGGTTTCGAGCAACGGCAGTTCGGCAATTTGCTGCTGCGGATTGGCGACAATGGCGGCCAGCAAAACTTGAAAATGGCGGGCCAGCCTGGCAACTGTGGCGGCCTCAAACAGATCGCTGTTGTAATTGAGGACGCCCTGATACGTGCCGCCTGCCTCGTAAAAATTGAGCATCAGGTCAAAGGCAGCTCCCTGCTGCCCCAAAAGGATGGGTTCAGCCAGTAGATCTGTCTGGGCTTGGGTGCCGCCTGCCACATCGGCATGGCGGAGCTGATTCCAGGAGAAAGATACCTGGGCTAGAGGTAAAAGGCTGGGATCGCGGGTGGGCTGCAGCTTTTCGACCAAAAGTGAAAACGGGTAGGCCTGATGTGCCAAAGCGCCTAAAACCGTCTGGCGAACCTGACCTAAAAGTTGGCTAAAAGTGAGGTCTGCAGAGAGCTGAGTGCGCAAAACAACCGTATTGGCAAAATATCCCACTGCTCGCTCAAACCGGGCCAAATGACGGTTAGCCACCGGAGAGGCCACTAAAATGTCGGTCTGCTGGGTGTAGCGATACAGCAGCACCTGAAAGGCTGCTAAAAGCAGCATGTAAAGCGTCGTCCCCGCTGCTTGAGCTACCGCTTTGAGGTGAACCATCAGGTCTGCTGCTGGCTCGAAGGGATAGCAGGCTCCCCGGTAGGTTTGCACGGCTGGACGCGGCTTATCAGTGGGTAAGTTCAGAATGGGCAGCTCACCAGCTAGCTGCTGCTGCCAGTAGACCCAAAGCCGCTCGTGCTCATCCCCTGCCAGCTTTTGCACTTCCCAAAATACATGCTCTTGGTACTGACAAGGGGCTGGTAAAGCTGGGGATAGCGTCCCGGCGTTTGCCGCCGCATAGAGCTGACACAGTTCGGCCATGAGCAGCTCTAGCGATCGCAGGTCAACGGCAATATGGTGCGCCGTCACTAGCAGGACGGGGGCCTTGACGGCGTGAGCGTCTCTAACCCCAGGCTGAACCCTTAAATTTGCCCGTAGGATAGGCCCTCGGCTCAAATCTAGGGGACGCTCGGCTGCCTGGGTCAGCCACTGACGCAGCTCGGCTTCACCCCCATCCGCGATCACTTGAATCTGTAGCGGAATTGTCAGATCCGGGTGAACCACTTGAATCGGTTGACCGTCTTGCTGCGCGTAGGTGGTTCTTAAAATTTCATGCCGTTTAGCTAAGTGCTCAAAAGCCTGTTGCAGAGCGCGTATATTCAAATCTGGCCGCAGACGAGCTGCATAGGCAACATTGTAGGCCGCGCTCTCTGGGGTCAACTGGTTCAAAAACCAGAGAGCTTGTTGATTATGGCAGAGAGGATATTGTCGATAGCTTGATTTCTGATTTGAGCCTATCTCTGGTCCGCTGCCCTCAGGTGACGGCTGCTTAACTGCAGCAGCGCTGGCATCGAACCGGGTCTTCGGCAGTTTCTGGCAGATCTGAGCCGACAGGCTGCTGATACTCTCACCGCCGATGAGCTGCACAACCAGGCTTTCCGCCGAGAGGGGACTCTCCGCCTCCGGGGCTGGCTGTAGCCCGCAGAAGCGCTCCTGCAGTTCTGCGGCAATGGTAATCGCGGTTAATGAGTCGAGGCCCAAATTGATCAAGGGCTGATCGAGCCTAATTTCGCCGGGATCGAGCTGAAGCTGTTCTGTTACCCGGTCGCGGAGCCAGATCGAAATTTGCGTCGGGGTCAGTGGCTGAGGGCTGGAAACCAGAGGTGATTCTGCCTGTTCTGCGGGCTGCGCCGGAGGTTTAGAGCCGTTTTGCACCTGCGTAAACAGGGAATCGATTTCAGACGCCAATTGCTTAAAGTGAGTTTTATCTTGGGGATTGGCGCTCCAATCGGCGATCGCGTTTAACTGCCCCTGTTTGAAGAGGGTCCGACAGGCGCGGCGCTGAACTTTGCCGCTGGAGGTTTTGGGTAGGCTGGCTGTTTTAAGCAGAAAGACGGCATACACCTGCAGGTCATGCTGTTCGGAAACAGCTCGACGAATCGCGTCGAGAACATCTGCAACCGGCAGCTTGCGCAGATAGCTGCGCTTAACTTCCTGCACCACAATCAGTCGCTCCTGACCTTCTACTTCAACAGCAAAAGCGGCTCCACAGTTGGCTCGTAAGGCCGGATGACTCTGCTCTACCGTAAGTTCAATATCTTGCGGATAGTGATTGCACCCCCTAATGATGATCAGATCCTTCAGGCGCCCAGTCATAAACAGCTCGCCTTCCAGCCAGAATCCCAAATCTCCGGTTCGCAAAAATGGACCTTCTTGGGTATCGGCTAAATGAGCCTGAAATTCTGCTTGCGTCTGTACCGGGTGGTGCCAATAGCCTTGGGCAACGCTATCGCCTGCGACCCAAATCTCGCCTACGGTCCCCTCAGCACAAACCGTCAGTCGCTCAGGATCAACGATGACCAACTGCTGTCCCAGGTGAGGATGACCGCAGCCAACAACGGCACGGGCCGTCCTTTGTTCTAGAGAGGCGGCAGCAGAGACGACAGCAATCTTGTGCTGAGCCAGCTCGGACTCATCGATCCAGCGAACAACCGGAGAAGCTGCCTTGTCTCCACCGGTCACAATCAGGGTATTTTCGGCTAGGCCATAGCAGGGATAAAAGGCCTGATAGCGAAAGCCAGCAGGTGCAAATTTAGCTGCAAAGCTTTCTAGCGTTTGGGCCCGAACCGGTTCCGCCCCGCTAAAGGCCACCTGCCAGCCGCTGAGATCAAGCGCAGCGACCTGTTCTGGGGTCACCTTTTGACACAGTAGGTCATAGGCAAAGTTGGGGCCACCGCTGGTTGTGGCCTGATAGTGAGAAATAGCCTGCAGCCAGCGTATCGGTTTTTGCAAGAAAGCCACTGGCGACATCAACACCGTTGGCGCACCGACATACAGCGGTTGTAAAATTCCGCCGATTAGTCCCATGTCGTGATAGGGGGGCAGCCAGGACACACCAAGGCTCTTGACCGTATCGCCAAAGCATTGCTGAATCAGGGCAGAGTTATGCAAAAGATTTTGATGGCTGATCATGACGCCTTTCGGCATTCCGGTAGAGCCAGACGTATATTGCAGAAAGGCGAGGTCGCTGCTAGCGATGGCTGGCTCCTGCCAGCGGTTGGCAATACTTAGATCAAGCCGGTCGGTTGAGAGCCACTGCAGCCGTTCCAGCCCGTTACCCTGGCCAAAAGTTTCCTGTATATTGGCCAAAAGACTGGCAGATGTCAGCGCTAACCGGGCCTGAGCGTTGACCATGATGGCCTGTAGCCTAGACAGTCTGCGGTTTTGACGCGGCGGATAGGCCGGAACAGCAATAACGCCGGCATACAAGCAGCCAAAGAAAGCGACGATAAATTCTAATCCGGGTGGATAGAGCAGTATGGCTCGCTCACCTATGGCCTCAAGCTGTTGCAGATGGGCCGCGATCGCGCGTGCCTGACTGTCTAGCTCTGCGTAAGTTAAGCTTTCCTCCTGGGTTTCACCATCTACTAAAAACGTATAGGCACGCTGCTGAGATTGCTCAGTAGCTCGGTAACGCAGGAGTTCTATTAGGGTAGAAAAGTGAGTTGTTAGCTGAAAGAGATGATTGACCATTGCAGTGAACCTGCAGATTCTCGTGGATTTTTCCAAATGTGCAGTTCAAGACAGCGTGTTTTACGAAGCAATCAGTTGAAATTGGAGCGGTTAAATCAGTCTGGGATTAAAACTAAAGCTTGTCTGAAAAAAAGTTTTCACAAACGAAAATCCAAAAGCAGAAAAAATTGACAAAACAAAAGCTGAACAGGCAACCCAGGTATAAGCATTGCGCAGAGATATCCAGCCTAAATTTTGCTGTCGAGCTTCATTTTGATAACAAGCTTAAGAATCTTATATTGACAAAAAATGCAAGATTTAGACCTCCCAAGTATTGCGTTTTTGCAGACAACTTGAACTGGCTTTGCTTGAATTCAGAGAGTACGTGAAACTTTTAGAGAAGTCTCTTAAAAATTATTATTCACGATCAGTATTCGGCCCCAAATAAACTCAGCATGTCCCCATTGGAGAGCCTATGTTTATTTAAGGCAACCTGCTTGGGTCAATAGAAGTTGAAGAATTCTGTATAGCTGTTAAATGACCCATCAATTAAACATAAGTGTATGCTGCAACCGAAAAATAGATCAGCATATTTAATTTATTTAATATATTTTCCGTTGTTAAAGACAATATAAAGTTTACTTAAAGTTAATGTAAAGCTGAGATCTAACTTTCTCTATCTCAGCCCTATATGCGAGAGATAGCAAGGCTTTAGTGAAATAGGCTGTCAGTAAAAACTAGAAGTATAAAAAGATCGCTTAACAATTGAACACGGAAAAAGTTTGACTAATTTAACTTAGAGGATCCTTTAAAGAGATAAATCTGCATGTCAAAATAGCGAAAATTTGCTGTCGCTCTCTGTCTCGCTACGGTGACTCTGAAACAAGCAGGTAACACGCTGCTGAGAGCGGGCTAGGAGGGCGATCGCTGACAGAGAGATGTAGGGGAACTGCAGATGATTCAGCATTGACTACCGACTCCACGACAATCCAGTCAGACTCCTCCAAAACAGGGCTGAGTGGAACAGTTGCATCGGGGGGTAGTCCCCCTCGCCCCGTAACGAATAGGCGGCTGACGTGTTCTTCGGTCATTAATGCTGTCTGACAAGAGCGGCCTACCAGCTGGGAAGTATCCACAAAAATCACAGGAAGATCAACCGCGTCACGAGTGGGGTCAAGGCCCAAGTTTGTGGTCGAAATAATGCCGCTGCTACCAAATTCGGAGCTAGCGTCAATATCGTTGGTTCGGTTTCCGGGTACTGCTGGCTGGATTCGGAAGCCGAAGATACCCGCGGCATTAATCTGGATAAAACCGCCGTCACCCCCTTCAGCGCTAGCAATGATGTCATTGCCATTAACGCCGGGGCGTCCCCCAACCACAAAGCCTTGACCTGCATCAATGAAGACATTACCGCCATTGGCATCTTCAAATGCGCGAGCAGAAATCAGGCTATCCCCTTGCATCAGTAGCAAATCTACCACATTGAGACTGATATCTCCATTTGGATTGTCTCGGCAAGATATATTTTCAAAGCAGCGTACTTCAGAAACAGACAAAACTTCTGAATTGTTGAGATAAACAACTTCTCCTGATAGACGAGTGAGCGCTTCTCTTTCTAGAATTCCTACAACATTATTTCGGATTCTGCTGTCAATGACTGTGATATTACCTTGAGCTTCAATAGAAACCGCACCTCCTGAAAAGAATTGAGGCGGTCTTATTCTATTTGTTTGCTCAAAAGCCTCATCAGGCGGCGGTGGACTGTCTAATCTGTTTGTAGTTGTTAGTATACTTCGATCGATAGAGATATTTTGCGGTGTTGGAGCCAAGAGGACTGTTTGAATCTGCTCAGCGTTCTCAACCAAGAAAATCCAAAAAGCGCCTGGACCTACTGTTAAATCTGAACTCTGACGGGTTTCAGAGTTACCGAGTAAGATTTCGCCTGAACCTCCAGCGGCTGAAATATTTGTATCGTTTACACCTATATAATTCTGCCCACTAATCCGAATCAAACCGGCCAAAACATTGCCAGAATCATTAGCTTCTATGTCAGTTCGATCTAAGACAACTGAACCTTGAATAGAGAGAATATTGATTTGACTTAAAGAATCAGCCAAACTATCATCAGGTGAATCAATAAGACTATCATTACTTGTAATAAGACTGTTATCAATAGATACACTATTGTTTCCACTAATCGTCACTATGCCTGCAACGCTATTCGAATCAAACGCACTTGCTGTGATTTGACTTTCACTAATAGAAACTTCATTAGTGGCTGTGATTTGAATAAGCCCTGGGTTATTAAGTAAATTGCTGTTACTGTCAGCAATATTATTAACACTATTCACATTACTGCTTTCAATAAAAACTGAATCGCCTTTTATAAAAGTGGTTCCGGAAAAAGTGATTCCAGAAGAACTAACTTCAGAACTGAGTGTGCTATCTAAAATTCTAATATCTTCACTTGCCTCCAAAACTAATTTTCCAGATGTTGCTAGTAACATACTGTTTTCTAAAGCAAGATTTCTATAAGTTTGAAAAGTGATCGAACCCGCTGCTAGCTGCAAATCACCACCCACTGACAGAGTAGCCCCATCGATCAGCATCGCTGGAGCATCCGGGCCAATTTGAATCCCCGGTGTCACGCTTACGGCAACGAGAGGAGCCAGACCAGGATTTGTAGCGCTAAAGATCTCGTTATCGAATAGAAAGCCATCGCCAGTTGTGGCTACAAAAGAGCCGGATATATCCAACTGAGCATCTGGGCCACACACAATGCCATTCGGATTGACGAAGAACAGATTAGCCGAGCCATCTACCCCCAAGAGGCCATCAATATTAGAGCCGTTGCTACCAGTCACTCGACTCACAATATTTTCAACATCGGCTGGGTTAGCAAAATAAACAGATTGGTTTTCATTGACATGAAACTCTTGAAAACTGTGGAAAAGATTAGCGCCTTGGGCAACACCATCAGTAATCCGAAGATTCAAGTCGCTACCATCAACCTGATTGACTACCGATTCCTCGATTACGGGCGTAAGAGAATCATCTAGACTAAGGTCAGGAATAATCTGAGCCCTAACAGGTAAGCTAATAGCTTGGAACATCAAACTAAAGCTTAAAGTGGCGGCTAATTTACCTGTAAAATAGCTAAACTGGCGAGTCCAAATCATGATGAAAGAATCTCCTCAGCGATCGCATTCACCCGCCAATCTTTCACTTATATTCCTCTAACCACTTGAGGTGACTCAGCAGCTAGCAATAAATTTCAGGAGAAAACTATTATCTGTGGCGAATCAGCGAATTGTAGCGGAGATAAAACGCTGTCTTAGCCTAAGTGTATAACAAATACTTGATCGGTCTTAGTGAAGATCTAGTTTTGAACGCGTTTATTG
This sequence comes from Sphaerothrix gracilis Ecp01, assembly GCF_030405905.1. NCBI lineage: Bacteria > Bacillati > Cyanobacteriota > Cyanophyceae > Nodosilineales > Nodosilineaceae > Sphaerothrix > Sphaerothrix gracilis. The sequence goes on from NZ_JASATW010000054.1 coordinate 11,409, forward strand.
AAATTTGCTTACAAAAATTGATCATTCAGGTTGCGACAGCACCAGATCGTGATTGAACCGATTGATGTATTCCCAACAATGACGCCTTTAAAGTCACCGTTTATGACCCGTGACCAGCGAGCACACCGTCGCTTAACTTGGGCACAACGATGGAATCGAAGTGCAATCATTCATAGCTGCTCATTAGCAGGTTAAATTGTTTGGAATTTCCTCAGTCGTGCTGGATTGGCTCAGAAGCTTGAGACCTAGACCTGCTGTAATAATCTGAACCCCATTGCGCATCTCGTGGGCCAAAGAGGTAACTGACATTTCACACGTTGACGATGGCCCACATATCGACTGAGCGAGGCCGGCCCGCGGGCTTGGCTGGCAGAATCAAAGGCTCTATCAGCTCAAGCTGTTCCCGCGTCAGGTTGCTTGTGTATGCCTTACTCATAGCTCTCACGGTGCTGTGACTGTTCAACTTCAGCTTATCCGTGTGAGCTTTTCTACGTCAGTTTTGACTTTTCATACAGCCTCTAAACAAATTTGAAGGCACTATGCGCCAAAGTAATCTCTGAAATGCCTTCTAGAATACCAATTAGCTCATCTGAGGTGCTAACGCCTTGAGAACCATCACTATCTCTGTAAATCTGAGTTCCAGCAGCCGTAATCCCCAGCACGTAATCCTCTGCTATGCCACTAAGCTGAATGACATCTGCTGAGGAGTCAAAATCTGTAATCAGGGCATAATCTGCAAGTCCTGGTAGCAAATCATTGCCATCGTCATAAAAGATCTGGCCCGTTTTACCCAACACAAAATAGTCAGTTCCTTGGCCGCCCGTCAAACTGTCTATTTCACCAGTACCCTGTTCTGTACCCTGTAAAACGTCATTGCCATCATCTCCTAGCAGCACATCATTGCCTGACTGACCTAACAGCTCATCGTTACCTGATCCGCCTTCTAGCCGGTCGTTTCCAGCAGCGGCATAGAGCTGATCGTCACCGCTATCACCAAAAAGCCGATCGTTGCCGCTGCCGCCAAAGACTTTATCGTTATCTTCACCCCCAAAAAGCTGGTTGCTGCCAGCAACGCCGTAGAGCTTATCCCGCCCTGTGCCACCATAAATTTGATTATTATCGCGGCTACCAAAAAGATTATCGTGACCGTCGCCGCCCTCTAGCCAATCATTGCCGGCATCCGCGTATAGGCTATCGTGGCCGCTACCACCAAAAAGTCTATCGTCCCCAAGACCGCCAAAGAGTGTATCGTGACCATTACCGCCGTAAAGGCTATCTATGCCGTCGCCGCCTTGGAGCTGATCGTTGCCGCTGCCCGCGACGAGACTGTCGTTGCCGACACCGCCATCTAATACGTCGTGACCAGCACCCGCGTTTAGAGTATCGTTGCCTTCGTTACCAACCAATGTATCGTGACCGCTGCCAGTCGTTATTTGATCATTTCCCTGGCCAGCTTCGACATAGTTATCTCCGCCAGTCGTGATTATGACGTCATGACCATCCCCGCCAAAAAGCTGGTCGTTACCGTCACCACTTTGCAGGCGATCGTCTCCTCCATGACCGAACATCTTTACAGCTTGTCCAGTAGAAGAGGTAAAGGTATCAGCACCAAGGTTGCCTTGAATCTCCTCAAGAGCAACGGTATCCAGGTTGAGAGTAATGCCTGTAACGCCTAGATAGATACCAATATCATAACCACTGCCTCCATCAAGCATATCGGCAGC
>NZ_JASATW010000055.1:0-12480 GCF_030405905.1 Sphaerothrix gracilis Ecp01
GTCTGTTATCAATTGCGAGCCTGGCAAATACATTTCAATCTTCCCAATCTAAGGGCTAACATTAACCTATCAAATATACAGTTTGAACGAGAAGATATGGTCGATAAAATCGTTCAAATTTTTGATAGTACTGGAATCAGCCCACAATCCCTAAGATTTGAACTAACTGAAAGCATGTTGATGAAAAACTCATCTCCAATTGTGACGGCCATGCAGCAGTTACGTCAATTTGGTGTTCAATTTCATTTGGATGACTTTGGACAGGGATATTCTTCTCTAAGTGTGTTGCACAAGCTACCAATTGATGCTCTTAAAATTGACTATACTTTCATTAAAAAAATTACTACTGATAAATCCTCTTTAGCCATTGTCAAAACCATAATGGCTTTAGCAAACAGTCTTAATATTAGCTGTGTTGCTGAAGGCATTGAAACTCAGGATCAGCTTCAGCAATTAACTGCGTTGGGTTGTGAGCTAGGACAAGGATATTTTTTCTCAAAGCCTCTGATGGCTAGCGCGGTAGAATCTTTCTTGCCTGGAAAAGCGTAGCCATTGTCAGCCGTGGCCATCGTCATGACAGTTCCTCCTCCTCTGCAAAACCTTCCCTAGTACCGTAGCGCTTAAAGCTGAGGTTCTGGTAACTTCAAGGTGCCAAACTTCGGTGACCAAAACTCACCCCGACTCTCAAAGAAAGCCACCTCTTTGCACTGGCCGCGTCGGTTTTCCAGCAGCGAACAGCGCAGCATCACTTTGGCCTGACCCTGCTTCTGGTAACGATAGCGCTCTAGCAAAGCGCCGCAGACCGGGCAGGGAGAGTCCGTAAAGTTCTCCGGTGTGTTGGCCTGCTGCTGCGCATAAGGCAGCTCGTAGCGTTTGGCCTTGCCGTTCCAAAACATCACGGTGCTGCAGCCAGAGCATTTGAGGAAGTGCTTGGCTTTGAGCTTCTTGGAACGAGAGGGGATCTTGTCCATCAGCTGACCGCAGGTAGGGCACTGAGTCTTACTGGGTTTGGCGTTACTCGGCTTCACCTGACTCACCTGCGGCTTAGAAGCCTGAGGCGGAGCTGGAGATAAAGTCGCAGGCGGAGACTTTGCTGGTAGCTCTAGCGATCGCAGTTGCTGCTGTGCTCGCGCGATCGCTGGGGCAAAGTAGCTCTGGTGCCAGCCAATCAGATAGGACTGCCACTCCTGCTCACCAGCGGCGATCGCATCTAACCAACATTCCGCAGGTTGCCAAAAGATTAGGTAGGTGCATAGTAGGGCTCAACATGAGCCCCCAAGAATCGGATGATTGTGCGCCGCTCATCAGTCAGGTTACTAATCTGCTTGAGGTGTCCGAACTGCACAAAATGAATGCCCTGAAACTTCTGAATGACCCACCGAAAGGTAGGGTTGACAGTAGGCTGTTTTTTCTGGTCGAGGATTGTTTGCTGTTGTGCCGCCAGGGTTTGTCTAAGCTTACGCTCAGCTAAAGTGTAGACCATCAAAGTCAGGGCCATCACCAGGGCTAGAGCCTCGACTCTTTGGGCTTTTTTGACAAACAGGCTGCTGGCGAAGAACAACGGGTCTTTGAGAAAGCGAAACCCGCGCTCAGTCTTCTGTTGGCCCTTGTACTCTTGCAATAGTTTGTCAGCAGGCCACTGCTGGGTATCGAGGTGATTGGTGGCCAGGATAAACCGACTGCGCTGGTTCTGGTAGGCGGCTTCGGCAGTGCTCCGGCGCTCAAGCTTGGCTTTGAGGCGGTAGCCGGTGGCAGGTGGTGTGTCTTTAGCTTTTGCTTTAGTTCGCTGACCCGGTGCCCGTTTCGGTCGAAGCGTCTCAACGCTGACCTCAGTGAGGTGATGGCCCGCCAAGGTGTCTTGGAAGCGCATCAGGGCTTCGAGGGCATCGGGCTTACAGGCAAAGACCTGTTGCTGCAGCTGCTTGAGGTCGCGGTGCAAGCGTTTCTCTAGCTGCTTGAGTTCGGGCTCCCACAGCGACTGGTCAGCCTTGCGCGTCAGACTCTCAATCAGAATCCAGCGCTGCTGAACTCCACCATACTCAGCGGTTGTCTCCCACATCTGGTAGTCCTTGAGGGTGCAAGCGACTGGCGTCAGTTCGCTGGTATCGCTTTGCACGAGCGCTTGGGCATTGCTCAAGGTTTGGGGTACCCGTGAGACCCATTTGAGTGAGCCGACCTGCTGTAAGTTCGGCTCACTGTAAAAGGCTGCGTCGATAACGAACACACTGTCCATCTGCCAACTGTTGGCAAACTGGCGCATCAACCCGGCAAACTGCTGCGCGTCACTCTGGTTGCCATCTGCCACCTTCAGCCACAGCGGCACGCCACCATCCGCGCTGCACATCAGGTTGACTACAAACTGCTTCAGGTCGGGGCGTTGGTCCCTTGAATAGCCTCGACAGATCTCGATGGGCACCTGATCTAAGTCTCCCGACTCAACCCTCTCCCGCCCATACTCGCCTCGCAACGAAAACGAACTCGAGTCTAGATGAACCTGGCCAACATCGACGCCAAATCGCTCCACCGCCTGCATCGCCACACGCAAAAAGAAACTGCTGGTGCCCTCTTCATATAACTGGTCGAGCACACGTCCGAGACGGTCATCGTTGAGGTGACTGGCCTGTATGCCTTCGCCGAGCAAATGCTCAACCGGCTTACTCTCAAAGAACTCGCTGAACAGGTACAAAGGCGCACTCACGAAACCCAAGCCGTTCAGTATCAGTGCTTTGACCACTTGTCCGGCGCTGATGCGCTCCAGCTGATGCTGGCCTAACTGTGCATTGGTCAATTCCACCAGTCCCAACTCGTCAACCATCCCGGCAACCAAGCCTAGGTGATCCAGATTCTCTATCTTCAACCGATGCATCCATTCTCTTGAGGGCTGCTTCTACTCTACGGCACACCACCTTTCTTATTCATTGTCAACCTGCGGAATGTAGGATCTAAGGCCGTCTCCATCTGCGCGGTGAACTCCGGCTGAATCAGGTCTGGCAGCAGCCTGCCTAACGCCGCATCTAGTTCTAAGCCCAATGGAGTCGACGTCAGCTTGCCTTTGGTAGGCTCAATGTACTGCCGCTGCTTCAGCGTTTTGATCGTCGGCGCATAGGTGCTGGGACGACCAATCCCTTTCTGCTCCATCAGCTTCACCAGCTGCGGCTCGCTGTAGCGCGGCGGCGGCTGTGTTTGTTTGGCATCGGCTTGGGCTTGCTGCAGTGTGAGCGTTTGACCATGAGTGAGCGCTGGTAGTACCGTGTCGGCGCTCAGGTTGTTCCAGTAGCGGGTATAGCCCGCAAACTCTAGCACCTGACCTCTAGCTTCCCAGTAGGCTGTACCTGACTGGGTGACCACGCGCGTTTTCCGCAGCCGAGCCGCAGCGCACTGAGAGGCTACGGTTCGATACCAAATCAGCTCGTAGAGACTAGCGTCTGCTGCCGGGAGTTCTCGCTGCAGAGCCTCTGGCAGGCGGCTGACATCCGTTGGACGAATCGCTTCGTGGGCTGCCTGTGCGCCTTTGACTGCCCGGTGGCGGGTGCGCTTGGAGGGCAAATTGTCTGGGTCATGCTGCTGCAGATACTGCCGCACTGATTCACAGAAAGGGGCTGAGAGTGCTACGGAGTCGGTACGCATGTAGGTGATGTGGCCTTTCTCGTAGAGCGACTGCGCCACCTTCATCGTCTGCTCTGGGCTGAAGCGCAGCTTTGACCCAGCCGCCTGCTGCAAGGTCGAGGTGACAAACGGTGGCGGCGGTGACTGCTGCACCTGTTTGCCTGCAATCTGCACAACCTGATGCGGCTGACTGCGGGCGATCGCCACCAGTTCATCGGCCTGTTGTTTTGAGGTCACCCGCTCTGACTCTGGCGCTACACTTTTGCCCTTAGCGACAGCTATCTCTTGATTAGATTTCTGAGATCTTTGCTGTGGCTGTGGGCGGCTGCGATAGAACGCTTTGAAGCCTTCTTGGTAGCTCACCCAAATGCTCCAGTAGTCCTGCGGCTTAAATGTCTGAATCGCTCGCTCGCGATCGCACAGCAGGTGCAGCGTCGCACTTTGCACCCGGCCCATCGACTTGGCGCCGTTGTTCAGTGGCCACACCACATGGCGGCTGCCTTTGTAGCCCACCAGCTTATCGAGGCAGTCGCGCGCCCTGCCTGCGGCAATGAGGTGTTCATCTAAGCGGCGGGGACGGGCGATCGCCGCTCGCACCGCTTGAGGCGTAATCTCGCTGTAGACCACACGCTGTGGATTTCGTAGCCGCAGGGCTTGCTGCAGGTGCCAGCCAATCGTTTCCCCTTCGCGGTCGGGGTCGGTGGCGATGTAAACTCGCTCGGCTTGCTTGACCGCCTGGCGCAGCTCAGAGAGTACTTTCTTCGAGCGGGCATCGCGGGGCTGATAGCGACACTCAATGGCCGTCATGCCTAGGTCAAAGCCCAGGGCATCCTCGCCATCGTTGGCCAACTCGCGGATGTGCCCCATGCTAGCTTTGATTACCCAGCCAGCCCCTAGAATTTGACCTAGCTTTTTCACCTTGCCGGGGCTTTCAATCAGCAACAGATTGCTCATAGCGTCACCTCTGACTGCGTGTCATACCTCAACCCTATTGCAATAGTACATTTGAATCACGGATTCTTGAGATCGAGTACAATCATCAGGCAATGACAGCTTTCCAACTTCTCCATGCTGATTTGCTGAGTGTTTGCTGATAGCGATTGCCACGTCCCATGCCTCGCCAACCCTCTCTATTACCAGATGAAGATAACTACTTCGCCTTGCTCAATGGTCTGAAAAACCGTATCCGTTCGGCTCAGATCAAAGCAGCCCTTGCCGTTAATCGGGAACTTGTGCTGCTTTATTGGCATATCGGGCGCGAAATCTTACAACGTCAGCGAGAACAAGGCTGGGGTAGCAAGGTGATTCCGCGCCTTGCCAAAGACCTCAAGCGCGAATTTCCTGATATGAAGGGCTTCTCGCGCACAAACCTTCTGTACATGAGAGCTTTTGCCGATGCATGGCCCGATGAAAAATTTGTCCAAGAGCTGCTTGGACAAATTACTTGGTATCACAATTTAGGACTGCTCGATAAGCTTAACCAGCGAGAAGAAAGACTCTGGTATGCCCGTGAAACCATTGCCAATGGCTGGAGCCGAAACGTGATGGTAATGCAAATTGAGAGCGGTCTTTATCGCCGGCAGGGAGGAGCCATTACTAACTTTGATCGCACACTCCCCCCACCTCAATCTGACCTGGCTCACCAGCTCGTCAAAGACCCATACAATTTTGACTTTCTAACGCTAGGAAGGGATGCGCAAGAGCGAGAACTGGAGCGAGGGCTCGTTGAGCATATTCGTGATTTCCTATTAGAACTGGGCGTCGGCTTTGCCTTTATTGGTAACCAATATCCGATTGTGGTCGATGACAAAGAATATCGCTTGGATCTTTTGTTCTATCACGCTCGGCTGCACTGTTATGTCGTGATCGACCTTAAGATGGGCGAGTTTGAGCCTGAGTTCTCTGGCAAGATGAACTTCTATGTTTCAGCCGTAGACAACTACCTGCGGTCTGCGGAAGACAACCGCACAATTGGGATTATTCTTTGTCGCTCAAAGCGCAAAACAACCGTAGAATTTGCGCTGCAGGATGTGCAAAAGCCAATTGGAGTTTCCACCTATCGCTTGCAGCATGACTTGCCAGAAGCACTCCAAAAAAGTCTGCCGACTCCTGAGCAACTGGAAATGGAACTGGAAAGCGCTATTCAAGAAATAGAGGCTAAAGCTACTGAGCCTGGTACTAATTCTCAATAACGCTTCTGTTTACAGATATGCAGCTTCATAGCTTACCTATGCCTCACTTGCAGCCGCTTCCTCAACCTGTCTGAGGTGGATATGTTTGTAGCCTAGCTTCAGGTCAAACTCATCACCCGGCTTCAGCTTCAGTTCCTGCGTGTAGGCAGAACCAATCACAATCTGACCGTTCTGATGCACCGTCAGGCGGTACGTTGCTTCTCGGCCTCGGCCATCTGACTTCGGCCCTAGATTGAGCCCTTTGGCTACCAGCAGTGCCTCATAGAAAGACTCCAAGCTCACTCGCACGCGATTGCTTTTGGTCTGGCTGGTGTAGCCACAAGCCTGAGCGATTTCTCGTCTGGAAAGGTGGGAAAGTTCTTGCGCTTTCTGTAGCAGCGCTTTGCCGGTCAACGGTTTAGATTGCCTCGTCATTCTCGCTCCAATTTCGGGTGATACTCAAATACATCGACTGTTCTAGCCTTACCTTGTCCTTTAGGGCAGCTAGGCTATCACCCTGACACTGCCGCAGACGCCGCTCAAGTTCCCTGGAATAAGATTGGGGTTGAGGATACGCTGGCTCAGACGCTGTTTGGCTCCGATTCTGATAACGAGGCATAGGCTATAACACCCGCGTATAAAACAGAAAGATTACTAGCATAGCATCTAGAAATTGCTGGTCAAAAACATTATCCATAACAAATGTTTTGTTTTTTGATCTATCTAGCAATAGCCTTGTGCTTAGCTCAAATAGCTGAATCAATATAGTACACGCATCATCTTAGATTTCTCTAATAAGTTTATTCTTAAATGATAGGAATTTTAACTATAATTATTGAAAGAGATATAGATTCCTCAACCACAGCATGATACTGGTCAAACTGATTGCTATTGGATTCGCTATCTATGCAGCCTATGCTTATTATCAAGGACGCAGAAGTAGAGTGCCAATCGCTCTGACTGTATCAGCTGCCGCTTTCGCCTTTTGGATTTCCAGAGTTGTGATCAACTGGATTGAAAGCTTTCAATCTTAGGCAAAACTAAAGCTGCCTAAAACCTTGAGAGCAATCCCAGCTGCAGCATACATAATACAGCGGTTTCTAAACATACTTTTCAATTCACGCGGCCTAATGCCGCGCTTAGTATTAACAGCTTCATATAGATAAGCTAACGAAATTGCCATGCAGACAACCTCACCTAAGTCGAAAGTAAAAGAATGATTTTCGCTTACAGGTAAAAGCAGCGGTAATGTTGCATAAACTACCGCAATCACGACTAACGCCAGCAGAAAAGTTTTATCGTTCATCAATCACTATCCCAGCTCCATACCTTTGTCTTGTTCACGGTTTCTTGATGGCGCTTGAGGCGGTTGTCCCCTCAATTCTTGCGGTGACTTGGCCCCCAACTTCATCCAGCGGCGGCGATCGCCTTCAGTTAGATCTGACACCTTGAGAATTTCGTTGCCATCAGCAACCACACCACCGCCGGTTCGTTTGTTGGTGACGCTAATTAGGCTGTCTTTCTGCTTGACCTGATAGATTCTGCCATCAGCTTGAAGGGTGCCCTCCCGGTCTTGATGAGCTAAGCCCACCTGTAAAGCAGACTGAACAAAACGCCGCGCGTTGGCGGCAATACCCTGGCCCAGACCGGCTTGAGCGTCAAATTCAGCGCGATCGCTTCGCATCTGTTTGGCTGCTGTCTGATTCAAGCCGCTCACTTCTCCAGTCTTGACGGCTTTACCGAGCTGCGTAATCTGCTCTAAATCCTCTTGAGAGCGGCCCAAGGCTCTCGCTGACTTATACCAGTCACGCAGTTCCTCGACTGTAACTGCTTCCGAGTCATCCAGCAGCTCAGCCATCTCCTCATCCAGCAGCTCATCAGCACTGGCGATCGCTTCCTGGACAAACTCACTGGCTGGAACTTCTTCTTCGCGTGACTCAGCTTTAGCCCCGGTTGGCTGACTCATCTCCTGCTCAACAGCGGCGATCGCGCTCATCAGGTTTTCACGCTGGGCCTCTGGCAGGGCTTGGGCATCGGAGCGCAGTTGCGCCAGCGTTTGCTGATAGTCAAAGGCTTCAGCTTCAGTAACTAGTTCACTGGCCTCTCCCGGCTGTGGCTCCGGCTCAGTTAGTTCTTGACTCGTAGTCTCTGAAGTAGTCTGTTCTGGTGCAGCAACGGCTTCTGCCTCTGGAGCTGGCTGCTCCAGCTCTGGTTCCAAGGCAGCCACCTCAGCTATCACTTCGGTTCCTGGCTGGACGGTTTCTACCTCTGACTCCGGCTGCTGCATGGCCCTAACCGCTTCTGCAAAGCCCTGCTCCCTAATGTTCTGAGCGAAGATGCCTGCAAACGAGCGATCCCGGTTTCGCGTCTCACCAAAAGGCCCGCCTACAGCAGTCTCAGCTAAGCTCAAGCTGCCCTCATCTGACAGGTTGAAGACCATCTCTGAATCAATAAAAGCATCCCCGTTCTCAGTCAGCGTGTGATACAGCATGAGCTGGTCATCATGGCGCTCAATGTTCAGCGCGATGTATGGCTCGTTCTCGACCTTGAGATAAAACTCTTCATCGGCCATCACTGCCTTAGAAAGGCCAGCTTCTTCGAGAAACTTACCGACCTGTTTCTCAGCCTTACCCCGCTGCTGCTTCCACCCACCAATACGAGGAGTTTCCTCTGACTCTGGCGGCGCTGCTGCTTCGGGTTCCGGTTTTGCTGGTTTTGGCTCGTCCGGATAGCGAATATGTTGTGCATCCTCTTGCTGGCTGCTCTCTGTCAATGCTTCCAGTTCATCTCTGTAACCGCTGACGCTAAGTTCTGGCTCCTGCCCTTGCAGCGCTCTATCAGCTTGCTCGGCAAAATCTGGCACATCCACCCACACATCCTGGGGGGAATCGCCTTCTCCAGATACGTCATAGCCGACTTGCACCTGTACGCGATCGCCCTCGATGCGAATGTCATCTGGCAGAAATAGCTCATAGTTGTTTCTGCCTGCCTCACCCTCAGTCAGGCTGGTGTATAAACCCTCTGCTTCAGCATCGAACTCTGGATCAACCTGGAAGTGTAACCCCTTGCCCTGACTGACAACTTCCTTGACCTGCTCAACCTTGGCCTCAAGAACGGCTGAGTCACGCTGTTGTGGCGCTGTTTTTGTAGTTTCTGTCTGGGGCTGCTCTGGTTCTGGCTGCGAACCTGCCGTATCGTCAACGGCTGGTGAGGCTGACTCTGCTGGTTCAGCTTTGATAGGTTCTGGTTCCGGCTCTACTTCGTCAGGCTCCGGTACTGGGGAAGACTCTGCTGCTGGGCGATCGCCTGCTATTGCCTCACCTTCTGTTGGCGACTGGGCGGCTTCTGCTACTTGTTCATCTACCTCTGACCCACTGCTGATTTCCTCTGGCTCCTGAAAAGCCGCTTCTAGGCGATCGCGGAAATTATCTAAATTTGCTAGGTCTACAGATGGCGGTAGACCTGCCTTTTCAACTACATCCTCTACTGAATCTGACCAGGTGAACTCAGGAATCTTTTCACCGACTAGCTCTCGTGCCTGCTCTAAATGCGTAACTGCTTCTAGACGCTCATTACGACCGTTCTGAATGTAGCTGACCACATCCTCTAGCTGGTCGGCTGAGAACTTCGCTTCCATCCGGTCGCTAATCGAATAGAACTCATCACCCATCGCCTCTATCAATCCTTCATCAAGGATGATGCCTTTCTGCTTCTTACCTGTTTGCAGCACATAATCACCCTCCTGCTGTTTAAGCGTCATCTGCTCGTCAGCGGTTTTGACGATGCCCTCACCACTTGTGATTTCCATGAACTGACGCACGTTGCGCGGCGCTGGTAGCTCAACTGGCGTTTCAGACAGCTCGCGCTCCATATCGTAGCCCTTGGGCAACAGCAGCATCGGCTCAATCTCACCGCCTGACTTAGTGGCGTTGATGATGCTGCCCTTGTTGCCGTACTGCTCAGCGGCTCTCAGCAGGTTGCCGGTCAGCGCTTGCCTCACTTCCCGATCGCCTGACTGACGCTCATCAAATTGGGGCATCACCTCTTTGCCCGTCATCGTCTTTTCAACAGCGGTTACATCAACTGACCCCATCCGGTCGCTGTTGAGCTTGGAGAGCGGTATCGGCACCTCCCGGTTTGAATCGGCAATCGAAACGCTCATCTGCCACTTGGAAGCCGCCACCGGATTCGAGTCACCAAAGCTGTTTTGAGACTCATCTGAACCATCCAGCATCGCCGCTAGCGAGCGGCCCCGCTTGCTGATATCACTTACTGCTCCATAGAAAATGCGACCGTTATCGGTGGCTAATCTGACTGTTTGGCCCAGGCGGTAGCGCTTGAACTGGGTGAGCTGGGTTTTCTGTTTCTCAACCCGCTTGGTTTCTTTATCAAAGGCCGCTTGGCGCTTCTCCGGGTCTTGGTAGCGTTGCCCAATCTTGGCCCGCTGCTGCTCCATATACTGCTCTGCTGCTTTGTCTGCTTGTTCTAGCAGGTTGCTGGAAAACGCCTGAGAACGCTCATCGACGGCCTCAAAATCATGGTCTTCAACTGACTCAACCGGATCGAGGTCTAGTTTGCCGCGCACCTCATTAATCACCTCTAGCTGCGTCTTCGGCCTGCTCTGAGACTTGACATCCATCACTTCGACCTGAACGCCCTTACTGAAGGCTGAACGCCCATCCTTAGGCGGCACAATTTCAGCCTGAGCCAAAGAGCGAGCATCGAGGTCTACTGCTTCGGCTTCCAGTGGGTTATTGCCTAGCGCTTTCTGCTGCTCCACAAATGAGCTGTATTCTTCCTCCAGTAGCTTGTAAAAGGATTCCTGCTCATCAATTGGCAGCAGCGGTAAGCGGCCGGTCACCTTGGCGATCGCTCCCTCCTCAACACTCTCTAAGTCACCCGCACCTTCTGAGGAAACCTTGATCGGATAATCTAGCTTTTCATTGATTTCGGGATACTCGCTGAGGATCTGCTCAGCGACCGCATCGCCGTAGCGGTTGAAGAAGTCGGGAATCTCCGAGGTATCAAAACCCGCATTCTTATCGGCGGTCGTGTTGGCATTGAGTGAAGCCATCTTCTTCTCTAGCAGGGCCGCTGGCCGCTTCTCATCTGGGGTATCCCCCATTAGCAGCGTGATGCGCGGCGGCGCGACTTGCCCGGTGCGATGAGCGCGGCCCAGCGTCTGCATGAAGTCATTGATGTTGCGCTCTGCCTGGCCCACAATCATGTGGCGGCGGCGTTGGTCGGCAAATTTTTCAGAAGCATGGAGTGAGATACCCGTGGCCCCAGAGCGGTTTAGGAGAATCACATCAGACTTACCACTGTTAAAGCGATCTGTCGCTCTGACCTTGCCTGCTTTACTGGTTTCGCGGCCACTACGCCGCCTGTACGTGGCGTTGCCGTCACTATCGTACTCAAGCCGCGCTTTGCGGCCCGTAATCTCGCCCATGCTGTAGCCCGCATCTTCTACCCGCTGCTTGATGTGGTCGATGGGCGATACCGGAAAATCTAATTCCGTTTCTTCAATCAACGCTTCAGCCGCTTCAAAGGCCGCGACCGCATCCGGCCCCAGCTCGGCATCACTGAGCGGTCTGCGGGTGGTGGTGCCGTCATAGTCTTTCTCCAGCACATCCCGGCTGCGCTCCAGGTAGCGCGTCAGGATATCGCTGAAGTCAGCCGTAAACTCATCCCCAGGAGCAATATCGTTCTCATCGGCGTAGTTCTCGATGAAGCTGCCCATCGTGTTAGAGACTGTCAGAATCGGCTTTTCACCTTGCTCTAGAGAGGCGATCGCTTCATCAGCCATCTGATCCGATTTTCGCGCTAGCAAGCTCTGGTCAATGACATTGTGCATCAGCGCAGTGAAATTGACTGACGATGCACCGGCTTGGCCAATAGAGCTATCTTTACCGACCTTCTTGGCATCGGCCTTGAGAGACTTGTCCAAATCCTTCAGCGCATCTTGCTTGTGGCGGTCAAACTCCAGAATCTTGCCCATAATCTGACCCAGCCGGTCAGTCGAATCACGGTCCACTTCTACGGTATTGATGCCGAAGTCAACCCCTTCATAAGTCCTTTCTCGTCTGATGTAAAAGCCATCTTCAGCTAGGGTGTTGGTTGATGCCTGCTGCAAGGGGATGCCGCCTTTTTCCAGTGCCCCCTGCAAAGCTTCGACTGAACCGAGCGCATCGCGCATCCCAGAGCGGCGACCGTAGAGATCCATCACGTCAGGCCGCTTGACAGCCGTTGCAGAGCTGAAGGTTACACCATCTGCCTTATCCACCAGGTCACGGGCAAACTCAGCCCGGTTGGGTGGCTGGCCCACTTTTTTCCACTGCCCCTGAGCACTACCGCCCGCTTCATGGGCCTCATCCATCACGATGATTGACTGCGGCGCTATCATCTCCAGAAACTCACGGCGCGGCGTGTTTTTGCCCTGCACTGTCTGCATTTGTGAATAGGTAGTAAATACACCGTCGTACTCATCCTCCGGTGACAGCCCCCCTTGCTGAATCAAGCGATCTAGTTCAGCCGCATGGCTATTGGGCGATGTCTTCAACGTGCGACCATCAGGTAGCGGGACTGTTTCTTTGCTATTAGTGATAAAAGGCTTAAAGTCCTTGACACCGATATCATCCAGGTCACGAATCATATCCGCGTATAAACCTGAATCACGGGTGACGAAAACAGGGGTGCGATCTGT
>NZ_JASATW010000056.1:0-9849 GCF_030405905.1 Sphaerothrix gracilis Ecp01
ATTTCAGCCCCTTGCCCAATTCCCAGACGGTGGCTCCCGATACGGCTGTTGCCTCAAGCTCGGAAGCGACAGCAACGGCTAATCAGTCAGATAGCCCGTCGCTTGACTCGGCCCTGCCTGCAGACACCGCCGCTGCGACGAATCTACAGCGTTCAGCCTCAGCTCCCACCTTAGAAACAGGCTTGGATCCAGTTGCCGAAAGCTTTTCAGTGCCGCCTGAGTCAGAGGATAAGCCTGAACCGCCCCAGTCCGTGACTCCGCCGTCTGATATGGCTGCGCCTAGTCCACCAGTGACTGACTCGGTAGAAAATGCAGCCCCAGCAACCTCCCCTGAAATTCAGCGATCGCCCGTTTCTGCCTCCCCTAGCAGCTTTGATCTTGTCCAGCCCTCAACTACAGAGCGTGCTGCCGCCGATCGCTTGACCCGCTCTCAACCCTATTCCCAAACGGCTGCTAGAAACGTACCGGCGAGTAGTCACCCCGCCCCGCCGCTCCCGGCTGAGAATACGGGGGCAAAGACAAATTTACAGCGATCGCCCACCGACTCTCCCACGGCTGATTTACCCACCCCGGCAGACTTAGCTACTCCAGAGCCAGAAAGCCCACAGCCTGCAAATGTCGAGGGGCTAGATCCGTGGCCTGAAGCGGACACTGCGCCGTCAGTATCTGCTGTCGACTCTTCGCCTGCTATCAAAGAGGCTGAAGCCAATCCAACGCCGCCGATTTCACCGGAGAGGGACAAAACCAGCGTTGAGTCAGTTTCATCTCCCATCCAGACAGAAAACCTGCTGCAGGCAAGGCTGGAATCAGAAAGTTCCCCTGCCGTAGATGAACTCAATCCCCCTGAAACGGCAGATACGAGCGATCTAGCTCAGGGCGATCGCGCTGCTACGCCCCTCCCTGGCCCAGAATCTGCGTCAGAAACAGTTGCCTCTGCCATTACGCCTAGCCTACCAGCCGCTAGCTCAGATGCTGAGCCGAAAACGTCCTCCTCCCCAGCGCCTAACCTGCAGGCTCAGCGCGCAAATACGGAGAGCACGGATGCCATGCAGCCTGTTGCAGAACCAGCGCCAGCGGCTGCGACCAGTGAGACAGCTGGAGCCGCCGCCGAGATCACAACTGCGACCAACGATTTATCTCAAGCAGATGCCTCATCAGAGATTCCGGCGCTGCCGGTCACTGCTGCAGCGTCGCAAACGAGTCCCCCAGACTCAGCAGCCGACATCCCGGCACCCGAAACCTGGTTGCAGTTTCCCCAAGTCTTGCAAAACTTGTCTAGTTTAAATCTCAGCTCCGTTTCCGCTTTGCAGGCCGCTCCAACTCCCCCCATCCAGAGAACTGCTGCCAGTCAGCCGCCTTCAGGCTACAAGCCCCTGCTTTCAAAACCGACTGCTGCCTCAGACAGTTCTACCCTTGTCCTGCAGCCAAAGTTAGAGAAGACGCCCACCAGTCAGCCAGCCGCGACGACGACTGCGGTGCCAGGAGATTGGAGCAGCATTTCTGAACTATTACAGATGAGCCGTCAGACTTCGGCTGCGGAACCGACCAGAGCTGAACCGGCTAACTCTCAGCAGACTTATGAGGATTTACGACCTTTTGAGCGCGATCGCGTTCCCCCTCCCATACCAACGATTTCTCAAAATTCTGCCGCTGAGGATTCAGTTCAACCCCTCCAGGCTTTTACCGAAGCGCCCACTTCGCCGAGTTCTCCATCTGCCGCAGCAGAATCCCCGTCTGCTACGGTTGCCTCAGCCGCTAACATCGAAAAGCTAGCTCAGGCTGTTTACTACCGACTCAGACAGCGGATTGCCTTGGAGCGAGAACGACGAGGCGGTAACTATTCAGGACGGTTCTAGTAGCCCTAAACGGGTAGGAGACTCTTAAGCTATGACCACGCTTTCTAAAGCAAAACTAATTGCCGTTGATGGGGGCGAAGACATTGAATTTATGTTTAACCCCAATCAGCTAGACTTCAGCCGCAGCATCAGCCTGGAACAGTCGGCAGGCTCCCGCACCGAAGAGGGAGAAAACAAGGCTAGCTTCAAACATCCCAATCCCTACTCCTTAAAAATTAGCAACATTATTTTAGATACTTACGAAAAAGGAACCAGCGTTTTAGACGTACTGGGCAAATTCACCAAAGCGGTTGAATTTTCTGAAGGGGGCGAGGGACAAAACAAGCGTCCTCCCATTTACCTGTTTACCTGGGGTGACCAGAACTATCTGCGCTGCTTCGTCAAAGACCTGAGCTTTAAGCTGTCTCTTTTCATGCCCGATGGTACCCCTGTCCGCGCAACAGTAGATCTTTCGCTAGAACAGGTGGATGCGCCCACTCCCAGCCCAGGACAAGGAACGCCTAGTCCCAGTTCAGGCCAGCGCCAAGGGGCCAGCCGCAGCACATTTTTGAAATAGTTCTTAGGGATTAAGCTGAGATGCCTGTCACTTATATTTCCGAAATCAAGCTTGAGATTGATGGTCAGTCTGCTCCCGGAAAACTGTTAGAGGATTTGCTGCAGGTCACGGTAGAGCAAAGCCTACACCTACCTGGCATGTTTACCCTGGTGATCAATAACTCCTACTTTTCAGGACAGGTCGAAACTGATACTTGGCAGCATCAAGACCTATTTGAGATTGGCAAGTCAGTCAAAATTGGTTTCATTTCAAGTACCACCGAATCGCAAGAGTTTGAGGAGGCTGAAGAAGACTGGGTTCTAGAGGGCGAGATCACCGGTATGGAGAGCCATTTTACCTCTGGCTCCCAAGCTCCAATCATTGTGCGGGGATATGACGTCTCTCATCGCCTTCACCGAGGCCGCTACAACCGCTCTTTTCAGAACATGACTGATACCGATATCGTCAACAAAATTGCTGGCGAAGTGGGTATTCCGACAGGCACCGTTGATCAAACGCAAGGGCCTTTTGGCTATGGAGATGTCAATGGCTCTAACGGCTACACCTTTCAGCACGATCAGACCAATATGGAGTTCATGCGACAGCTTGCCAACCGCAATGGGTTTGAGCTGTTCGTGCAGGCAGGCAAGCTCAACTTTCGCCAGCCAAAAGCTGATGATTCTATAAAGCTTAAATGGCTACGAGATTTGCATAGCTTTCGCGTGCGCGTCACCAGTGCGGAGCAGGTCAACGGCGTTGAAGTCCGGGGGTGGGACTATTCCGCCAAGCAACCCATCGTCTCAACTAAGAACAAGGGGCAGACCTTAACCAAAAATGATTATGGGGAGGGCAGCAAAACCAGTACTTCGTTTAAGGGTAAGCCGCCTACACCCACAATGGTCTTAGTCAATCAGCCCGTTAGCGTTTCTAAGCAGGCGGACTTGCTGGCCCAGGCAATCTGCAATGAATTAGCCAGTGAGTTTGTTCATGCTGATGCTGAAGCTGAGGGCAATCCAGCTATTTGTCCCGGCAAGACAATCAAGCTGGCAGACATGAATAAGTACAACGGTGAATATTATGTCACTGAAGTGCGTCATACCTACCAGGAAAGGACTTATCTAACCGAGTTCAGCATTCGTGGGCTGCGCGGCGGCGATCTCTTCAGCCTGCTGTCAGCAGGTAGCAGCGCTCCCCATCAGGGACCGCTGGTCGGCATTGTTACTGACAACAAAGATCCGCAGAGCTGGGGACGAGTTCGAGTTAAGTTTCCTTCCCTCACTGAAGAACATGCTAGCTATTGGGCGCGAGTTGTGGGAGCCGGAGCCGGCCCCAATCGCGGCTTTGACTGTCTGCCTGAGATCAATGACGAGGTACTGGTGGCTTTTGAAAACGGCGATATTCATCGCCCTTATGTGATTGGTGGGGTTTGGAACGGCAAGGATAAGCCTAAAGAAGCAGCCGATGACACGATTCAGGATGGCAAGGTGCGGCTGCGGACGCTAACGACTCGGACGGGGCATCAGCTTCAGTTCGTTGAAGAAGACAAAGGCAGCAGCAAGGCAGGGATCTATCTAGATACCTCAGGCGGCCATAAGGCTCACTTCAACGATAGCGAGAAAAGAATCGAAATCAAAAGCAACGGTGGTCACCAGGTCATTTTGGATGATTCCAGTAAGAAGATAACCCTGTCCTCTACCGGCACGATTGAAATTACCGCCCCGACCAAAATTACGCTGAAGGTGGGCAGTTCCAAGATTGAGCTGAGTCAATCAGGTATTGAGATTCAGGGGATGGTCACCAATATGAAGGGAACCACCAGCGCCTCGGTAAAAGGTATCAACGTCAATGTTGAGGCCACCGGGCCGTTAGTGGTGAAGGGATTGCCAATTAAATTAAATTGAGGAGGAACCGCTATGTCACTCCTAGTCTGTCAGGGCGCTACGCTGAAGTGTAGCTTTGGACTAGCGCCCAGCGTGTTGCAGGTCATTCCTAAGGGGCCGCCAGTTCAGGTTGGGGTACCGATCGCCGCAACTATTATGGATCATATTCCCATGACCAATATCTTGCCTTTCGGCATGTGTACGTCTCTAGCTAACCCAACGGTTGCGGCGGCGACCACGGCAGCTTTGGGAGTCCTCACCCCTATGCCCTGTGTGCCTGTGACAGTTGCCCCTTGGATACCGGGTTCGCCAATGGTCCCAATCAACAATTTCCCAGCGCTGAATAACTCTTCGACCTGCCTATGCACCTGGGCTGGCGTAATTTCTGTTTTGAGTCCCGGTCAGTTTACCGTCAACGTCCCCTAATGCCGAATTAAGCAGAATGAGCCGTGACTTCTGGAGATACTGGGCTCATTTTGTCGGCGTAGCACAGCCGTAAGATCGCTCTCGCTTTTGCCTCAGACCGAATATCTACCCAGAGACAGTAGGTATCTGCAATTGCCATGATGAGAGACTGCATGTTGTTTTCGCTGAGATCGCAGGCAGCAAGGTAGGCGTCTTGCTGATCTAAAAATTTGAAGTCGGCAACTAGTTTGTAGATAACGTTCTGATAGACGGTGG
The DNA here is from genome assembly GCF_030405905.1 of Sphaerothrix gracilis Ecp01. Classification (NCBI taxonomy): domain Bacteria; kingdom Bacillati; phylum Cyanobacteriota; class Cyanophyceae; order Nodosilineales; family Nodosilineaceae; genus Sphaerothrix; species Sphaerothrix gracilis. Next base: position 4,953 of record NZ_JASATW010000056.1, read on the forward strand.
CCTGATAGACGACGCCCCCTTGATAAAGATTGAAGCTCTCAATTTCTGAGTCCGCCACCATCTGGGGCAAGAACATGACTGCTGCGTCCTTTGGCTCAATAAGCTGTTGTTTCTAGTAAAGCAATACCTCGGCCTGCGCGTCCTGCGCTAAATTGCCGATTCCCCTCAGCACTGAATCTCGACCTTTGTCCAATGGCAGCCCTGTAGCAGCTTGATTACAGTAACCATGTATTGTGTGAAACGATTATGCCTGAGCCGTCATCGCCATCACCACACACCTATCTAGGGCAGGGCTTTTCCTTTCCTATGCAAGTAGGCGTTCAGGGAGGCTTACAACTCAATGCAGCTCATCGCAATATTGAAGATTCTATCGGCATTATCTTACGCACCAATCTGGGAGAACGAATCTATCGGCCTGACTTTGGTTCGCGCTTATCTGAGCTGGTGTTTGCACCGCTGAATACGCAAACGCTATTGCTAATTCGGCTATACGTGGAAGAAGCCTTGAAAAAGTGGGAGCCTCGCATAGTTCTAGATGCGGTGCGTACTGACCCTGATCCTATGAGCGGTCGTGTCGATATCGTCATCGAGTATCATCCTAAAGGCCATCATGATAGTCGAAGCCTGGTTTACCCGTTTTATCTACTGCCGCCGGGAGAAGCCTAATCTATTGTTTTTGGAGGGTAAGTTGCCGTGGAATTTGATTTTTTACCCAACCTACCCAAATCAAACTTAGACGATCGCACGTTTAAGGAGCTGGTAGACGAATGCGTGCTGCGAATTCCCCGCTACTGCCCGGAGTGGACTAACTATAACCCTTCCGATCCCGGCATTACCCTAATTGAGCTATTTGCCTGGCTCACCGACCAGATGCTGCTGCGGTTTAACCAGGTGCCGCGCCGCAACTATGTAACATTTCTAGAAATGCTGGGAATGCGGCTGCGATCGCCCGTGCCAGCTCAAACCGAAGTCACGCTCTATCTTTCAGCCGCCTTGGAAAATCGCTATCAGATTCCGGCGGGGGCTGAGGTTGCCACTGAGCGCACCGAGGCAGAAGAAGCGATTATTTTCAGCACCGATAGTCCGCTGCTGATCGGCGTACCACGAGTACGACACTTTCTCACTTCAGATACGCTGGAAACGCGTCCGCAGATGCTGCGCGATCGCTTTGCTAATCTCTGGACGCAAGATGACAGCGGCTACTGGAGCGGGCGGGAGCAGTATGTGTTTGAGGAACGGCCCCAGGTCGGTAACTGCTTCTATTTAGTCTTTGAACCAGAAGAACCCCTCGATGGCAATGTGATTTCGCTGACGCTGCAGGGAGAACCCGCCGGCTCGACGGGCATCAATCCCGACCATCCGCCGCGTCGCTGGGAAGCCTGGGACGGTCGTGCCTGGCAGCCAGTGCTGCTGCGGGAGGGAGATGACGGTACTCGCGGCTTTAGCTTTGAAGATGTGGCCCAGCAGCAGGAAATTGGCGGTATCCGGGAAGCTAACGTAACGCTGCACCTGCCGCTGCAGTGGCCGTCAACTTACTTCTCCACCTATCAGGGCCGCTGGCTGCGCTGCGTCTACACTCAGCCCCAGGGCGGGCAGGCAGGCTATCAGCGATCGCCAGAGCTGATGGGAATTACAGCGAGATCTATTGGCGGCACGATTCCGGCTAGCCAGTGTACGCAGATTCGCGACGAGCTGCTAGGGGAAAGCAGCGGCACACCGGGGGCCACCTTCAAGTTGCAGTCAGAGTCGATCCTGCCGCGTCAGGAAGGAGAGCATCTGGTAGTGACGCCGCCGATGGGGCTGCCGCAGATTTGGCAAGAAGTGAACGATTTTTCCGAATCTGGCCCGGAGGATCGCCACTATACCCTAGACTCACTGACCGGAGAAATTCAGTTTGGCCCGGTGGTGCGAGAGTCCTCGCAGCTCAGACAGCAAATGGAGCTGCGATCGCAGGTACAGATGCAGGGACATACCCCTAGCACAACTGAACTGGCTGCGGTAGAAACTTTAGAGCGTCAGTACGGCATGGTACCACCGCGAGGCTCGATGATTCGGATGGCGGCCTATCGCACCGGGGGCGGTCAGCGAGGCAACGTGCAGGCTCACTCCATCCGCATCCTCAAAACCGCAATTCCCTATGTGGTCAGCGTCATCAACCACCGCCCCGCCCTCAACGGCGCTGATGCCGAGTCTTTAGAGGAAGCCGTGATTCGAGTGCCCAAACTGCTGCGGACGCGCAACCGGGCTGTGACGCCAGAAGACTTTGAAACCCTGACGTTGCAGGCCAGTCGGGGCGTAGCGCGGGCCTATTGTCCTGTAGCCCACGGGGTTAGCAGTGAAGCAGGCGTCGTGGATTTGCTAATTGTGCCAAAAGCCGATGTGCGCCAAATCGCTCGCGGCGAAGGCATCGATCCGCAGCAGTTGGCGCTGGGAGATGGGCTGCGGCAGGAGGTGATGGCCTATCTCAATGAGCGGCGGCTGCTAGGCGTTCAGATTCGGCTGCAGGCCCCGGAATATGTGGGGGTGGCGGTGCAGACGGAGGTGGGGTTAGAGCCAGCGTATAACAGCCCCCAAGCTCAGCAGGAAATTTTAAGCAGTTTACAGGTGAAGCTGTATCGCTTTCTCAATCCGTTGACAGGCGGCCCGGAGGGCGAAGGCTGGGGCTTTGGCGCGCCGGTCTACCGCTCAGACGTAATCGGTCTGTTTCAGCAGACGCCGGGGGTGCGCTATTTAGGTACAGTGCTGCTGTTTGAACTGCGGCGACAGGGACAAAACTGGACGCGGACGCTGGCAGCAGACGGCATGATTGATCCGGGACCGCTGGGACTGATCTGTTCTTGGTCGAACCGCTATCTGCGATCGAGTCATGCTATCAGTCTGGTGAGTTAGGGAGGCACTATGAGTCAGGCCCGCTCCAGCCAGCTATTAGCGTTAACCCTCACCCCCATGCAGACACCGGAAGCCTATCCGGCCCAGGGAGCGGCTACCTGGCTGGCGGATGCCACAACCAGCGTTGTCGGTGCGCCTCAACTGCGGCTATGCCCCGGTGAACCTAGCGAAATTGTGGTGCAGCTCAAAAACCAGAGCGATCGCCCCTTGCATCTCAGCTTATACACCACCGGCGATTTTCCGGCTCACTGGTGCCAGATTGGCACCGAGGGGGCAGAACTACCTGCCGGTCAGCAGATGGACGCGGTACTTTATTTTGAAATTGGGCCAAATTTCTTTGAAGACTCTTTGACCCTCGGCCCGCAGGAGCAAATCAAGATCAACTATCAGGGTCAGCTTTATGTCTATTCAGTGCAGCCTGAAAACGGCCAGCGGCAGCAAATTGGCAGCGCCGCCTTTCAAATCTTTGTCCGCCCCCATACGCTCTATCCCCGCTTCTTACCGGCGATTTATCGGGAAGTAGATTTTATTGGTCGCCTGCTGAAAATCTTTGAACAGGCTTTTGAACCAGCGGTAGAAGCGCTCGATAGTCTGTGGGCCTACCTGAATCCGCTGACGGCCCCAGAGACGCTGCTGCCATTTTTAGCTTACTGGGTGGGCTGGCCCAGCAGCGGCCCCTGGGAAGTGACCCAACAGCGGCGGCTCATTTATTACGCCATGGAAATCTACCGCTGGCGGGGCACGCGCCGGGGGCTACAGCTCTATTTACATCTCTACACAGGCTTACCGCTAGATGATCCTGAAACGCCGTCAGCGCAGCAGCATATTTGTATTGAGGAGCAGTTCACCCAGGGGTTCGTTTTAGGCTCTGCCTCCTTAGGACGGGAAGCACTTTTGGGCGGCGGCCAGCCTTTTCACTTTACGGTACGACTGCGATCGCCCCAGCCTGAACAAATCGATATGGCCCTAGTTCACACCATCATTCGCCAAGAAAAGCCTGCTTTCTGCACTTATGAACTCTATGTAGAATCTCTAGAAATTCCCGCTCCTCAGCTAGAACCTGGCTAGCCTTGCGCCGCTGCCCCCCTCTGTTTCTATAATGACGCCAACTCTCAGATCTGAAGCCATGCCCGAATCGCTGCCTCCTATCCAAGTATTTGAGCGACTGCAGATTGCTGATGGCTTGCTGATTACGGCAGAGCGCTGGCAGCAGGCCCATCGCTATCATCGTCAGCGCCAGAACTTTCACTTTCAATCTCTGAGCCAGTCTGGCATCATCAGCGGTTTGGGCGTAGCGGTAATTCCGGCCCCGGCCAGCATCGAGGCCCGCTACCGAGATCAGCGCTGGGTGCAGGTGCAGGCGGGAGTCGCGATTGATCCAGCCGGTAATCCCATCGTTGTGCCCCAGCCGGAAACGTTTCGGATTGAATTGGAGCCTCAGGCGGGCACATCCCAAACGGTGTTTTTGGTCATCAGCTATGTCGATCCCGACGAGCTGCGGCAGCTACCGGGGCGGGAGCAGGTGCGCGAGCAGTTTCGCATTGTCGAGACGACTCATCCTGGGCCGCTAGACGTGGAGCTGTGCCGCATCCGCGTGACGGACGGGACGGTGCAGCTCCGCAACGCCCTCAACCTGTTTAAGCCCCAGCCGAATGAGGTTGATCTCAACTATCGACGGCGGGCACAGCCCCGCGCCCTCTATGAAACTCAGGTAGCCTTTTTGCAGACGGGAACCGCTTTGGATCAGTCTTTGAGATGGGGGCTGAACTGCCTGCTGCAGGCCACCGAGGCCCTATTTCCCAAGCTGCAGCCTGCGGCACCGCTGACGGAATTTGCCGCCACCGCGATTGCCACCGCTGATCTCTCGCCGTTCGATCTGCTCTATGCGCCCCGCTCAGCGCTGCAAAATTTGACCCTAGACGCCACCAAAGCGCTAAAAACCTATCTGGTTCAGGGCGGACTGCTGCTGATTACGGTTGACTTTGACGAAACCAAAATTGACGAGCTG
>NZ_JASATW010000057.1:0-9844 GCF_030405905.1 Sphaerothrix gracilis Ecp01
GGTAGCCACGGGCTAAGCCAGCCCCGCCGAGGTAAAGCTCGCCGGGAATGCCGACAGGCACTAGCTGCTGATACTGATCCAAGATGTAAACCTGGACGTGGGGCAGCGCCCGACCGATGGGCAGCTTCTGCCAGCTGGCGGCATCAGCGCCAGACTCCGGCAGGGCAAACCAGGTTGCCACGATCGTTGCTTCCGTCGGGCCATAGGTATTAACAAGCTGAGGCCGGGACTCCAGCTGCTGCCAGAGGCTGACCGGCTCTGACAAAGCTGGTTCGCCGCCAATGATGACCAGGCGCAAAGTCTGGGGCAACGCTAACTTGGCAGCGGCCAGCTCAGTTACGAGCTGATGCCAGTAGGCAGTAGGCAGATCGAGGACCGTGAGCCCCCGGTCCTGGCAGTCTTGCAAAAACTGAGAAACGCTGCCTAACATCTCATCTGTTCGCAGCACCAGCGTCCCGCCTGCAACCAGGCAGGGATAGATCTCCTCGGCAGCAGCATCAAAGCTGATGGAGGCAAACTGCAGCACCCGCTCGCGCGGCCCGATTTTATACCCGGCAACGGCCTGGGTCACAAAGCTAGCGAGGGCGCGGTGCTCAACCATTACCCCCTTGGGATGGCCTGTAGAGCCAGAGGTATAGATGACATAGGCTAGATTCTCCGGCTTGACGCCGCTGTCAATCTGGGCAGAGGACATCTGAGCGATCGCGGCTGCGTCCCCATCCAAACAGACCACAGCAGTCCCCTGAACCGCTAAGCTGGCAGCCAGCGACTGCTGCGTCACCAAAACGGTCATTTTGGCGTCTGCCACCATGAAGGCCAATCGCTCGGCCGGATAGTTGGGATCGAGGGGGACATAGGCGGCTCCGGCCTTGAGAATACCAAGCAGGCCCACCACCATAGCCAACGAGCGTTCAACATGGAGGCCCACCAGCGTTTCGGGGCCAACGCCCAAAGTTCGTAAGTAGTGAGCCAGCTGATTGGCGCGGCCGTTAAGCTGCTGATACGTCAGGGATTGGCCGCTGTGCTCTACGGCGATCGCCTGGGGCGTTTGCTGGGCCTGGACTTCAAACTGCTGATGCACGCAGTCAGCCCCAATGGCTGCGGTCTGGGCCTGCTTTTGCTTCAGGCGTTTCTCCAACAAGGCTCGCTTAGTAGGAGAAAGATTGGCAAGTCGGCTAGCTAGATCAGTCATGGCGCAGGTGGCAGGGTTGAGTTGGCTTTAGGCATGGATCATTTAGGCAAAACCGTTTAGGTCGAAGTCTGATCGTGCAGCAGCTGTTCGACATCCGTTTCTGACAGTCCTTCCAGTTCAGCCAGCAAATGATCGATCTCGGCAGCGGCAGTCACCGATTCTGCTAGCCCAGAAGCAGAAACCAACGGTATAGGCTCAGCCGCAGCATCCTCCAAAAGCTGCGCCCGCTCAGCCGAACTGAGGAGCGGCAGTTGGGCCAGAGGCTGCTGCGGTTGGGCAACCACCTGGTTCAGCAAGGTTTGAAAATGCTGCACCATGCGAGCAAGGGTAGCCGCTTCAAACAAATTGGCGTTGTAGCCCATGAAGCCCTCCAGCCCCTGAGCCGTTTCATTTAGAGAAAGGGTCAGGTCAAAATTGGCCGGAAACTCTTCTAGGTCAACCGGCGTAATCTTTAACCCCGGCAGCTCTAAAGGACCCGCCGGCAGATTTTGCAGCACGAACATAACCTGGAATATGGGGTGATGATTGAGCGATCGCTGCGGCTGCAAGACTTCCACCACCTTTTCAAACGGCATATTGTGGTGATAGGCCGCTAGAACGGTCTGCCTGATTCGCTCTAGGAGTTCCTGAAAGCTGGGATTGCCGCCCAAATCAGCCCGCAGCGCTAGCGTATTGACGAAGAACCCAATCAGCGGCTCTAGTTCCCGGCGGTGACGATTGGCAATGGGGGCCCCAATCACAACCTCTGGCTGATGGCTATAGCGACCTAGCAGGACTGCAAACGCCGCCAGCAGGGTCATAAACAGGGTGGCTCCGGTCTGCTGGCCCAAGCGCTTAAGCTGCTGGGTCAGCTTGGCCGTGATAGCAAAATTGATCCGACCTCCCTGGAACGCTGGCGTGGCTGGCCTCGGGCGATCGGTTGGTAACGTCAGCCGCGAGGGAGCATCGGCTAGGTGTTGCCGCCAATAAGCCAGTCCCTGCTGCAGCCTTTCCCCCTGCAGCCACTGCCGCTGCCAGTAGGCGTAGTCAGCATATTGAATCGATAGCGGTGGCAAAGGATGAGGCTGGCCCTGAGCATAGGCCGAATAAAGCGCCATCACTTCTTGCATAAAAATGCCGACCGAGCCACCATCCGCCACCGCGTGGTGCAGCGTAATCAGCAGCCGATACTGCTCGATCGCGGTTTTGAGCAACGTCACCTGCATCAAAGGGCCTTGGGATAGGTCAAAATGATGCTGCGCAGCTTTTGCTGTTAGCTGCTGCACGGCGGCAGTGCGTTCGGCGATCGCCAAGTCTGTGAGGTCAATCAGGGATAAATCGCTTGCCTGGGCCGGGTGAATCACCTGAACCGGCTTGCCATCGACAGCGGCAAAGGTGGTGCGCAAGACTTCATGACGCTGTATCAGCGTGGTGAGGCTCTGCTGGAGCGCGGCGAGATCGAGGCTGCCAGCAATCTCTAAAACCAGGGAGAGATTGTAAGCAGTGCTACCGGGATGAATTTGATGCAGTAGCCACAGTCGCTGCTGGCTAAAGGAAAGGGGCAGGGGAATCTGTCGAGAAACGGGTTGAATAGGGGTGAGCTGCGCCGCAGGGGCTGCCAGCCCGCTGCTGTGAAGATGCTGGGCCAACGCCTCAATTGTGGGATAGTCGTACAGCAGGGTCGGGACAAGTTCGCGATTAAGCCAGTCTTCTAGGTCACCGCTCAGGCCCATGGCCAGGGCAGAATCCAAGCCATAGCGATCGAAAGGAACCGTCTGATCAATCTGGTCAGCGCTGATCTCTAAAATGTCGGCTAAATAGGCAGTTAGCCAGGCCCGAATTTCTGCCACCGTAGGCGCTGTTTGGTCTGCCACGGGGGGATTTAAGAGAGGTGGGGTTTGAGTCAGGGTCTGAGCAACCTGCCGATTGTCTTGCATGACTAAGCTCCTGGAGACGGGGGCAAAAGCTGAGGATTTTACTACGGAAGAGAACTGGCTGACAGCGTGGCTAAAGCTTGGGGTGCGGCTGGATAGTCAGCCTGGGCACCCCAGTGTTCAACTGCGGCTAGACTGCCTGTGAGAAAGGCGGCCCGGCAGGCATAGCGGCGAATCTTACCGCTGGAGGTTTTAGGAATGCTGCTGGGTTTGACTAAAACTGCTGCATAGATCTGGAGGTTGTGCCGAGCCGCGACGGCTTGGCGAATGCTGTCTAATACCTCTTGCAAGCTAGGCTGCCGTAAATAGCGCCGCTCTAGCTCATGGACAATCACCAGACGCTCGCTCTCTGCGCTCAGGACTGAAAAGGCCGCTCCACCCCCGGCTCTGAGGGCGGGGTGACTGTTTTCTACCGTCAGCTCAATGTCCTGGGGATAGTGGTTTTGCCCCCGAATAATGATGAGATCCTTGAGTCGCCCGGTCACAAACAGAGCGCCGTCCTGTAAAAATCCCAAATCGCCCGTCCGCAGAAAAGGGCCTTGAGGGGGAGTATCAGCCGTAAAAGCCTGAAATGTTTCAATCGTCTGTTCAGGGCGTTGCCAGTAACCTAGCGCCACGCTGGGGCCAGCCACCCAAATTTCCCCAACTTGGTCTGGGCCACAGCGGCAGCGCGTATCTGGATCGACAATGCAGAGAGACTGATCTAGCCAAGTTTGACCGCAGGCGACAACGGTTTGAGTCATTGGCGACTGGGGAGGTGAAACAACCCGGTTTTGCGTCAGCGCCAGCGAATCTACAGTCTTGGTCACGGTTGGCGACTGGGGCCGTCCGCCTGAGATGAACAGGGTTGATTCCGCCATGCCATAGCAGGGATAAAAAGCGGTGCGTCGAAAACCGTAGGGCGCAAACACAGCGCTAAAACGCTCTAGCGTCTCGGCCTGAATCGGCTCGGCACCGTTAAAAGCCATCTCCCAGCTACTGAGATCCAAACCGGCCCGCTGTGCTGGCGTGGTTCGGCGTGAGCACAAGTCATAGGCAAAGTTGGGGCCGCCGCTGCTAGTGGCCCGATAGCGGCAGATCGCTCTCAGCCAGCGGATTGGCTTTTGCAGAAAGTCGGCAGGTGACATCAAATAGCAGGAAATCCCCAGGTAGAGGGGCTGCAAAACGTTGCCAATTAGCCCCATATCGTGAAATAGAGGCAGCCAGCCCACGAGCACCGTGCGATCGCTGAAACCCAACGCCGCTTTAACGACCCGCTCGTTGTGCAGAATATTCTGATGGCTGACCTTTACGCCTTTTGGATCGCCAGTCGAGCCGGACGTATACTGCAGGAAGGCCAGGGTATCGCGACTAATTGCCGGTTGCTGCCAGCCAGGGGCCGCTTCGAGATCAACGCTGTCAGTCGCTATCCACTGCAGTTGCGACAATTCAGCGTCCTCAGAACAGAGCTCGCGTATGGCAGCCAAAAGGTGAGTGGTCGTCAGTGCCCACCGGGCTTGGGCATTAGTGGCGATCGCCTGCACCCTAGAGAGCTTTTGATGACGGCGGGGAGGATAGGCCGGAACCGCAATCACGCCAGCATACAAGCAGCCAAAGAAAGCCGCGATAAATTCCAGCCCGGAGGGATACAGCAAGATCGCCCGCTCACCGACCGCTTTGAACGGCTGTAGATGAGCGGCGATCGCCCGCGCCTGTCGGTCTAACTCGCCGTAGGTGAGGCTCTGCGCCTCGGTTCCACTGCTGTCTAGAAACGTATAGGCCCGCTGCTGACCTTGCGTAGCAGCCCGATAGCGTAGAAGTTCTATCAGGGTAGAAAACTGTGGTTGGAGCTGTAATTGGGAGTTGCACATTGACGATCCCTTGATGAATGGCTTGGCTGCGGCTGATCAACAAACAGATTTGGGGTCAACTGGCATCGCTGAGTAGCTGTTGGGCTTCTGTCTCCGACAGCTCAGCTAGCTCAGCAATGAGGCGATCGATGTCTTCATCAGGCGCGGGAAGTGCCTGACTGTCATCCTCGGTCAAAGCCTCGCTGTAGGCGCTGGCATAGCGGCCTGCTAATAGCTGCTGCTGCTCGGCCGCGCTCAACATCGGCAGCTCTGAGAGGCGCTGGTGGGGACTGGCGGCAATTCCGGCCAGCAGGTTTTGGAAATGCTCTACCAGGCGGCCAATGGTAGCCGCCTCGAATAAATCGGTGTTGTACTCACAGATGCCTTCGAGCTGCGGCCCTTTTTCCTCCATGATTAGGGTTAAATCAAACTTGGCGGTGGCATTGGCCCAGCCTTCCTGTTCTAGCAGCGTGAGGGTCAGCCCTGGCAGTTCTAGCTTTTCGCTGGGCAGATTCTGCAGAATGAACATGACCTGAAACCAAGGTGAGTGGCTGAGCTGGCGAGTCGTTTGCAGTTCGCTCATCAGCTTTTCAAAGGGAATGTCCTGATGGGCATAGGCGCCCAGCGTCTTTTGTCGCACCCGCGTCAGCAGCTCTAGAAACGGCGGATTGCCCTGCAGGTCGATTCTGAAAACCAAGGTGTTGAGAAACAGCCCGATTAGAGGCTCAAGCTCACTGCGATCGCGGTTAGCAATGGGAGAGCCGATGGCGATGTCGCTCTGGTCGCTGTAGCGAGAAAGCAAGGTGGCAAAGGCTGCCAGCAGGGTCATGAATAGAGTCGTTCCTGACTGTTGGCTGAGCGCTTTCAGCTTCTGCGTCAAGTCGGCGCTGAGGCTAAAGCAGCTATGGGCTCCCCGGAAGGTCTGCACCGAGGGGCGGGGCCGATCAGTCGGTAAATCCAATACGGGCAGAGGATCGGCCAGTTCTTGCCGCCAGTAGTCAAGCTGAGTGGCCAAGACTTCGCCACTGAGCCACTGCCGCTGCCACTGAGCAAAATCAGCGTATTGAACGGGTAGCTCAGGCAGGGGAGAGGGAGCGTTCTGAGTGAATGCCTCGTAGAGCGCTGCCAGCTCCCGCACGAAAACCACCCGCCTGGACCAGCCATCTGAAACAATGTGGTGCAGGTTAATCAGCAGGACATGGACATCGGCAGCCAGGCGGAGCAGACTGAGGCGCAAAAGTGGGCCGCAGGCTAGATCAAAGGGGCGCTGAGCCTCTGCCATCGCTCTCTGTTTGACCTGAGAGGACTGGATCTGCGCTGGTAGATCTTGCAAGTCTACAACTGGAATCGTGATCGGCAAATCGGCGGCGATCGCCTGGATAGGCCGACCCTGCACGGTGGGAAACGTAGTGCGCAGACTTTCATGCCGTCGGACAATTTCAGCGACGGCCTGCTGCAGAGCTGCTACGTCTAAGTGCCCCACTAGCTGAACGGCTGCCGGGACATTGTAAGCAGCGCTGTTTGCTTCTAGCTGATCTAAAAACCACAGCCGTTCTTGGGCAAAGGAGAGCGGTAGCTCCGACCCGCGCGGCCTGGGCTGAATTGCAAAAGCCCCCGGCTGACCGCCTTTATGCTCAGCGTCAATATACTGGCCTAGCTCAGCGATGGTCGGCAGCTCAAAGCACTTGCTCAGTGGTAAATTAAAGGCAAAGACTTCTCGAAGTCGAGCGATCGCGCGAATGGCCAAGAGAGAATGGCCGCCTAGCTCAAAGAAATTGTCATGTCTGCCTACAGCAACTGCCAAAAGTTCTGACCAAACAGCCGCCAGCAATTCCTCGGTTTGCGTTAGGGGCGCTTCTGGGACAGTCCCAGGGCCGCTGGCAAGGGTCTCAGGGAGGGGCAAGGCGCGCCGGTCTAGCTTGCCATTGGGCAGCAGCGGCAGCGCCGCCAACGGCACAAAGACGCTCGGCACCATGTACTCCGGCAGCCGCTCGCGCAAAAAGCGCCGCAGCTCTCTGCTGCTGACACCGCCCTCAGCCGCTACCCCATAGGCCACCAGCCGCTGCCCCCCCTGCTGGTCAGCCACCGCCACAACTACCCCCTGCTGCAGCCGAGGATGCTCAGCCATAGCCGCCTCCACCTCCCCCAGCTCAATCCGAAAGCCTCTGACCTTCACCTGCCGGTCCATTCGGCCCAGAAACTCGATGTTGCCATCGGCCAGGTAACGCCCCCTGTCCCCGCTTCTGTACAGCCGCGCCCCCGGCTCATCACTAAACGGGTCTGCCATGAACTTGGCCTGGTTCAACTCTGGGCGCTGCAGATAGCCCCGCGCCAAGCAGGCCCCGCCAATGTAGAGCTCACCAGCAACCCCAATCGGCACCGGCTGCTGCTGGTCATCGAGGATGTACACCCGGCAGTTGGCCAAGGGCCGTCCCAGCGGCAGTTGTTCCCCCTGCCACCCTGTTTCAGCCAGCGGCATCCGGTAGCTCAGCACCCCCACAGTCGCCTCAGTCGGCCCGTAGTGATTGACAATCTGACAGCCTGGCGCTCTGGCCTGCAGCTGCCTCAGCCAGACGCCGCTGGCGGCCTCCCCCCCCAGAATGAGCTGGCGGCGCGGCAGCCCCCGCTGACCCTGATCCTGACCTTGGCCCTGACACTGCAGTGCCGCTAGATGGGAAGGGGTAATCTTGAGCAGGTCTATGGCCTGCGTTTCCAGATAGTCGCTGTAGGCAGCGGGGTCGCTGAGCTGCTCTGCGGAGAGCACGTGGACGCAGCCGCCGCTGCAAAGAGCCGGGAACAAGATGGTGTAGCCCATGTCGGCTGCTATCGATGAGACCAGACCCCAGCGCAGGCCGCTCTCTGGCTGCAGGCGCTCCAGGATAGCGCTGGTATAGTTGACAATCGAGCGGTGTTCGATGGCCACACCCTTGGGCTGGCCGGTCGAGCCAGAGGTGTAGATGACATAGGCCAGATTGCTGGGCTGCAGAGTAAGGGCAGGATTCTCTCGTGGCTGCTGGCAGAGCTGCGGCCAGTCAGCATCGAGGCAGAGGCACGGTAGCGATGGCAGCGCCAGGCGATCGCTCACAGCCTGCTGGCTCACCAGCACTGAAACCTCAGCATCTGCCAGCAGCGAGGCGAGGCGCTGGGCTGGCTGGCTGGGGTCGAGGGGCACATAGGCGCCCCCGGCCTTGAGGATGCCCCACAGCCCTATCAGCAGCTCTAGGGAGCGCTCTAGGCACAGAGCAACCCGGCTTTCGGGCCCGACACCGAGCTGCTGCAGGGAATGGGCGAGCTGATTGGCTCGCTGGTTCAGCTCTGCGTAGGTCAAACTCTCAGCGCCGTAGACAACCGCTAGCGTCTCAGGCGTTTTCTCGACCTGCGCTTCCAACAGCTCTGGCAGATAGGCGGCGGCAAAGTCTCTTTGGCTTTGGTTCCAGCCCTGCAGCAGCTGCTGCCGCTCTGCGGCCGGCAGCAGGGGCAGCTGCTCGACACGCTGCTGCGGACTGGCCACAATCGACCGCAGCAACTGCTGGAAGTGGCCGCTCAGCCGCGCTATCGTGGCCGCCTCGAACAGGTCGGTGCTGTAGCGCCACATGCCGCTCAGACCCGCTGCCGTCTCTGTGACAAACAGGGTCAGGTCGAACTTGGCGGCGCTGCTCTGCTCATCTGCTATCGGGGTCAGCTCCAGCTCTGGCAGGGTCAGCGCCGCTGGCGGCGTGTTCTGCAGCACCAGCATCACCTGGAACAGCGGGCTATGGCTCAGCGATCGCTCAGGCCGCAGCTCTTCCACCAGCTTTTCAAACGGCAGGTCTTGATGAGCATAGGCAGCCAGGGCGCTCTGACGTACCTGGCTCAGCAGCGCCTCGAAGCTGGGATTGTCTTCAAGGCGGCTGCGCAGCACCAGGGTGTTGACGAAGAAGCCAATCAGCGGCTCTAGCTCTGGCCGGTTGCGGTTGGCGATGGGAGAGCCGATGGCGATGTCTTTCTGGCCGCTGTAGCGAGCGAGGAGCACGCTCAAGGCGGCGACTAGAGCCATGAACAGGGTGGCGCCGCAGCGCTGAGCCAGCTGTTTGAGCTGGGCGGTGAGGCTGGCATCGAGGCAGAAGTGGCTGCGGGCGCCGTGGAAGCTTTGGAGGGGTGGGCGGGGCTTGTCGGTGGGCAAGGGCAACAGGGCGGGTAGGCCAGCGAGCTGCTGCCGCCAGTAGGCGAGCTGCTGTTCGAGTCTTTGGCCCTGGAGTGACTGTCGCTGCCAGTGGGCGAAGTCGGCGTATTGGATAGGCAGGGGGGGCAGGGGTGAGGGCTGAGCCTGGGCGAAGGCGCGGTAGAGGGTGGCTAGCTCGTTGATGAGGAGGCTCATGGACCAGCCGTCAGCTACGATATGAGGCATTGTCACCAGGAGCTGAGACTCAGCCGCTGCGAGCTGCAGCAGGACAACTCGCAGTAAGGGGCCACGGGCTAGATCAAAAGGCTGCTGGGCTACCGCAGTCATCCACTGCTGGACTGCAGCCAACCGCTGCACCTGAGATTTGGACTGCAGGGCAACAACTTTTAGTCTGATAGCTGTTGCGGCCTGAATTACCTGTATTGGCCCGTCTTGGCCCTCTACCAGCGTCGTTCGCAAAATTTCGTGACGCCGAACTACCTCAGTTAAACTCTGCTCTAGCACGTCTAACTGCAGTGCTCCCTCAATGTGCAGAGCACGAAACTCGTTATAGGTAGCGCTAGGCCCCTCTAGCTGATTTAGAAACCAGAGCCGCTGTTGTGCAAACGAGAGGGGCAGTTCTTGGCGGCGTGAAACAGGCTGAATTGAGTCAGCCGTCCCATTGCCCCCAGTTTTGATTCCTCGCAAAAATGAGAGAATTTCAGCCTTATGGGTAGCCAGTTCAGCTCGTAGGGTCGGCGTTAAAACC